>NZ_UCNZ01000007.1:0-107321 GCF_900474245.1 Synechococcus sp. UW179B
GTTCAGATCAACTGAACTAGAAAGCCCCCTCTCACGAGGGGGCTTTTTTGTGCCTGGGGTTTTGTGGCATACAACCGTCCTTCCATCAGGATCATGGAGCGATCTCAATCCTTAAGTGATGGCAATCCATTCCGGCACATCGTCCTCTGATGATTCGGTGGATCGTTCAGAGCGCTGTGCGATTTGTGCGCTTCACGCCAGCGTGGAACGTCTTCGCGACCTCGAGATTTGGCGCAATCGCCGTTGGTTGCTGCGTCATCATCCGCACCCTTCCCCGCTGCTTGGTTGGTGTTTGCTCGATGCGCGTCGCCATCTCGCTGGACCGATCGACTTTCTGGACGATGAAGCGGATGAATGGGGAAGCGTTGTTCAGCAAGCGTCCAAACTTGTTAAGACGGTGACTGGCTGCGACAGGGTTTATGCCATTGCCTTCGGGGAGGGAGCGCGCCATCTCCACTTGCATCTAATCCCACGGTTCCAGGCAGATCAGCGCAGTGCCGCATGGAGTGTGGCTGATCTCTACCGCGATGTAGAAACTGGGCGAGAGCAGCCTGTTCCGTTTGAATCTGTTGAAGAATTCCTTGCAGCCGCTCGCCTTCAATCTCAGGAGGGTTTTATAAATTGAGACAGCCGAAATTAATCTAAGTTTTTATCAGCAGCTTGACTGTCAAGAGGCAGCTCAGGAGCCTTGATTTCTTCAAGCTCAGAGGTTGAGTTGAGGTTGCTTTCCTTGCTTTTTTCCTTCTCGTCCTTCGTTCCCTTCTCAAAGGATTGCATGTTGTCAAGAAAAGGCAATTGTTCGATTTGGGGGACTTGTCGGAAGGGCCTCTTGTCTTTGACAGGTTTTGTTTCATCAATTAGCTGAATCTTTGAATCGATCAGTTGCTTGGAGATTGGGCTTTGAGCATTGGGCTGTTCTTTGGGGCCGATGATGTCAACAGCTGTGCGTTGAACGACAAGTCGAAATCGCAGTCCTTGTCGTTTGTTGATCTCTTCTTGAACGGCTGAAACTTGTTTGAATGTGGGACGTTCTGGGTCTGCAACACGCACGATCACTAGGACGACCGGTGGGTTTTGATTCCAGTCGATATCAATTCTCTCGATGTAAACTTTCTTTTTATCTCCAAAGGTCACAGTCTCGCGCGTCAGAAATTGTTCAATGGTCTTTTCCACTGATTCGCGTGTATTTTTTTGTTTTGCCTGGTCAAGGAGATTAATAAAACCGGTTCCTAGGGGAATCAGCAATAAACCGGTGAGCGCAAAGCTTGCGGCTCCTAAATGGCTTCTCCTGAGCTCTTGGCGAAAGTAAGAATCTTTGCAGGCCATGAGGACCAATCCCCCCGTCAAAATTCCAAGAAGGTTGGTGGCAAATAGGAGACCCGCTCCAAAGGCTTCCTCCCAGTACGCATGGGATAGAAGAAGGCCCATCACGCAGACCGGCGGTACAAGCGCAACGGCAATCGCCGTTCCTGCCAGTGAGCTCACGGCATCACTGCGAAGCTTGGCGTAAGTGGCCAGTCCACCGGCTACAAGTGCGATCCCTAGGTCAAGAAGGTTCGGCACAGTCCGCGCGGCTACCTCCGAGCCGAATTGAGGCAATCCGGCCAGCTTCCCAAGCACAAGTGACAGGACGGTGGTGGCGCAGACTCCCACCAATAACGTCCGTAACGCACGAGTGAGCAGGGGGATGTTGCCAAAGAGCACGGCAAAGGCGGCGGCTCTGAGCGGCATGATCCATGGAGCGACCACCATCGCGCCGATCACGACGGCAGGGCTGTCGGCGAGTAAACCCAGAGTTGCGATCAGCCCTGCGCCGACACTCAGCACGATGAAGACTTCATCGAGTTCTGCATCTCTCCCGAAGCTGCGGTGCATGCGATCGAGCTTGCTGGGTTCGATGCTGGCCATGAACTCTGGTGTGGATGGTTTCAGTTTGATGGCACGTCGGCGCCAATCTCAAGGCATCGCTATGGATCTGGATTCTTCGATCAAGCTCTCTCCCCTACAAAGGGAGTGATGCCGAAGCAGCGGTTTTCTGGCCATCGCTTTGGTTCTTGCTCGCACGTTCTTGTAAGACCGTGTGGCGTTTGCCAATCTGTTGGTCGTGGTCAACTCTTGGGCGAAGACATTCAAGATCGAGGTTTTCGGCCTCACTGGATCTGTGGTCCTGCGATTGGTGGTGTTATTTGTGCCCAATATGTGGCCTTGGCTCTTAAGGCTCGTTGCGTATTTGCAGAACGTGTGTTTGATGACGCAGGGAAAACAGAAAGGTTTGAAATTAAGCGGGGATATGATGAGATCGTTCGAGGTCAATCTGTCCTGATTGTTGACGATGTTGTTAATACTGGATTTTCAGTTCGTCTTACGTATGAGGCGGTTGTTCAGTCAGGCGGCCATCCAATGGGTGTTGCAATGTATGTGAATAGGGGCAATGTTGGGGCGGTAGATCTTGGGGCAGAAAATTGTATTTTTTTAGATGAAGTCCTCCTCCCGTCCTGGTCGGCTGATGACTGTCCTCTTTGTCAGGCTGGGGTTCCTGTCAATGCGCGCTATTCCTATGGATCTGAATTCGTAGGCCGTGAATAAGCGAGTGAATAGGTTCATGGGATCTCATCAGCTAACGCACATCAGTTTTGATGTTGCTCTTAGGCGGGTTCGAGCCATAAAAAACCAGCTACAGCAGGTTTTCTTGCTGAAACTGGCTGGATGTCTTAAGCCGATGACCTGACTTGAACAGGCGACCCACGCTTTACGAAAGCGTTGCTCTACCAGCTGAGCTACATCGGCAGCTTTAGGAACTTAACATTTGGCATTGCGCAGCACAGGGTTTGAGCGACCGCGACTCACAAAGACAGTTGGATCCAGAATTGAAGGCGCGGCTGCTCCAGGAAGCACGCACTCCCTGGCGTTCTCTAAGGCGCTTGCTCTGGGTCGCTCTCTTCGCTTCCGGCGGGCTTGGTTTGTTCGTCATGACCTTCAAGGTCACCGCTGGAGACACTGTTGTCCTCAGTGACCTGGGGATCCAGATCGGTGCTGTCGTTCTGTTCGGCAGCTTGCTCTGGTTCGATCGCACGCGGTAGTCCTGAGTCTGGTGCGGTAGGGAGATTCAGTTCTTCTGCGTTTGCGTCGTTCAAGGCGTTGGAGTCATGATCTGAGAGTTCCTCTTCCTCCGCCTCCATCGATGGCTCAGGAGCTGGAGGCGTCTCGATGGTCTTTTGAGGTTCCTTCGGTTCATCAACTGCTGGTGTCTTGCGATCCGGAGTGTGCCAATCCAAGGTCTCAAGGCGAAGAAGATCCAAGCCGAGTGAAAACCTTGCCTCTTCGAGTTGTCGGTCAGTCATCGCTGCAGCCCCTTCAATGGCTGTCGGAGGACGGGTGAGAAGCCAGATTGATTGGACCAGCTGATGCCATTGCCAAATAATGATTGCCAGCAGTGGGGTTGCAATCAGCAGACTTTGAAGGCGATAGCCACTGTTGAAAGGCGAAAAATCCGCAATGAGCAGCGAGGATCGATCGATCCACCAGAACACGGCGAGCAAAAGAACAGCCCCTGCTGCTCCCACCAGTTTTAAGAGCAAGTTCTCTTGGAATTGACTGATTTTTCGTTGCCAGCTGGTTCGCCCTTTGAGGGGTTGACGCACAAGGAGCAGGGAGCCCCAATCAACAGGCCGTTTCCACAGCAAGACGGCAGGCGCAACAACGGCGATTCCCCAACAAAGAAGACGTTCAACCGAGGGCACCGGACCAAGATCCGAGCCAGCCAGGATCAAGCGAAGCAGCTGTAGCTCCAGTGGGATGGCTCCTATCGCCACCAACTGGAGCCAGAGAAGCGGCTCGTTGCGAGGTGACATTAGGTGGCGAGTTTGCGGCGCTGGGTTACGAGCTTGTAGCCCTCAACAACGTCGCCGTCCTTCCAATTGGCGAAGCGATCACAGCCGATACCGCATTCGAAGCCTGTGGCCACATCCTTGACGTCGTCCTTGTTGCGACGTAGGGAATCGAGGTCTCCAGCAAAGACGATTTCTTTGCCGCGACGCACCCGTACCTTGCAGTTCCGTTGCAGTTTTCCGGTCGTGACATAACAACCAGCCACAGCGCTCTTGCCGATCGTGAAAACGGCTCGAACCTCTGCTTCTCCAAGGGATTCTTCAACAAGTTCTGGTTCGAGGAGACCTTCCATCGCCAATTGGATGTCCTCCAACAGCTTGTAGATGACGTCGTAGTCGCGAACGTCAACACTGTTGGCATCCGCCGCCCGTTTGGCGCCTGATGCCATCGAGGTGTTGAAGCCCACGATCACAGCGCCAGAGGCTGCCGCTAGATCCACGTCCGTTTCTGTGACTTCGCCAGGAGCGGACAGCAACACACGGACCTGCACCTCGTCTTTCGGTAGCTGTTCAAGCGAGCCAAGGATCGCTTCCACACTGCCTTGAACATCGGCCTTGAGAATGAGATTGAGCTCCTTGAGGTCGCCCTCTTTCGCTTGGCCAGACATGGCTGTGAGGGATACGCGACGGGAGGCCATCTGTTGAGCCAGACGACTCGCACGGGCATCGGAAGCACGATCGCCGACCACGGCGCGTGCTGACTTCTCATCGGGATAGACCTCAAACTCGTCGCCTGCCGTGGGCACTTCGCTGAAGCCCAGGGCTTCCACAGCACAGGAAGGACCTGCTTCCTTCAAGCGGCCGCCTCCGTCATCCACCATGGCGCGCACTTTGCCCAGAACTGGGCCTGCGGCGAGCACGTCACCCGTGCGCAATGTGCCGTTTTGAACAAGCAACGTGGCCACAGGGCCTTTGGCCTTGTCGAGATGGGCCTCGATCACAGTGCCCTTAGCAAGGCGATCGGGGTTGGCTTGAAGATCCTCAACCTCGGTGACGAGGAGGATCATTTCAAGCAACTTGTCGATGTTCTCTCCGCGGAGTGCACTGACGGGCACCATCACCACATCGCCTCCCCATTCTTCCGCCAGCAGGTTCTGTTCGGACAGTTCCTGTTTGACGCGATCGGGGGAGGCTCCCTCTTTGTCGATCTTGTTGATCGCCACAACAACCGGCACTTCTGCCGCTCGTGCATGGCTGATGGCTTCCAAGGTTTGAGGACGCACCCCATCGTCTGCCGCAACCACCAAGACGGCAACGTCAGTGACTTTGGTGCCCCTAGCACGCATGGCGGTAAACGCCTCGTGACCAGGAGTGTCCAGGAAGGTGAGCTTCCGAGGGGCGTCGTTGTGCTGAATCTCGACTTGGTAAGCACCAATGTGTTGGGTGATGCCACCGGCTTCTCCAGCGGCGACGCGGGCTTGACGGATCGCATCGAGGAGGCTGGTCTTGCCGTGGTCGACGTGGCCCATGACGGTGACGACAGGGGGACGGCGAATGAGATGTTCGAGATCTTTCTCTTCGATCATCTCGACGGTTTTCTTGGCCGCCTCTTCGACATCGTCCTGAAGTACAGGCACGCCGAATTCTTGTGCCACAGCTTCGATGGTTGGCATGTCCAAGGTCTGAGTGACCGTGGCAATGACCCCCTTGAAGAACAGGGATTTGATGATTTCAGAGCTCTCGATACTGAGCATGTCAGCGAGCTCTTGGACCGTGAGATTGTCCTCGGGGACCACGATCATTTCTGGCCGTACCTGCTTGGCCTCTCTGGCTGCACGCAGCTCCATCGCGCGGCGACGTTGACGCTGACGTGCGGTTTCCTTGCGCCGCTTCCTGATAGCAGCAACTGGCTTGGGCGCTGGCTTGTGCTTGGTCCTTGGCTTGGAGGGACGGGCCAAGCTGGCGGATAGCACCATCGCCTGGCGTTCACCAGCGAATCCTCCGGTCTCAGCGGTTAGGGCATCATCGTTTTCGCCGATGATGTGAACCTTTTGGCGCTGTTTCTGAGGCGATTTACTGCGCAGCGCTTCCAGTTTGGCGCTGTCATCCCAGTCAGGCCGTCCAGGCCTGCGCTGACCACCAGCGCCTGGGCCAGGTCTGAAGCCTGGACGCCTGGGCGCTGATGGGGGAGTGGCGGTAGGACGGGAAACAGGAGGAGTGGCTTTGGCTCCTCCAGCGGCCGCTTCACCACCGCTTCTGGTGGCGACAGGAGTGCCATCCACGCGTCTCGGCGGTGGTGCTGATGGGCGGCTGTTCGGTTTTTGGAGCTGCATGAGCTCACCGGGGGCCACCGGCTTTCGCATCCCAGGCATGCCACCGGGACGGGGGGCTCCAGGTCTGGCTGCACCAGGGGGACGCCCTTGTCCATCGCCACGGCCACCGGCGCCATCATTGCTGCCGTCTCTGCGGATGGGTTTGCCGACCAATTCAATTGATCCCGCACCTGCGCGGGGTTGCCCGGGCTTCGATGGGGCATTTCCTGGTCGTGTTGGGGCCCCAGGACGTTGAGCACCTGCTGGGCGTTGTGGCATGTTTGCCCGCTGACCCGGAGGCCCGCTTGGCCGAGGACTCACTCCTGGGCGTTGTCCGATCTGACGCACGGGGGCACCAGGTGCAGCACGCTTGGGCTGTGGCCGGCCCACGAGTTCTGGTTTGGGGGCAGGGCGCTGTGGTGCCCCTCGGTTGACTGGCGCTTTCGGTTGCGGACGCGCTGGAGGAGCCGTTGGTCTTGGGCTACTGGCTTCACTGCCAGGGCGCTTCACTGGAGCAGTGCCTGTGGGTCGGGCAGGGGCTGGTGTCGGTCTGGCCGAGCTAGGCCTTGCAGGAGCTGATGGAGCAGAAGCTGTCGGCGCAGGGGATGAGGGCTTGGGCGCTGAGGGCGCAGGAGCGACCGCGGGCTTGGGCCGTGGCGTGGGTGCAGACGGTGCGGGGGCGCTTTGTCGGCTCACCGGTTTTTGTGGTGCGGCTTGACGCGACACGGGCTTCTGCACGATCAAGGGCAGGGGCGCCTCTGGTCGTGAAGGTGCAGAAGGTTTCGGAGATGGTTTTGCTGCCGTAGGAGCCGCAGGTTTGCTGGGCATCGACGGGGCTGCTGGGCTGGATGCCTTTTTGACCGAGAGAATTGCTTTTCCAGGCGCGGGCTTGACAGGAGCAGACGCAACTGGGCTCCCACCTTGCTTTAAAAGGCTTCGGATTTTGCCGGCTTCTGTTTCGCTGATGGAGCTGCTATGGCTCCTTGCCGCGATGGACAGCTTCTCGGCGGCATCCAGGACATCTTTGTTCTCCAAGCCAAGGTCCTTGGACAACTCATAAATTCTGACTTTGCCGCTGCTGGTCATTCAGGTCTCCGGTCGGTCCGGGCACGGTGTGCCTCGGGGCTCCACACACGTGGTGCCAATGTTCATCTTGCCTCAGCGGCTGCTACACGAGGTTCGGTGAGCCGCTCTTGCAGCGCCGTTAGTAAGTCATCAGAAACCTGGCAACGCAGGGATTTCTGAAGCCTTTTGCGGCGGCGTGCCTCTTCAAAACAGGCCTCAGTCGGGCAGAGGTAGGCCGATCGGCCCATCCCCTGATCGAGGAGGACCCCATCCTGATGGTCACGAATCACTCGCAAAAGCAGGCTTCGATCAAGAAGCTGACGGCAAGCGACACAGCGACGGAGGACGGGGCGCGAGACGTTCACCGGGCTCCTTCCTCGTCATCGCTTGTGCTGGGGGCATCCTCAGAGTCGAGCTCGGTGTCCGTTGTCTCGACTGACTCCTCGCTGGCTTCGGCGACAGGCTCTTCTCCTGAAGCTTCAGCTTCTTCGTAATACTCTCCATCTTCCGTGTATCCCTCCTCGTCTTCAGGGAGGGGATAGAGCTCACGAAGTCGAGCATCTTCTTCGGCCCTGGCGGCCTGTTCAACGGCTAGGCGCTCTTCCGCCTCGCGTTGAAGGGCTTCTTCCTCTTCTCTTTGGGAGATGAGCTCAGCAACAACAGCATCTTCTGCGCTTTGGTCGTATTCCGTTGAATTTTTGATGTCAATTTTCCAACCCGTTAATCGAGCGGCAAGACGAACGTTTTGGCCTTCTCGTCCGATCGCAAGACTCAATTGATCGGGTGGCACTAAAACATGGGCATGTTGCCCCTCGGGATCCACAAGACGTACCACTTCAACGCGCGCCGGACTCAGCGAGTTGGCGATGTATTGGCTGGGGTCTTGGGACCAGCGGATGACATCAATTTTTTCGCCTCGGAGTTCATTCACGACCTGTTGAATGCGCGAGCCCCGGGCTCCGATACAAGCTCCAACAGGATCGACTTCTCTCTCGATGCTGTCGACAGCCACCTTGGTACGAGGTCCTACCGACCTCGATGGAGGATTGGCTTCACGGGCGACAGCAACGATGCGTACCGAGCCCTCTTGAATTTCAGGAACTTCATTCTCGAAGAGGTAGACCACCAATCCCGCATTGGCTCGACTCACAAAGAGTTGAGGCCCACGGCGTGGCACCTCGCTGACCTCTTTAAGAAAGACTTTGAAGGTGGCGTTGGCTCGGTAGTTGTCGTTGGGGAGCTGATCGCGCCTGGGTAATTCAGCCTCCACTTCGGGGCGGCCGAGGCCTGAACTCACGGCCATGATGATCGATTGACGCTCGAATCGAATCACGCGTGCGGTCAGGACTGGATCCTCAAGATCAGCGAACTCCTCTTGGATCATGCGTCGCTGCTGATCACGCAGCTTTTGCGCCAACACCTGTTTGGTCGTAGCAGCTGCCATGCGACCGAAATCCTCTTTCTCGGGCGTGACGTCCAGGACGACGGTATCGCCGGCCTGGGCGTCTTCAGCCACCTGCATTACCTCGGCTAAGGCAATCTGGTGGTCTTCGCTTTCAACCTCGTCAACAATGATTTTGCTGGCGAGGACCCGATAGCCCTCTTCATCGAGATCCAGGGCGACATCAAAATTGCTGAAATACTCCTCGTCAAAAGGATCTTCACTGATCCCTAAATACAGTGTGCGCCGATAGCGCTCGTAGCCTTTGAGGAGGGCTTCCCTTAAGGCAGCTTCAACGACCTGAGGGGCGAGTTTCTTTTCCTCGCTGATGTCTTCGATCAGGTTGCTGAGGCCGGGGAGAAGGACGAGAGCCATCGAGGACGGGAATGAAAGTCTTGGAGGAGAGTGAGGTTGGAAAGAGGCTTAAAGAATCAGCCTGTGGGACTGGTGAGCTCTACAGAAATGATGGAGCTTCGCGAAAACTGTTTAATTCGCCCGTGAATACTGATCTTGACGTGGTCTTCCGTTCGCTCCAAAAGGGTCCCGGAATGTTTCTGCTCAGTTCCTTCGGTATCACGGTGAATCACGTCGACTGG
Source organism: Synechococcus sp. UW179B (assembly GCF_900474245.1). Lineage (NCBI taxonomy): Bacteria > Bacillati > Cyanobacteriota > Cyanophyceae > Synechococcales > Synechococcaceae > Synechococcus > Synechococcus sp. UW179B. The sequence continues at coordinate 9,242 of NZ_UCNZ01000007.1, forward strand.
ATAGCGACGAAAAGTCTGGAAATCGCGATCCGACTGAAGCTGTTCTCCGATCCCTGGACTGCTGATCTCTAAGACATAAGCCTCGCTGAGAACAGCAGAATTCTCGAGGGCTTGTCCCATCGGTGCACTGAAACCGGCGCAATCATCGAGGGTCACATCCTCTCCGCTGGAACGGCGAATTTGGATCTGCACCGTCATGGGTTGCATGTGGGCTAAGACCTGCAAGTCAGCCAACTCAAATCCATGGCCTACTGCTGTGGCAGAGGCCAATTCCTTGAGTGCTGGTAGCAGAGGATGGGGCAAGGACAATCGGAGGGAGAGTCGGGCATTGGCCCGATGGTTGATACTGCGATCACCCCCCTGAAAAGAGGAACTCACCAAGCCGATCAACAATGTAGTTGATTGCCCCTTCCTCCATCAGTCGCAGCCCTGTACGGAGATGCGATAACTGAATCCGGTCGCCCCAGGATCGTTGTTGGCGCCAATTCTGAAATTCACTTGGCTCACGGCCTTCCCGGAAGGAGACTGAAATGGACCGAACTGGGCTCCCGTGCCCGTTGGTGGCTTCATGAATTCGTTGACAACTTTTAAATTGCTGCCGTCTGAAAATTTCAGGAAGGCTTCGATTGGGTAAGAGCCAGGGTTGCTATCCGTTGAATCTGCTGTGAAGAAGAGTTTGTAAGAGGCAAAAGGTTGATTCACCACAAAATCGGTGTTCCAGTTAGTCCGACCCACCGCTTTCCCGATGAGGCCCTTCGGACGCTCAACTTTCTTTTTGACGATGTAGGGCTTGGGGCCGTCGCCATTGCCACCGATTGGCATGAGGAACGTGCAACCTGCTTGAGCAGTTGGTGCGTGAGCAAAAATGAGCGTTGAGCAAGCCGCGATCACGCCGATGGCTGATGTGGATCGACGGCTTTTGCGTGCCAGAGAAAACATATTGGCTGTTGGATAATTAGGGTGCTTTTACACCCTGATCTTCAATTTGTTCGAGAAGGACTTTCACTGGGATTTGGGTTGAAAAGCGGCAGGCGCAGGTTTCACTTGAGGCCAAGGTTCCATGCTCCCAATACTTGTTGCTTCCAGTTCCGCCTCCGCAAAAGCCGTAGTAATCGCATTGATCGCGGCAAAGCGCTGTCCCCGCTGTCATGTCTTGAAGCAATTGCTGAAATGTCTCGCTTTCAGTGGCTGCAACAAGAGATTGATCGCGAATATTGCCTAAGTTGAACAACCCATACTTTTGGGTTTCAACGGATAAAAGTTCAGGGTCAAACGTGGAAAAATTGCCGGCTGAATCCACACTCAAAATCGAGTATGGGCGATTCATTTCGTTTTGAAGCAGTCTTTGACCACTGATCATCATCTCGGTGATTTGATCGAATTCACGAAGTCGAATCGGAAAACCGTCCCTTTGATTGCACTCCCAGAAGCATTTTAAAAAGTGGTGATATTGCTTTTCTCGGCTGATTCCTTGCATGGAAGAGCTGGCGTTGACGCCTTCCTGCTCTTCAACATTGAAGCCGAGATCATGAATCCCATTGTCCCGAAAAAAGGAGTACATCCTCTCTGGATCTTCCATGGCAGCACTGGTGAGTACGGCAATCGCATGGATCGGAATTTCTTGTTCTTGAAGCTTGCGAATGCCACGCATGGTTAGAGCATGAGAGCCCTTCCCATTCCGGAATCGGCGATGGGAGTCGTGGATCTCTTCCGGTCCATCAACACTCACCCCAACAACAATGCGATTGCGTTTAAAGCATTCACACCAGGCGTCGTTGATCAGCGTGGCATTCGTTTGCACGTGCTGCTCAATCTGAACCCCTTGCTCCTGCAGCTCAGCCGTTTGCTCACGCACGATGGCAGTGGCATCGTCGTAAAAGCTGCAGGGCAACGTCAGGGGCTCGCCTGCGTGCCAAAGGATTGAAAGATGAGGGCCCCAAAAGGGACTCTCATACACCCTGTTCAGCAACAAAGGTAATTGATTGAGATCAAAGATCCGGCGTTTTTGGCGATCAGGCAAGTAGCAGTAACTGCAATCGAGATTGCAGAGTGATGTGGCCTGAATCACCAAGAGGCCAATGGGTCCGTAATCAGCGTGGTTCACCAATTGGCGAAACCTGCGCGATAGGCATTGCCAAAGCCGCCGCCGCTGCCATTAGCGAAACCTCGACGAGCACCACCACCGTTGGCGAAAGCACGGCCGTTGCCGTTGCCCCAAGCGCGGGCAATGGACTGGCCGTTGTTGTGATCACTGGTCTCCAAGCGTGCCCAGGCGTTATTGGAGAGTTTTTCAATGCGCTGTTCAAGAGCATTCCCGAGATCGGGCTCACTAAGAACAGCGGAGTGAGAGGCGTCAGTGAGCACTGAGCTTGAGGCGAGGATTGCAGCGATGCTCAGCAGGGTTGTTTTGTTCATGGGTGACGTGAAATGTGAGTGGAGTTAGGGACTAGGGCTCAGGAGCCTTTGGACAATTCAGCTGTCGTTGCGAGCACGATGGTGAAGAAATCGCCAATCATGTTTTCGCTCAGTCCAACCTGACTATCAGGACCAATCCACTGATTGACGGCTGTGCGTACGTCTTTGTTGTCGTCCACATAAGCGGTCAGCATGCGACCGATGGCCAAGTTGCTGTAATTCAGAAGGTGAGGAGTGGTGTTCGCGACAACACAGCCCACGCTGGATCTTGCGTAAGGGAATGTGGGGACAAGATCAGCATCCGGAGCTGTGGCTTGACGGCTTGCTTTTAGCCAGAGGCTGTCGCCACCCAGGAATTCAACGGTTCCGTCCTTAAGACCTGCAAGGGCCTCTGTGGGGGTTGAGAAGAATTGGAATTGGGCATCATCAACGGATTTAGCCAGCACGGCTGCTGCTGCCGTGTCTTTCACGACACCAATCGTTTTGCCCTTGAGGCTTTCCGGTGTTCCGTCATTGCCTTTAGGGGCTAAGACACGAACGCCACTTGTTGCGAAAGGCAAGCTGTAAGTAAGCGTTCTTTGTCGTTCCCATGTGAAGGCAACGCCACATGCAATATCGGCTTCTCCGGAACGAATTTTGTTCAGTCCATCCTGTGCAGACTTGATGGAAACAGGCTCGATCACGATGTCATCGGACTTGTTCTCCGACGCTGATTTCAGCTGATCGCGGATGGCGTTGAGCACGACGAAAGAAAGGCCTTCATATTTCCCATCTTTCTCGTCAACCATGGGGAGCACATTGTCAAGGACGACCGCCCTGAGCTTTCCTGTCTCGAATACATTGCCTGCCTGACTTGAAGCTCCTTTGTCGCTGGTGGGAGCTGACTTTTGGCAGGCCACAAGGCCAATCGAAGTGAGCGCGATCAGGCCAGTAGCGGCCGCTTTAAACAAGCGCATGATCGAGAGTTGGTGACGTATCTGACGGTAGTAATAGACACGAATTTGGGAAGTGTGCCAGTCAAGGATTGGATCATGCACGATCGGGATCAGTTTGAAGCCTGTGTGCTTCCGACTTCAACAGGAGCGATTTCTTCGTAGCGATCACCAGGCTTCTCGCTGCCTCGTTGGGTTGCGTCTTGGTTGATACAAGCTGCTTTTTGCTCGTCTGTTTTTAAGTACTGACACACGCGTGCCCAAAGTTTGCTGCGGCTTCCGGTGGCACCACGACTGAACACGACCTCGTCTCCCTGATCGGCGTTTTCATTGATCTCGATCTGACAGAGCTCGCATCGGAGTTGCACGTTTGACGACTCGGTCATGGCTCTCAAATGAAGCAAGGGTTGATCAAACTAATGCCGTGCTTCTTCTTCAAGTGAGTTGCCTGATGCGCGTGCTTCATTCCCGTGAGCGGGGCCACTAGCGTGACGATTCTTATGTATTCATGATTCTTGGCCGACGGCATGAAGGTTTTGAAAATGATTCGCTTTTGTTGCCTGACAGCCCTTCTGGTCATGTCTTGCTTCGGCGGCCTCCCCGCTCAGGCCGCGGATCTCTCGTTTACGGCTGGCGGCCACAGTTTTGTTGCTAACGCCGTCCGGGAGGTAGCACCGTCGGTGGTACGGATTGACACCGAACGCTTGATCGAACGGCAGCCTTTTGATCCGAACTTGATTGACCCTCTCCTGAGAGACCTCCTAGGAGAACCCGGCTATGGGATTGGCCCTGAGCGTCAGCGGGGTCAGGGGTCAGGGGTTGTGATCGATGGCCGTGGCCTGGTGTTGACCAATGCCCATGTCGTTGATCAAGTCAGCACTGTCAATGTGACCCTGTCTGATGGGGAACAGAGAGACGGGGAAGTGATTGGTCAAGACCCTGTCACCGATCTCGCGCTGGTCCGTCTGTCTGGTCGGGCTCTGCCCTCTCCGGCAACGTTGGGAGACTCTGAGGCCTTGGAAGTTGGTGATTGGGCCATTGCGTTAGGCACTCCCTACGGCCTGGAACGAACGGTCACGTTGGGCATTGTCAGCAGTCTTCATCGCAATATCAGCAGCCTCGGCTTTTCCGATAAGCGTCTCGATCTGATCCAAACCGACGCCGCGATTAATCCTGGAAATTCCGGTGGACCCCTGGTGAATGCAACCGGGGAGGTGATTGGGATCAACACGCTGGTGCGCTCTGGTCCTGGGGCCGGATTGGGTTTCGCGATCCCGATCAATTTGGCCTCCCGAGTGGCTGAGCAACTCCAAAAAGATGGTGAGGTTGTCCATCCTTATTTGGGAGTCCAACTTGTGCCTCTCACCGCTCGTATCGCGCGAGATCACAACCGTGATCCCAATGCTCTCGTTGAATTGCCGGAACGCTCTGGTGCCTTGGTGCAATCGGTTCTGCCCGACAGCCCTGCTCAACGTGCCGGGTTAAGGCGCGGTGATCTCATTGTTCATGCTGGAGAAGACACCATCCGAGATCCCCAGGATTTGTTGAAACAGGTGGACCAAGCGGAAATTGATCAGCCGTTGCTGTTGCAGATTCTGCGCAATGGGGGAGATCTGCAGCTGTCGGTTAAACCGGCTCCTTTGCCAGGAATGAGCTGAGAACTCTTGCTACCGTCTCGCCCTCAGCAGCTGATCGATGTCGGATCTCCAAACTCAAATGAAGCAGGCCGTCGCGGAGGCGGCCGTTGCACAGATTCGTGACGGCATGGTGGTTGGCCTCGGCTCGGGTTCCACTGCCGCTTTGATGATTCAAGGCCTCGGGGCGCGACTGGCAGCAGGAGAGCTTCATGACATTGTCGGCGTGACCACGTCGTTTCAAGGCGAGGTTCTTGCTGCTGAGTTGGGGATTCCTTTGCGGGCTTTGAACGCGATTGATCGCATCGATTTGGCGATCGATGGTGCCGATGAAGTGGATCCTGCTTTCCAACTCATCAAAGGTGGTGGAGCATGCCATGTGCAAGAGAAGCTGGTCGCTGACCGCGCCGAACGGTTCATCGTCGTGGTTGATTCCACAAAGCTTGTGCAGCGTTTAAATCTCGACTTCCTCTTGCCTGTTGAAGTGCTTCCAGGCGCATGGGTGCAAGTTCAATCCCGTCTGAAATCCATGGGAGGCGTTGCAGAGCTCCGAATGGCAACGCGTAAAGCGGGCCCTGTGGTGACCGACCAGGGCAATCTTGTTCTGGATGTTCGGTTTGATGCTGGAATCTCTGATCCGATTGCTCTCGAGCGAGACATCAACAACCTTCCAGGTGTCTTGGAGAACGGACTCTTCGTCAACCTGGCTGACGAAGTGCTGGTGGGTGAAATCAGTGACGGCGTTGCCGGAGTCCGCAGCTTGGAGCGTGTGGGTTAACGCTGCTCACTGAAGCCGGATCCGCACCGAATTGGCATGACTGTGGAGACCTTCGCTCATGGCCAAGGTTTCCACCGCCACCCCGGTTGCATCAAGGGCTTCCTTGTTGAACTCGATCAGGGAGGTGTGACTCATGAATGTCTCCACGCTGAGTGCCCCACTGAATCGGGCGGCGCCGCAGGTGGGGAGTGTGTGGTTGGGCCCTGCTAGGTAATCCCCGACAGCCTCTGGGCTCCATGGGCCAATAAAAATGGCACCTGCATGGTTAATGCGATCCGCCATCATTCTTGGTCGCTCCACCAGGAGTTCTAAATGCTCTGGAGCGAAGCGATCGCTGAGACTGGCGCAATCTTCAAGGCTGTCGCAAATCACAATCAGCCCCCATTGGCTTAAGGACTGTCGGCAAATGCTTTCGCGTGGATGGGAGGCAAGCTGACGTTCAATCTCTTCTGGGACGGAACGAGAGAGCTCCTCTTCCGTGGTGAGAAGGATGGCGGCAGCAAGCGGGTCGTGTTCTGCCTGAGCTAGGAGGTCAGCCGCCACCTGCTCTGGTTTTGCTGTTTGGTCAGCGATCACCAGAACTTCACTCGGACCTGCCAGAGAATCGATCCCCACCTGGCCATAGACCGATTTTTTGGCCAAGGTCACAAAAAGATTTCCTGGTCCGCTGATGACATCGACCTTCTGGACGGTGTCTGTTCCATAGGCGAGAGCTGCGATCGCTTGTGCACCGCCCACTCGATACACCTCGCGGATCCCAGCGATGTGAGCTGCTGCCAGAACGGTGGTGTTGATCAATCCGTTGGCCCCAGCAGGGGTGACCATCGCGATTCGCTTCACGCCCGCAGCTTTGGCTGGCACGGCATTCATCAAGACCGTGCTGGGGTAGGCCGCTCTACCCCCTGGGATGTAGAGGCCGGCTGCATGAACTGGGCGCCAACGTCGACCGAGCTGCTCTCCGTGAACCCCGGAAACGCTGAGATCAGTGGGACGTTGCCGCTGGTGGAAATCTTGGATGCGTCGGTGCGCGAGATCTAAGGCATCGCGAAGATTGACAGGGGTGTCCTTCCAGGCTTGTTCCAGTAGGTCTGAATCGATGCGAAGAGGTTCTGGGCGGAAGCCGTCAAATTGCTCTGTGAGGCTGATGAGAGCTTGGTCTCCATCCCTCTTGACCTGCTCCAAAATCTCTTGGACCCGTTGCTCCGCCTCGCGTTGGGTCGCTCCGGTGGTTCTGGTCGCGATCCGATCGAGCTCCTGCTCGGCTTGCGCAGCGGTGCTGATGCAGCGCATGAGACCGGCAGGCGGATGCTCATTGCTCAGCACTGTCGTCACCTCATCGTCGTTCTTGCTCAAACTAAGTGGCCCTTGAACCATTTGCTCGATGATTTGCAGCGCGGTGGGTTATGGTCACGGATTGTTGAACTGAAATCCGGCTCTGTGGCCAATAACAAGTCTTCGAAAAAGCGCGTCGAGATCGGCGAGCGCAATCGCTTACAGAACAAGGCGTATAAATCAGCGCTGCGTACCCTCATGAAGCGCTGTTTCACTGCATGCAGTGCTTACAGCGAGGCCCCAGGCGATGAGGCCAAAACCACGTTGAACGCCAGCCTCAATGCAGCATTCAGCAAAATTGATAAAGCGGTCAAGCGTGGTGTGATGCACCGCAACACCGGAGCGCATCAAAAGTCTCGTTTGAGTACGGCTGTCAAGAGCGCTATCGAGCCAAGCGTTAGCTGATCCCATCCCGGCACAATGGGGCCTGAAGGCGCGTTTCGGGTCCTGATCTGATGTCCACTCCAACCCTGATCGACAGCCACTGTCACATCGTCTTTCGCACGTTTGAGGACGATTTGGATGAGGTGGCTTCCCGATGGCGAGAGGCCGGGGTTACTTCTCTGTTGCATGCCTGCGTGGAGCCTTCAGAGATTCCGGCGATTCGTGCTTTGGCCGATCGCTTCCCTGAGATGCGTTACTCCGTCGGCGTGCATCCTCTCGATACGGAGCATTGGGCCGCCGATACCGTTGACGTCTTACGCGCCGCTGCGAAAGACGATTCTCGTGTTGTGGCCATAGGGGAGCTTGGCCTAGATCTGTTTCGAGACAAGAATCTGGATCAGCAACTCTCCGTGTTGAGGCCTCAGCTCGATCTCGCAGTGGAGCTTGATTTGCCCGTGATTGTTCACTGCCGGGATGCCGCTGAACCGATGCTGGCTGAACTGCGTGAAAGACAACTCCGCGGCCATTGCCCCAGGGGCGTGATGCATTGCTGGGGCGGGACTCCCTCGGAAATGGCAGCTTTTCTCGCGTTTGGCTTCTACATCAGTTTCAGTGGAACGGTCACCTTCCCGAAAGCCGTCGACACGCATCTCTGCGCGAAAGACGTTCCGCAGGATCGCTTTCTTGTGGAGACCGATTGCCCGTTCCTGGCCCCAGTCCCACGGCGGGGAAAGAGAAATGAGCCTGCTTTTGTGGCATCAGTTGCCGAACGCGTGGCCGATCTGAGGGGGCAGACTGTGATTGAAGTGGCTGATGCCAGCACCGCCAACGCCAGAAGCTTGTTCGGGCTTCCCTGACAAAGGCTCCTTTGGAGTCAGCATGAAAGTGTAAGATATTTAATCGGCCTGGCCAAGATGCAGTTCCTGTGTCTTCGGCCCCAGAAGCGTCCATTTCCTTCCGGTTCATTGACGACGTCATCTGTTCAGATCAAAAACCTCTAAAGCCACGGAGTATGGCAGTCGTTCCTTGATTGGGATGGCTGCCTGTTCTTGTAGCGAGGAGATTTTGGTTTTCTGAATCTTTGACGATCCTTCAGGCCTTTGTTCCCACTTTTCAACTGCAGGTCTCCGCATGAGCAGCAGCGCGATTCAAGTCGCCAAGACCGTCACCTACCTGCCCGATCTGGTGGAGGTGCAGCGGGCAAGTTTTAAGTGGTTTCTGGATAAGGGCCTGATCGAGGAACTGGAGAGTTTCTCGCCTATTACGGATTACACCGGCAAGCTAGAACTGCATTTTGTAGGCAGTGAGTATCGCCTGAAGCGTCCTCGCCACGATGTGGAAGAGGCAAAACGTCGTGATGCGACCTTTGCATCTCAGATGTATGTAACTTGCCGTTTGGTTAATAAGGAAACCGGCGAGATCAAGGAGCAAGAAGTTTTTATTGGCGAACTCCCATTAATGACTGAACGTGGAACGTTCATCATTAATGGTGCTGAGCGAGTCATCGTTAATCAGATTGTTCGTAGTCCTGGCGTTTATTTTAAGGATGAGCAGGATAAGAATGGCCGTCGTACTTACAACGCAAGCGTTATTCCCAATCGTGGGGCTTGGTTGAAGTTTGAGACCGATAAAAACGATCTCTTGCATGTTCGCGTTGATAAAACACGCAAAATCAATGCCCACGTGTTGATGCGTGCGATGGGACTGTCTGACAACGATGTTGTCGACAAGCTCAGGCATCCCGAGTACTACAAGAAATCGATCGAGGCTGCGAACGACGAAGGCATTAGTTCTGAGGATCAAGCGCTCCTTGAGCTCTACAAAAAGCTGCGACCAGGTGAACCACCTTCTGTGAGTGGTGGCCAACAGCTGTTGCAAACCCGCTTCTTTGACCCCAAGCGATACGACCTTGGTCGCGTCGGCCGTTACAAGATCAACAAAAAGCTAAGGCTCACGATTCCCGACTCGGTTCGCACCCTCACGCATGAGGATGTTCTGTCGACCCTCGATTACCTCATCAATCTCGAGCTTGATGTGGGTGGCGCAAGTCTTGACGACATCGATCACCTGGGTAATCGTCGCGTTCGTTCTGTTGGAGAGCTTCTTCAGAACCAGGTTCGCGTTGGCTTGAACCGTCTTGAGCGGATCATCAAGGAGCGGATGACGGTTGGGGAAACCGACTCGCTCACTCCCGCTCAATTGGTGAATCCCAAACCTCTTGTGGCAGCGATCAAAGAGTTTTTTGGTTCCAGCCAGTTGAGCCAGTTCATGGATCAAACAAATCCTTTGGCTGAGCTCACGCACAAGCGCAGGATTTCGGCGCTTGGTCCAGGTGGCCTCACCCGTGAACGCGCAGGCTTTGCTGTACGGGACATTCACCCTTCTCATTACGGTCGTCTTTGCCCGATTGAGACCCCAGAAGGCCCGAACGCTGGACTCATCAACTCTCTGGCGACCCATGCCCGAGTGAATGAATATGGCTTCATTGAGACTCCGTTCTGGAGAGTCGAGAACGGAGTTGTTCAAAAGAGCGGAGACCCGATTTATCTCTCTGCGGACCTTGAAGATGAGTGCCGCGTCGCTCCCGGTGACGTTGCGACCGATGCGGATGGCCAAATCTTGGCTGAGCTCATTCCCGTTCGCTACCGGCAGGACTTCGAGAAAGTTCCGCCTGAGCAGGTCGATTACGTGCAGCTGTCGCCTGTCCAAGTGATTTCGGTGGCGACATCACTGATTCCTTTCTTGGAGCACGACGACGCCAACCGTGCCTTGATGGGCTCCAACATGCAACGTCAGGCGGTGCCTTTGCTCCGTCCAGAACGTCCACTCGTTGGCACTGGCCTTGAAACTCAGGTGGCCCGTGATTCAGGCATGGTCCCAATCTCACGGGTGAATGGGTCCGTGACCTTCGTCGATGCGACAGCGATCGTGGTGCGTGATGAAGAGGGCTATGACCACACCCATTTCCTTCAGAAATATCAGCGCTCCAATCAAGACACCTGTTTGAACCAGCGTCCCATCGTCCGACAGGGTGATCCGGTCATTATTGGCCAAGTCCTTGCCGATGGTTCAGCCTGTGAAGGCGGAGAGATTGCTCTTGGCCAGAATGTCCTGATCGCTTACATGCCCTGGGAGGGATACAACTACGAGGATGCAATCCTTGTGAGTGAGCGTTTGGTGAATGATGATCTTTATACTTCTGTCCATATTGAGAAGTATGAGATTGAGGCTCGTCAAACTAAATTAGGCCCTGAAGAGATTACTAGGGAAATTCCTAATGTTGCCGAAGAAAGTCTCGGTAACCTCGATGAGATGGGGATTATTCGTATCGGAGCCTTTGTAGAGAGTGGAGACATTCTTGTTGGCAAAGTGACGCCGAAGGGTGAATCCGACCAGCCCCCTGAAGAAAAATTGCTTCGCGCGATTTTCGGGGAAAAAGCTCGTGATGTTCGCGACAACTCTTTGCGCGTTCCCAGCACTGAACGCGGTCGTGTTGTCGACGTAAGGATTTACACGCGTGAACAGGGAGATGAATTGCCCCCTGGCGCCAACATGGTGGTGAGGGTGTATGTCGCCCAGCGTCGCAAAATTCAGGTTGGCGACAAAATGGCTGGTCGCCATGGCAACAAAGGCATCATCAGCCGCATCCTTCCCCGTGAAGATATGCCCTACTTGCCCGATGGCACTCCAGTCGACATCTGTCTGAATCCCTTGGGAGTTCCGAGTCGTATGAACGTGGGGCAGGTGTTCGAGTTGCTGATGGGGTGGGCTGCTCACCACCTTGATTGCCGCGTCAAAATCGTTCCGTTCGATGAGATGTATGGCGCTGAGAAGTCTCAACAAACTGTTCAGGCTTATCTCAAGGAAGCGGCGAGTCAGCCAGGAAAAGATTGGGTCTTCAACCCGGAAAATCCAGGAAAGCTCCTGCTCAGAGATGGACGGACTGGTCAACCCTTTGATCAACCTGTGGCAGTTGGATATGCCCACTTCCTGAAGTTGGTCCACCTCGTCGACGACAAGATCCATGCTCGCTCCACCGGCCCTTACTCCTTGGTGACTCAGCAGCCATTGGGTGGTAAGGCCCAGCAAGGTGGTCAGCGTTTGGGTGAGATGGAGGTTTGGGCCCTTGAGGCCTACGGCGCTGCCTACACCTTGCAAGAACTGCTCACGGTCAAGTCGGACGACATGCAGGGCCGTAATGAAGCTCTCAACGCGATCGTGAAAGGCAAGCCGATTCCACGTCCTGGAACACCCGAGTCCTTCAAGGTCTTGATGCGCGAACTTCAGTCTCTCGGACTTGATATCGCTGTATTCACCGATGAGGGCAAGGAAGTGGACCTGATGCAAGACGTGAATCCACGCCGCAGCACCCCAAGCAGGCCTACGTACGAATCCCTAGGCGTCGCGGATTACGAAGAGGACTGACGGATCAACGAACGAATCGACACAACCGCCTTCTTTCTTAAACGCCAATGACCAACAGTAATCTACGTACAGAGAACCACTTCGACTACGTCAAAATCACACTCGCATCACCCGATCGGGTTATGGAGTGGGGTCAGCGCACCTTGCCGAATGGACAGGTGGTTGGAGAAGTGACCAAGCCTGAAACCATCAACTACCGCACGCTCAAGCCGGAGATGGACGGCTTGTTCTGCGAAAAGATCTTTGGTCCCTCCAAGGATTGGGAATGTCATTGCGGTAAATACAAACGTGTCCGTCACCGCGGCATCGTTTGTGAGCGCTGTGGCGTTGAGGTCACCGAGAGCCGGGTGCGACGTCACCGCATGGGCTTCATTAAGTTGGCAGCCCCGGTCTCCCATGTTTGGTATCTCAAAGGGATCCCCAGTTATGTGGCCATCCTCTTGGACATGCCTCTTAGGGATGTGGAGCAGATTGTTTATTTCAACTGCTATGTGGTGCTCGATGCGGGTGATCACAAAGATCTGAAGTACAAGCAGTTGCTTACGGAAGATGAGTGGCTGGAAATTGAAGACGAGATTTATGCAGAAGATTCAGAAATTGAGAACGAACCTGTTGTTGGAATTGGTGCTGAGGCGCTGAAGCAGCTGCTGGAAGATCTCGAACTCAATGCTGTTGCTGAACAGTTACGTGAAGAGATTGCTGGCAGTAAGGGGCAAAAACGCGCCAAACTGATTAAGCGCCTTCGGGTGATTGATAATTTCATTGCGACTGACGCTCGTCCTGATTGGATGGTGTTGGATGCGATCCCCGTCATTCCGCCAGATCTGCGCCCAATGGTGCAGTTGGATGGTGGACGTTTTGCGACCTCTGACCTCAACGATCTCTACAGGCGGGTTATTAATCGCAATAATCGTCTAGCCCGTCTTCAGGAAATCCTTGCTCCGGAGATCATTGTTCGCAATGAAAAGCGGATGCTTCAAGAAGCGGTTGATGCCTTAATTGATAACGGCCGACGTGGTCGAACTGTTGTTGGAGCTAATAATCGCCCGCTTAAGTCATTAAGCGACATTATCGAAGGTAAGCAGGGTCGTTTCCGCCAAAACTTGCTTGGCAAGCGTGTTGATTATTCCGGTCGTTCCGTCATCGTGGTGGGACCCAAGCTGAAGATGCACCAGTGTGGTTTGCCCAAGGAGATGGCAATCGAGCTCTTCCAGCCGTTTGTGATTCATCGCCTGATTCGTCAAAACATCGTTAACAACATCAAGGCAGCGAAAAAGCTGATTCAGCGCGCTGATGATGAAGTGATGCAGGTTCTTCAGGAGGTGATCGACGGTCACCCAATCATGCTGAACCGAGCCCCCACGCTCCACCGCTTAGGAATTCAAGCGTTTGAACCCAAATTGGTGGATGGCAGAGCGATCCAACTTCACCCCCTCGTTTGTCCCGCGTTCAACGCTGACTTTGATGGAGACCAGATGGCCGTTCACGTGCCACTCGCTATCGAGGCACAAACGGAAGCCCGCATGTTGATGTTGGCGAGCAACAACATTCTGTCTCCAGCCACTGGTGATCCGATCATCACGCCATCCCAAGATATGGTGCTTGGTTCTTATTACTTAACGGCTCTGCAGCCCCACATGCATCCGATTGAGTTTGGTGATCGCTCTCGCACTTACTCCAGTCTTGAAGATGTGATTCATTCCTATGAAGACAATCGAATCACCTTGCATGACTGGGTTTGGGTTCGGTTTAACGGTGAGGTTGATGACGAAGACGAGCGTGAAGAGCCCATCAAAAGCGAAACCCTCAGTGATGGCACTCGTTTTGAACAATGGACGTATCGCCGTGACCGCTTTGACGAAGACGGCGCTCTGATCAGCCGTTACATCCTGACGACCGTTGGACGTGTGGTGATGAATTACACGATCATCGACGCGGTGGCAGCCACCTGAAGCCCCTCTCACAAAGCCTTCCCTTTCCTTCTGTTTAAGCGCTGTCATGACCTCTACACCCTCCAAATCCCGCAAGTCTGCGAAAGCCGCCAAGGCTGCCAAGGCAGAAGCCGCTGCTTTTGCTAAGTCCCGTGCACTTTCTAAAACACCTCCTCCCTTCCGTAACCGCGTTGTTGATAAGAAGGTCCTAAAAGAACTTGTTGCATGGGCCTTTAAGAATCACGGAACGGCTGTTACCGCGTCGATGGCGGATCAACTGAAGGATCTGGGTTTCAAGTACGCCACTCAGGCTGCTGTTTCGATTTCGGTAAACGATCTCAAGGTTCCCGCTGCAAAGAAAGATCTGCTCGCTCAGGCTGAAGAACTGATTACGGAGACAGAGGAGTCATACCGCCTTGGTGTCATCACAGAGGTTGAGCGTCATACCAAGGTGATCGACACCTGGACGGAGACCAACGAGCGTTTGGTTGACGCTGTCAAAAAGAACTTCAACGAAAACGATCCGCTCAACTCGGTTTGGATGATGGCCAACTCTGGGGCTCGGGGCAATATGTCCCAGGTCCGTCAGCTGGTGGGCATGCGCGGTTTGATGGCGAACCCCCAAGGGGAGATCATTGATCTTCCGATCCGCACCAATTTCCGTGAGGGACTCACGGTCACGGAATATGTGATCTCTTCCTACGGCGCCCGTAAGGGACTAGTGGATACCGCGCTGCGTACGGCTGACTCTGGCTACCTCACCCGCCGTTTGGTGGACGTCGCCCAAGACGTGATTGTTCGTGAGGACGACTGCGGCACCATGCGCTCGATCATGGTGAAGGCAGAGGACGGTCGTTTTGGCAATCGCTTGGTCGGACGATTGACTGCTGATCAGGTGCTTGGGGCTGATGGTGAGGTAATCGCTGAGCGCAACAGTGAAATCGATCCACCTCTCTCAAAACGCTTTGAAGCTGCCGGTGTCTCCGCGCTGACGGTGCGTTCTCCGCTCACCTGTGAGGCCAATCGTTCCGTATGCCGTAAGTGCTACGGCTGGGCTCTTGCCCACAATCACTTGGTTGACTTGGGCGAAGCGGTTGGAATCATCGCGGCTCAATCCATTGGAGAGCCTGGTACCCAGCTCACCATGAGAACGTTCCACACCGGTGGCGTGTCAACGGCTGAGAGTGGCGTTGTGCGTTCAAAAGTGGAAGGCACCGTTGAATTTGGCTCAAAGGCGAGAGTTCGTCCTTACCGCACACCCCATGGTGTGAATGCACAGCAGTCCGATGTGGACTTCTCGCTAACGATTAAGCCCAATGGAAGTGGTAAGCCACAGAAGATCGAAATCACCACGGGTTCGCTTCTGTTTGTTGACGACGGTCAGAAGATCGCCTCTGACGTGACGGTGGCAACCATTGCGGCTGGTGCCGTAATGAAGAGCGTTGAGAAAGCCACCAAAGATGTGATCTGCGATCTGGCAGGTCAGGTCAGCTACGACCCCACGATTCAGCCCCGCGAGGTGACTGACAGGCAGGGCAACATCACGCACAAAGCTCAGCGTCTTGGCCGGATGTGGGTTCTTGCTGGTGATGTCTATAACTTGCCGCCAAATGCGCGCCCCGTTGTCTCGTCAGGCGGGTCCGTCATCCCGGCTCAGGTGCTTGCTGAAGCCAGTCAAGCCAGTGAGTATGGCGGTGCGATTCGCTTGCGCGAAGCCTTGGGTGATTCGCGTGAGGTGCAGATTGTTACCACTTCCATGACGCTCCGCGATTTCAAACTTCTCGGCGAATCAACCCATGCTGGTGAGATCTGGAATCTTGAAGCGAAGGACGGGACGCGTTATCGCCTTAACACAATCCCTGGAAGCAAAATCGGCAACGCAGAAGTTGTAGCCGAACTTGCTGATGATCGCTTCCGCACACAAACCGGTGGACTAGTCAAATTTGCACCGGGACTTGCCATTAAGAAAGCTCGTTCTGCCAAAAATGGTTATGAGGTCAATAAGGGCGGCACCTTGTTGTGGATCCCTCAGGAAACGCATGAAATCAACAAAGATATTTCTTTGTTGATGATTACTGACGGTCAATGGATTGAAGCCGGCACCGAAGTGGTGAAGGATATCTTCAGCCAGACTGCAGGCATCGTGAGTGTGACTCAAAAGAACGATATTCTTCGCGAGATTATTGTTCGTAGCGGCAGTTTCCATCTCTGCACTGAGAAGAAGGTGCTCGAGCGTTTCCAGGGCGATGGGGTCATGGTGAATCCCGGTGAAGCGATTGCCAAGGGCATCAGCACCGACGCGATGGTGTTTGTGCAGGCGGTTGAAACTCCTGAGGGCACTGGTTTGCTACTCCGCCCTGTGGAGGAATACACGATCCCTAATGAGGCCCAGCTTCCTGATTTGGGTCATGTCAAGCAGCCCAATGGACCCCACCTCGGGATCAAGGCAACACAACGTTTGGCCTTCAAAGACAACGAGTTGGTCAAATCTGTAGAGGGTGTTGAGTTATTGCGCACTCAATTGATGTTGGAAACGTTTGACACCACTCCACAAATGACCGTGGATGTGGAAGCGGTTCCTGATAAGAGGGCTAAAACGATTGAGCGCCTTCAACTTGTAATTCTGGAAAGCATTTTGGTGCGTCGTGACACCATTTCAGACTCCAGCCATGGCTCCACTCACACTGAACTACAGGTGGAGGACGGACAGTCCGTTAAGGCTGGTGATGTTGTTGCAACCACACAGATTCTCTGCAAGCAGGCCGGTGTGGCTGAGATGCCAGAAGCCACAGAAGATGAGCCCGTGCGTCGTTTGATCGTTGAAAGGCCTGAAGACACAATCACGATCAACACCTCTGGATCCCCCGTCGTCACTGTTGGACAGCGTGTGGTTGATGGTGAAGAACTGGCTCAGGGACAGCCTTCTGATTGTTGTGGTGAGGTTGAGCAGGTGAGCGCCAACTCCGTCACTATGCGTCTGGGGCGTCCTTACATGATCTCGCCCGACTCGCTGTTGCATGTTCGCGATGGAGATCTCGTTCAGCGCGGTGATGGCTTGGCTCTTCTGGTCTTTGAACGACAGAAAACCGGTGACATCGTTCAGGGTCTACCTCGAATTGAGGAGTTGTTAGAGGCAAGACGCCCCCGGGAGTCTTCGATCCTTTGCAAAAAGCCAGGAACCGTAGAAATCAAACAGGGTGAAGACGACGAGTTCACCACGGTGACCGTGATCGAATCGGATGATGCGATCGCTGAATACCCGATCCTTCTTGGCCGGAACGTGATGGTGAGTGATGGCCAGCAGGTGAACGCCGGTGAACTTCTGACAGACGGGCCTATCAATCCCCATGAGTTGCTTGAGTGCTTCTTCGAGGACCTGCGCAGCCGCAAGCCCTTAATGGATGCAGCTCAGGAAGCGATTGCCAAGCTTCAGCACCGTCTTGTGACTGAAGTCCAGAACGTTTACAAGTCGCAGGGAGTGTCGATTCACAACAAGCACATTGAGGTGATTGTTCGTCAGATGACCAGCAAAGTTCGGATCGAAGATGCCGGTGACACCACGCTTCTCCCCGGAGAGTTGATCGAGCTCCGCCAGGTGGAAAACACCAATCAGGCGATGTCAATCACAGGTGGAGCGCCTGCTGAATTCACACCAGTGTTGCTAGGTATCACCAAGGCATCGCTCAACACCGACAGCTTCATTTCGGCGGCTTCTTTCCAAGAAACCACGCGTGTGCTCACCGAAGCAGCGATTGAAGGGAAGAGCGATTGGTTGCGTGGTCTCAAGGAAAACGTGATCATCGGTCGTTTGATTCCTGCAGGTACTGGCTTCAGTGGTTTTGAAGAGGAGTTGAGAGCGGAAGCCGGTCCTCATCCCGATATCCTCTCCGAGGATCCTGCTGGTTACCGCCGTATGCAGAATCTTCGCCCTGATTACACCGTTGATATGCCGGCAGCTCCTGCCGCCAAATCGACTGCTTTGTTGGATGATCCCAGCGCCGCAGATTTAGAGGCCACCCGCAGCAGGCATGGAATTGAGGCAGAGGCCAGCAATTTTGCTGCCTTTACCCGTCCAGATGCCGATAACGAGCTTGCTGAAGAGCAAGTTCTTGACCCAGCTGCGGTGGAGAACCTTCAGGAGCAGGGTCTCCTGAGCGATGAATGATTCTCTCGCTCGCATGAGCCGCCCCTGCCGCTTCAAACTGTTGATCCTTACCGACTTCGCTCATGATTGAGCCCTCTGTGATCCCAAAGCGGAAACTTCCCCGTTTTGGGTTTCATACCCATACTGAAAAGCTGAATGGTCGTGCCGCCATGCTCGGCTTCATCGCCTTGTTGGTTGTGGAGTTCAAAATTGGTCACGGCTTGTTGATCTGGTGATCAGCGCGCTTCTTGGTCGAAGTAAGTCCGAGCTGGAAGAGTGGGCGGTCACCCAGGGCCAGCCTGCCTTTCGTGGCCGGCAGCTCCACGATTGGCTTTACTCCAAGGGGGCACGGGATCTTCAAGGCATCACGGTGCTCCCCAAAGCTTGGCGCGCATCCCTTCAAGAGGAGGGGGTGTCAGTGGGTCGTTTGCATGAGCAAGAGCGACGGGTGGCAGCTGATGCCACCACCAAATTGCTGTTGGGCACCGAGGACGGCGAGACCTTGGAAACGGTTGGCATTCCGACCGATCAACGCCTCACGGTTTGTGTCTCGAGCCAGGTCGGATGCCCGATGGCCTGTCGTTTTTGCGCTACTGGTAAGGGAGGCTTGCAACGCTCACTTGCAGGGCATGAAATTGTTGCCCAAGTGCTCAGTATCCGAGAGGTCATGGAGCGTCGTCCTTCCCATGTGGTGTTTATGGGCATGGGTGAACCTTTGCTCAACATTGAAGCTGTGCTCGAATCCATTCGTTGCATCAATGACGATCTGGGCATCGGTCAACGTCGGATCACTGTGAGCACAGTGGGAGTGCCGCACACTCTGCCTCGCCTTGCTGACTTAGCGCTTCAACAGTTGGGCCGGGCTCAGTTCACCTTGGCTGTGAGCCTTCATGCACCCAACCAAGCGTTGAGGGAGGAGTTGATTCCTACGGCGAAGACCTATCCCTACGACGCACTTCTGGATGATTGTCGTTACTACCTCCACAAGACGGGACGGCGGGTGAGTTTTGAATACATCCTGCTTGGTGGGGTTAATGATCATCCGCACCACGCAGCCGAACTCGCTGATCGGGTGGGTGGTTTCCAGAGCCATGTGAATTTGATTGCCTACAACCCCATTGAGGAAGAGGAGTTTCAGCGACCAACGGCTCAGAGGATTGAGGGGTTTCGGCGAGTCCTTGAGCGTCGTGGCGTTGCTGTGAGTTTGCGAGCTAGCCGAGGTTTGGATCAGGATGCAGCTTGTGGACAGTTGCGTCGCAATCGACGGTCCTAGAGGAGACTGCAGAAGCAGACTTGATTGGATCCGATGGCACCGATTGACTGGTTTTTGCTGGTCTTTTACCTAATCGGAACTTTGTTCCTCGGGCTTTGGTTGGCTCGACGCAATCAGGGTGAAGAGGACTATTTCGTTGCTGGGCGCAGCTTGAGCGGTTGGTTGGCAGGCGCTTCGATGGCGGCCACCACCTTCTCTATCGACACACCGTTGTACGTGGCCGGTTTGGTGGGAACCAGAGGGCTGGCGGCGAATTGGGAGTGGTGGGGGTTTGGCCTTGCTCATGTGGCGATGGCGGTGGTGTTTGCGCCGCTGTGGCGGCGCAGCGGTGTGATGACAGACGCTGCCTTCACCGAACTCCGCTATGGAGGAGCCACGGCGGCTTGGCTGCGGGGCACAAAAGCCTTTTTGCTTGCTCTTCCGATCAATTGCATCGGCATCGGCTATGCGTTCTTGGCGATGCGAAAGGTGGTGCAAGCGCTAGGGATTGTGTCCGATCAGCCCGTACCAGCACTCGGCGGTCTCCCCGACACGGTCCTGTTGCTCATGATCGTGGCTGTTTTGGTCCTCGTGTACACGGTGGCCGGTGGCCTTTGGGCCGTTGTGATCACTGATTTTGTTCAGCTGATTTTGGCGATGCTGGGCGCTTTTGCTGTGGCTTGGGCTGCCATCCATGCCGCTGGTGGCATGGATGCTCTGCTGACAAGCCTCAACGATTTGGGTCGTCCCGAGGTGTTGTCACTGGTTCCTTGGCGATGGACCGATGCTGGTTTCGATTGGATTGGTGGGGCGGGCATCAGTGCTTCCACCTTCTTGGCCTACCTCACGGTGCAGTGGTGGAGTTTCCGACGCAGTGATGGCGGTGGTGAATTCATTCAAAGGATGCTTGCCACCCGCGATGAACGCCAGGCGCGGTTGGCGGGCTGGGTGTTTCTGGTGGTCAATTACCTGCTGCGCAGCTGGTTGTGGGTGTTGGTGGCCTTAGCGGCTCTGGTGCTGCTGCCCGATCAGGCCGACTGGGAATTGAGTTATCCGGCTTTGGCGCTGGCCTACCTCCCCCCTGTGGTGCTTGGCCTGGTGGTGGTCTCCTTGGTGGCGGCCTTTATGAGCACGGTGAGCACATCTGTGAACTGGGGCGCGAGTTATCTCACCCATGACCTCTATCAGCGTTTTGTCCGGCCTGACGCCTCTCAGAAAGAGCTGCTCTTGGTGGGACAGGCAACCAGCGTTCTTTTGTTGGTGTTAGGGGTGTTAACGGCTTTGATCAGTGACAGCATCGGCACCGTGTTCCGGTTGGTGATTGCGATCGGTACGGGCCCTGGAGTGGTCCTGGTCTTGCGTTGGTTCTGGTGGCGCATCAATGCCGCAGCAGAGCTGTCATCGATGGTGTGTGGATTTTTTGTTGGCTTGGCCACGTCTGTGATTCCCGTTCTTCAAATTTCGGACTACGGGCTCAGATTGATGGTCACCACGGCCATCACCGCTGTGGTTTGGGTGGTGGTGATGTTGATCACCCCGCCGGAATCAGCGGAGGTGCTGGAGCGGTTCGTGCAGCGCGTTCAGCCCCCGGGGCCTGGCTGGAGTCGTTGGCGGCGTCGCTGTGAGGTGGAGGCCTCTGAATCGCTGCAAGATCTGCTCACTCGTTTTTTGCTGAGTAGTTGTGTTCTGTTTGGGGCGCTGCTCGGGTCGGGTGCCTTCCTTCTCCATCAGCAAGTGGCCGGTTGGTCCGGTTTGATCCTCACGGTTGTCTCCCTCTCGCTGCTCTGGCGCGGGCGGCATTCCCGTCTAGCCGTTTAGTCACCCTTCACAATGGACTGAAAACCGGAACCGTGAGTTTTTTTCGCAGCACCATCCTTCCTGTTCTGATCGTGGCTTTATTTGGCCTCGCTTTGTTTGCAGTGAGCGCTCGCATCTGGTTGCCTGGTGACATGCTTGCGCCAGCTCCGGTCAGTTGACCTGATGCTTCTACGATCAATGCCATGACCGATCGCCTGCCCCTGGATCGTGAACCACGTGTGGCCAATCTGGCTATCGATCCGGATGTGCTCGCCCGTGAGCTTGAAGCAGAAGAGGTGGGTGATCCCCTCGATGAAATCGATCTCGACGATCCAGAGCAGGACGCCCTAGAGGCCATTCGCCAGTGTGACGAGGCCCTGAATTGGTTGCAGCAAGGGCATGACCAGCGGCTCCAAGGGTTGCGCGTGTTTTGTGAACATCGAGATCCCCGCTCGGTTCCACTGCTCCTGCCTCTCCTGGAAGAGGTGTGCCCCGTTGTGCGGATGAGCGCCGTCTACGCCCTCGGCCGGAATCCCTCCCCCCCCGCTGTAGGGCCCCTCTTGAAATTGCTGCAAGATGACAGCAATGCCTATGTGCGCAAAGCCACGGCCTGGAGCCTTGGCAATTACCCCGATGCACCGGTGTTGAATCCCTTGATTCGCGCCTTGCAAACCGATGTGGCAGCGGTGCGCTTGTGGGCTTCGGTGTCCCTTGCTGAAGCCGGTGTGACCTCGGCGGCAAAGGCCGATCCGGCGGCTGGCCAGTTGCTGATTAGCTTGCGAATCGACAGTGAACCCGTGGTGCGAAGCAATTGCATCTGGGCTCTCGGCCGCCTGCTGGAGCATCTTGTTGAGCCCCGTCGCCTTGAGGTGATCGAGGTGTTTGTGCGTGCCCTTTTGCAAGATTGTGAAAGGTCTGTTCGCGATGAAGCCCGTACGGCTCTTGAGCAGATGGAATCCCCCGATGTTTTGGATCGACTGCAGACCTTGATGGACGAGGGATTGTTTAGCTGATCGGACGAACTGACACGACCCCCCATCAGCTTCGCGTTCTCGCCTTTAACATCTATTCATCGTTGGGTCTGGTGCATGCCTGAGAGCACGCTTCGTTTCCGAATTCGTCCGGATGGCCGTGTCGAGGAGCAGGTGGAAGGCGTTGAAGGCGACGCTTGTCTGCAACTGACGGAACGGTTGGAATCAGTTTTAGGCACGGTGGAACGCCGGCAGCCAACGTCTGATGCCTACGTCACAACCCAAACCCAGTCCCAGTCCCAGTTCGTCGAGCCCTCCTGATGTCCCATTTCAGTACTGTCAAAACCGAACTTCGCCAGCGGGAGTCTTTGGTCTCCGCTCTTGAAGATCTTGGTTATGAGCCCAAACAGGGAGGTCATTCCGTTCGCGGATATCGCGGCCAAACCGTGGAGGCTGAGCTATCGGTGACCGTTCAGGACTCTGCTGATTTTGGGTTCGTTTGGAACGAAGCCAATGGTGCCTATGAGTTCGTGACCGATCTGGATTTGTGGCGCCAGTCCATGCCAGTTGAGAGATTTTTGTCTCGTCTCACCCAGCGCTATGCCCTCAACACGGTGTTGAAGGCTTCCCTCACCGAGGGCTTCGCTGTTGCCGAACAGCGCGATTGCCAGGATGGATCAATCGAATTGGTCGTGACCCGTTGGGATGCCTGATTCGCAGCGGGCGGGGGGGCAATCCGTGAACGACTCGACCGGTAATCCCGCTGCTGCTTACAGCGCTTCCTCCCTTGAGGAGGATCAGCAATCCACTGGCATGGAACCCGTACTGGGTGGTGCCCTCGCCGAAAAAGCTGTCTGGGTGGACGAGGCTGTCTGCATTGGTTGCAGGTACTGCGCTCATGTGGCCTGCAACACCTTCA
Organism: Synechococcus sp. UW179B; assembly: GCF_900474245.1. Classification (NCBI taxonomy): domain Bacteria; kingdom Bacillati; phylum Cyanobacteriota; class Cyanophyceae; order Synechococcales; family Synechococcaceae; genus Synechococcus; species Synechococcus sp. UW179B. Next base: position 32,156 of record NZ_UCNZ01000007.1, read on the forward strand.
TCATTGAGCCGAATTTGGGGCGCTCCCGTGCGGTTCGCCAGGACGGTGACAGTTCTGCGCGCATTCAAGAGGCGATTGAAACCTGCCCTGTGGACTGCATTCACTGGGTTGCCTTTGATGACCTCAAGGGCCTCCAAGCCCAGCTGGATTCTCAGGAGCTTCTTCCCCTAGGTCTTCCCTCACCGGCTCGTCCAAGACGGATTCTTCCTCGGCAGTCTCAAGACTGAACTGCGATGTCATCCCTGGCTTTCCCGGCTTTGCCAACACGACGCTTTGGTCGCACAGAGCTGGCCATGCCCGTTTTGTCCCTGGGGGGCATGCGCTTTCAGCAAAGCTGGTCGGATCTTGAGGCGAACGGGATTACTCAGGAGTCTCAACGCACGGTGGAGGTCACCCTCCGCCGTGCGGTAGAGCTTGGGTTTCACCATCTGGAAACCGCGCGTCATTACGGCAGCTCCGAACGACAACTGGGCTGGGCCCTTCCCCTTGCCCCTGATCCAGATCGCATCCTTCAAACGAAGGTGCCGCCCAGGGAGGACCCTGCGGTGTTTGAAGCCGAGCTTGAACTCAGCCTGGAGCGCTTAAACGTTCAGCGCATTGAGTTGCTGGCCATCCATGGCATCAACCGCTTGGATCATCTGGAGCAAACGCTGCGACCAGGGGGTTGTATGGAGGTGGTCCGCCGCTGGCAGAGAGAGGGTCGGATCGACCATGTGGGCTTCTCGACCCATGGCGAAACCAGTGTCATCGAAGCTGCGATCAACTCCGATGCCTTCGATTACGTGAACTTGCATTGGTATTACATCCGGCAAGACAACGAACCGGCGTTGAACGCAGCCCAACGTCACGACATGGGTGTGTTCATCATTAGCCCCACCGATAAAGGTGGCCATCTGCATACCCCTTCACTGCTTTTGAAGCAGCTTTGCGCTCCCCTGCACCCGATCGTGTTTAACGATCTGTTCTGCCTGCGTGATCCCCGCGTTCACACCATCAGTGTTGGCGCATCCAGGCCGGGTGATCTTGATCTTCATCTTGAAGCTGTGGGGCAACTCGATAGCGCTGAAGGGCTGATCGCTCCGATTCAAGACCGTTTGCATGCGCAAGCTCTGCGGGCTCTTGGTGAACCTTGGCTGATGACCTGGCGTGAGGGGTTGCCCCATTGGAAAGACACGCCAGGGGGGATCAACCTTCCTGTGTTGCTCTGGCTCCACAATTTGATGGAAGCTTGGGATCTAGAGAGTTATGCCCAGGCGCGTTATGGAATTCTGGGTCATGCAGGACATTGGGCTCCTGGTGCGAACGCCGATGCTTTTGATCAGGAGGTCAGCGAGAGTGAGCTCCGTTCTGTTTTGAACCAAAGCCCCTGGGCTGAAACGATTCCAGGCATCCTGAGGGGGTTAAAGAGACGGGTGGGCGGCGTTCCTCAGGAACGCTTGTCGTCAGCCTGAGTCCCGAGGGGAAGACGGCTGGGGAGTCCAACGGTTCGGGGATAGCTCTTGGGGCAAGGTGCCAAAGGCTCAATTCGAATCAATGTGCGCAGCCCCCGACCGGCTGGCAGGTTGATTTGCTTGCAGTCGGCAAGTTTGGCTTTGAGTGTAACCAAGGCTCGTTTGAGGTTTGTTTCGTCGTCGTCGCTCCAATGGCCGCGATAGAGCAGCGCCTGGCCTTGAAGGCTCAAAAGGGGCACGAGATACTCCGCTACCACCGGGGGTGTGGCGACGGCTCTGGCCATCGCTAAATCGAACGTCCCACGACAAGCCCGCTCCTGACCGGTCACCTCTACGCGCTCGGTGCGCACGTCCACGCGCTTTCCTAAGCCAAGCGCGTTGGCCATGGCTTCCACCGCCGCAGTTTTGCGGCCGACGGAATCGACAAGGGTGAGCGTGGTTCCGGGTAGGGCGATGGCGACAGCCAGTCCAGGGAACCCACCTCCCGTTCCTACATCGATGCAGCGACGGGTCAGATCGGGGGTGCGTAGCTCCTTTTCAAGAGGCCAAAGGCTGTCAAAGACCTGGGCGATCCAGAACTCTTCGTTCTCCACCAAACGGGTGAGATTCACCCTGCTGTTCCAATGGCGCAGCAGGGCTTGCAGCTCTTTGAGTTGCGAGAGCTGGGTGTCATTGGGTTGCCAACCCAGGCAGTGCCATAGGTCAGGCCCGGCCTCAGAAAAGGTGTTTGCTTCTGGCATGGCTGCCAGGGCAGCGACTCTTCCTACAATGCACCTTTGTGATTCGGCTCGAAGAAGACCTGATGTCGGCCTCGACCCATTACGAACGGTTGGGAGTCGGCCGTGGAGTCGACGCCGAGACGCTACGTCGCGCCTTTCGACGGCTCAGTAAGTCGGTTCATCCCGACACCACGACCTTGCCGGCCGCGGAAGCAGCGCGCCAATTTCAGCTGTTGCGTGAGGCCTATGACCAGTTGGCGGATCCCTCGTTGCGGCGGCTCTATGACGCTCAATTAATCCAGCAGGATCAGCTCTGGCAACAGCAGCACGCGCCGCTGCCATCCCCAGCCGTGTCTTCTACAACGGCGATTGGTGAGCGGCGACCCCTCTCAGGAGGGGAGTGGTTGTCGCTGTTGATGTTGCTCGGGGCCTTGCTTTTGTGCCTATCGCTGGGAGTTGGGGTCGCCTGGAGTCGGGGCATGGAGCTTCAGGTTCAGCCCAGTTGGCTGGTGGCCGAGCAGACTCAAGACGAGCCGTTGATTAGGGATGTCCTTGATGGTGTCGATGCCTCCAGCCGAAACTCCTTTGAATCAGCACTCGCTCCAAGCTCTTGAGCATTGGCTCCAGCAGCTTGGAGCGCAGCGACTAGACAACGATCCGTGTGGCTGGTCATGGCAGCAGGAGGGATGGACGGCTGAGATCCGTCTGCAACAAACGGATCTCGCGGTGATCTGGAGTCCGAATGAGGCGCCTCGCCCCTGCGTGTTCCCCTATGGATTGTCCCGCGCTGATGTCGAGGCGGCCCTGCGTCTAGGGCCCTGAGAACTCAGTTCGTTGCTTGTGTTTGCAGAAGGTCGAGTGCTTCCTGGAGCACGGAGTAGCAGTGATCGAGCTGCTCATCGCTGATGCAAAGCGGTGGAAGCAGATACACCACCTGACCAAGAGGCCGAATCAGGACGCCCCGGTCTCTCGCCAGCCGGCGCAGCACTTTTCCAGCAGGGTTGAGGTAACCCTCTGCGTCTGTGACGACGAGATCAAAGGCTGCGATGGTCCCTGTCACGCGAACACGCTTGATGCCTGGGAGGCGTGCCAATCCCTCTAGGCGTGATCGATGTCTCGCCTCAAACCCCAGGTATTTCTCTGGTTCTGCTTCGAGGAGATCCAGACTGGCGTTCGCTGCCGCACACCCCAGGGGGTTGGCGGTGAAACTGTGGCCATGCCAAAGCGTCAAGCTGGGGTCCTTGCCAACGAAGGCGTCGAAAACAGCGCTGCTGGCCATGGTGATTCCCATGGGAAGAAATCCAGCGGTCAGGCCTTTGGATAGCGCGACGAGATCGGGTTTGACCCCCGCCCGTTGGGTCGCCAAAAAATCACCGCAACGACCAAATCCTGTCAGGACTTCGTCGGCGATCAACAAGGTTCCAGCGTTGCGAACACGCTTTTCTACTTCTTGCAGAAAGGTTGGACGCACCATGCTCATTCCTCCCGCGCCCTGGACAAGCGGCTCGAGGATCACCGCCGCGGTGGGTGTCTTGAGGGCTTGTTCTAGCTGGTTCAGGGCCGTTTGTTCATGCTGTTCAACCTGATCGTCGTCCCACCAAGTTGCCGGCCATGGGATGCGGGCGACCGGAAACAACAAGGGGTCAAAGGGTTCACTGAACAGGCTGCGCGCTCCGACGGCCATCGCTCCAAACGTATCTCCGTGATACGCGCCGTCGAATGCGATGACCTGCTGCCTTGGCTCTCCTTTGTTGTGCCACCACTGAATCGCGATTTTGAGTGCCACCTCAACGGCGGTGGAACCGTTGTCGGAGAAAAACACCCGCTCCAATCCGGTTTTGGCTGCTAAGCGATCGGCGAGCAGTTCCGCTTGAGGGTGCGTGAATTCAGCGAAAATAACCTGCTCAAGGGTTTCGGCCTGACGAGCGATGGCAGCTGCGACATGGGGGTGGGCATGCCCATGCAAGGTGACCCACCAGCTGCTGATTGCATCGATTAACGGAGGCCCTTCATCGCGATAAAGAAGGGCACCATCTCCTCGAAGCACTCTCTCTAAAGGAGGCGTTGTCGAGACCTGGGTGAACGGAGGCCAAAGGTGGGGATGGTGGTTCTGAGGCACTTCGTCGTCGCAGCTGCCAGTGGATGGATTCGTCTGTGCTGAGGTCAGCGGCACATCTCACTGTTTTGTTCTGCTTCCGTAGCGATCGGGCCACAGTTAAACCAACGCACCAGTCCGACTTCGACGTCGGTGAATAACACCAAAATCCCTGCGCAAAGGAGGGCTACAGCCACGGCGGCTCCGGTCTGACGGCGATTCATCTCGAAGCCTGTAAACGATTGATCTCGGTTTCGACCTTAGCTTTCACGTTCTGAACATGCCATTGCCTCGCTAAGGCTGCGGCATTGAGTTGTTCGAGCGGTGGTAATTCGCACAGCAAAGGAATCTGGCCGAGTTCGTTCAGGGTGCGGGGGTTGTCGGCATGGGCAGGTCCATTGATCACCAGCCCAAGGATCGGAATGTTCCGTTCCCTTAGGGCTTCGAGGCTGAGAAGCGTGTGGTTCAAGGTGCCCAGTTCACTTCGGGCTACCAACACCACCGGAAGCTGCCAGCGTTCCAATTGTTCGATTTGTAACCACTGGCGTGTGAGTGGCACCATCAGGCCTCCAGCGGTCTCCACGACCAATGGCCCAGCGATGGCTGGCAGTTGGAGCTGGTCTGGATCGATGCATTTTCCCTCTCGTTCCGCAGCCCAGTGCGGAGAGACGGGAGCTTGAAATGCATAGGCTTCTGGGTGCCATCGCTCCTGTGGAAGCTCGAGAAGATCGATCACCCGTTGACGATCACCACCGCCTTCGGTTCCGCTTTGGACCGGCTTCCAATAGGTGGCGTCTAAGCCTTGAACAAAGAGGGCGCTGATAATCGTTTTCCCGACATCGGTGTCTGTTCCGCAAATCACCAATCGAAGCGGAGGCGTGTTCATCGCTCGAGCACCAGGAGTTGGATCAACCAGGTCAATCTGACTTGCCCTTGAGCAGAACGCTCAGGCCAGTGGGCGCTCAGCTGACGCCATTGCTTCACGCTGAGAGCGGAGCGCGTGCTGCTGCCCGCGCCAATGGTTTGCATGGGCCGCAGCAGAGTTGTGATCTGGCTCGCTTGTTCGCTGAAGCGGAGCTGCTGTTGGTGTCTGATCTGCTGTTTGGGTAACGACGCCATCAACGCTTCGCTGGTTGGGAAGCGCAGTGCTGAGCAGGGGACGGCCGCTTGGCGTGCGGCCGTGTGCCATTGCGGGAAGCAGCCTTCAACCGGCAGCGCCACGATTAACCAGCCACCTGGGGCTAAACACTCGAACCAGTGCTGCAGTCTTGTGCCGGGATCGGACAACCAGTGGAGGCAGAAACTGGAGGCGATCAGCGTTGGAGCGTCGTCCCAGGCTTGGAGGGACTGATTTAAATCCCACAGCTGCGTGTGGTCTGGACGGGAGTTGCGGGCCAGCATGGACGGGCTGCCATCGATGCGCTCCACCACCCTGCCGGGGTTGCGTTGTTCGATGGCATCGGCAAGCAATCCCGTTCCACTCCCGAGATCCAACCACCGTCCTGATGGAATGGGTAAGCGCTGGCAGTGCCAGGCGAGTCGCCAGGCCATGGCCGCTTGCAGACGGGCGGCCCGGTTGTAATCGCTTGCGGCGCCATCGAAGCTTTGTAGAACCTTCGCTCCCCAGGTGTTGCTCATCGCTCTTCAGGGGGCTGATCAAGCCAGCGTTGGATGCGTATCAGAAGATCTGGCACCAACAGGGCATGCCCGCTGCCGGGCATGAACCAGTGCTCCGCTGGATGCTGCAGGCGGGTTTGAACGGCATCGCGCAGTTCTTGTCTGGCGGCAGGCACCACGATGGCGTCTTGTTCTGCTTCGACCACCAGCACTCTGCTGGATGCCTGCAGCCCTGGCGGTAACTCTGCGCTGGCGATGAGCTGATCCAAGTCGTCGGTTAGGCGTTGACGGCCCTCGGGCGACAGCCCCTCATGGATGGGGCCGCGTGGAAGGCCATCTGCTGGCGATGGCGCTGCCGCCCGCCTCAAAAAGTTCGTGAGCATCTCGGCTTCAGCGTCGCTACCAAGGCAGCGGCGCATGCCCTTCAAGCCTGTTTTGAGAGCGCGACCTTTGGCTCCTTGCGGCACAAATCTGGAAAAGCTTGCCAGCAACACCACATCGGTGGCGTGGGCGAGCACGGCATCCGGGAGCAGATGCGGTCCTAGGGAGTGAGCAATCACCACGCGGCGTTGCCGTTCTGTTGGCTCTTGATCGTCTTGCCAAAAGGGCATGTGCTCCTGGCGTTTGCCATAACCCCGTTCACCGCTTTGCCAAGACCAGTGGTGATGGTTGAAATGCCGGATCCAGGACACCCATGAATGGCTGTCTCCGCTCCAGCCATGCATGGCGATGACCTGTTTCATCGGGTCCTATCAGCCCAAAGAAAGGGCGTGCAGCAGTGCGTCCAATGTCCCATCGGGCAGGTGCCGACGCACCACCAGACGGAGTCGTGCCGTTCCTTCGGGCACGGTGGGGGGGCGGATGGCAATGCTCAACAGCCCTTCGGCTTCCAGGGTTTGTTGACGGTCGAGGGCTGCTTGGTCTGGACCGATCACCAGGGGCAGAATCGGACCGACCCCACCTGGACGCGTCCAACCAGCGGCAGCGAGAGCGGAGCGCCAGTGTTGGCTCGTTGCGATGAGCTCTGTCGACCAATGGGGATGGCGTTGCATCAGCGTTAATGCAGCGAGAGCGGCCGCGGCAAGGGGTGGTGCCAACGCTGTGGTGTAGCGAAAGGCGCCACTGGTTTGGAGCAGGGTTTCGCCGAGATCTCCATCGCAGGCCAGAAACGCACCGCCGCTTCCAAAGGCTTTGCCGAAGGTGCCACTGAGCAGGGTGACGGCCTTGGTCGGTAAGGCATGGCTGAGACCACGTCCCCCATCCCCCAGGACGCCCAGGGCATGGGCTTCATCGACCAGGAGTCGGGCAGCATGGCTGGAGCAGAGCTCTGCCATGGCACTCAGGTTGGGACTGGTGCCCTCCATGCTGAACAGGCTTTCTGTGATCACCAAGGGTTGCTGCCCTGGGTGTCGATCCCGGCATCGCTCCAGCTTGCGGTTGAGATCGATGAGGTCGTTGTGGGCAAAGCGCTGAAGCTTGGCACCACTGGCTTGCACGCCTGTGAGGAGGGAGTGATGGCAGAGCCGGTCCGCCAGAACTGGCGTATGGCGGTCGGCAAGGGCAAGAACGGCGGCAAGATTGGCTTGAAAGCCGCTTGGGTAGAGCAGAACGCGATCTCGATGTAACCAGTGCGCGAGCTCTTGCTCGAGTTGGTCATGCACCGGGCGGCTGCCGCTCACCAGCCTGGACCCACCGGCCCCCACGCCGCTTCGTTTGATTTCTTCTGTCGCTGCCGCGATGAGCTCTGGGTGCTGAGCCAGATTGAGGTAATCATTGCTGGCTAAATCCACCAGACAGGGCGACGCTTCACCGCCTTGATCGGTTGCGTTGACCGGCAGCAGCCCCGATCCATCTGGATTGGGGCTCCAGGTGCGTAGCTGGCGTCGGCGTGCTTGAGAAGGGCTGCTCATGGGAGTCAGTTTGCTGCTCTCTGCTCGCACAATCCCTAGGATCCAACCATGGTGTCACCGGATGTTTCCCAGCTGTTCCCATTCCCTTTGGATGGGTTCCAGTTGGAATCGATTGATGCCTTGAATCAAGGGCATTCCGTTGTTGTGAGTGCGCCCACGGGATCAGGCAAGACGCTGGTGGGCGAGTACGCCATTCATCGGGCCATTGCCCATGGCCAAAAGGTCTTTTACACCACACCGCTTAAGGCCTTATCTAATCAAAAGCTGCGCGATTTTCGTGAACAGTTTGGGGCTGAAAATGTTGGCCTGATGACCGGTGATCTGAGCGTTAACCGCGAGGCACGGGTGGTGGTGATGACCACCGAGATTTTCCGCAACATGCTGTATGCAGAAGCGGATGAGCATGACGATCCGCTTGCCGATGTGGAGTCGGTCGTGCTCGATGAGTGCCATTACATGAATGATTCCCAGCGGGGAACCGTCTGGGAAGAATCGATCATTCACTGTCCGCCTTCTGTCCAACTGGTGGCGTTGTCCGCCACCGTTGCCAATGCGGGGCAACTCACCGATTGGATCGAGAAGGTGCACGGTCCAACGCGTCTGGTGCTCAGTGATTTTCGTCCTGTGCCTCTGCAGTTCAGTTTTTGTAGTGCGAAGGGGCTCCATCCACTTTTGAATGATCAGGGGACTGGAATCCATCCCAATTGCAAGGTTTGGCGTGCGCCAAAAGGGCACAAGCGCAAAGGTCGCTCGCCAAGACCGCCTCAGCCGGAAGCACCGCCGATCAGTTTTGTGGTGGCGCAAATGGCGCAACGGGAGATGCTCCCCGCCATCTATTTCATCTTCAGTCGCCGTGGTTGTGACAAGGCTGTTCGCGACCTAGGGGTGCAGTGCCTGGTCAGCGAGGCCGAGCAAGCCATTATTCGGGACCGGCTTGAGGCTTATACAGCCGCAAATCCGGAGGCCGTTCGCGATGGTCTGCATGCTGATGCCTTGCTGCGCGGGATCGCATCCCATCACGCTGGCGTGCTGCCTGCTTGGAAAGAGCTGATCGAGGAGTTGTTTCAGCAGGGGTTGGTGAAGGTGGTGTTTGCCACCGAAACATTGGCAGCGGGCATCAATATGCCGGCGCGCAGCACGGTGATCGCATCCCTTTCGAAGCGCACCGAACGGGGGCATCGCCCCCTCATGGCCAGTGAATTTCTGCAAATGGCTGGGCGCGCCGGCCGTCGAGGCTTAGATACCCAGGGCTATGTGGTGACTGTTCAGAGTCGATTTGAGGGGGTGCGTGAGGCGGCTCAGCTGGCCACGAGCCCTTCTGATCCTTTGGTGAGTCAATTCACCCCCAGCTACGGCATGGTGCTCAACCTGCTGCAGCGACATGACTTAGCCAAGGCCAGAGAGCTGGTGGAGCGGAGCTTTGGTCGCTACCTCGCCAGCTTGGATTTGGTGGAGGAAGAAGACCATCTGGGTGCGTTGCGGATGCAGCTTGCCCAACTGCAAGGCACGGCTGGTGACGTGCCTTGGGAAGACTTTGAGGAATACGAAAAACAGCGTGGCCGTGTCCGCGAGGAGAGGCGTCTGCTCAGGATTCTTCAGCAGCAGGCAGAAGAAACCCTGGCCCACGAACTCACGATTGCCCTCCAGTTCGCAAGCGTTGGAACGTTGGTGAGCCTTAAATCTCCCCGGCTGCGAGGAGGGGTCACGCCGGCCGTGATCGTGGAGAAATGCGATGGCCCAGGGCAGTTCCCATTGTTGCTTTGCCTAACGCAGGACAACGTCTGGATCCTGTTGCCCTGCCAGGGGGTGGTGAGTTTGCATGCGGAATTGAGTTGTTTGCAGGTTGATGGCGTGACGTCGCCTGATCTCAGCCGTTCTGGTGAGCTCCGTCATGGCGATCAGGACAGTGGCCGTTTGGCTTTGGCGGTGGCTCATATGGCAAGGCGTCATGACATGACCACCGCTCAGTACGACTTGGCTGGCGAAGTGTTGTCGCAAGTGCGCCTCGTCAAGGAGTTGGAAGATGAGCTGGAAGAGCATCCGGCTCATCGCTGGGGGGATCGCAAGCAACTCAAGAAGCACCGGCGACGCATGGAAGATCTTGAGCATGAAATTCGTGAGCGCGAGCAATTGCTCCATCACCGCTCCAACCGGCACTGGGAGACCTTTTTGGCTCTCATTGAGATCTTGCGGCACTTTGGCTGCCTGGATGCGTTGGAACCTACGGAGATCGGTCGCACCGTTGCCGCTCTTCGTGGCGACAACGAGCTCTGGCTTGGCCTGGCACTGATGAGCGGTCATCTCGACGAGTTGCCTCCAGCAGAACTGGCCGCAGTGTTTGAGGCCATCAGCACGGAGGTGAATCGGCCAGATCTTTGGAGCGCATTCCCGGCCCCTCCTCTTGCAGAAGAGGCCCTGCATGATTTATCGGGGATCCGTCGGGAGCTTTTGCGGGCTCAGGAGCGCTTCAAGGTGGTGGTGCCAGCTTGGTGGGAGCCTGAATTGATGGGATTGGTGGAGGCTTGGGCCAAGGGGACAACCTGGAATGATCTGATCGCTAACACCTCTTTGGATGAGGGAGATGTGGTGCGGATCATGCGCCGCACGGTGGATCTCTTGGCCCAGGTGCCTTACTGCGAGGCGATTAGTGAGCAGCTGCGCAAGAACGCCCGTGCGGCCTTAACCGCGATTAATCGCTTCCCTGTGGCGGAGGCTGATCAGCTGCTCAAGGCCGCGGCTGCCGAATCCAGCGGTCTCAATGCGGCCACGGAGCGGGCTGCCTGAACGGGTTAAGGGTGTGTCATCGCCGCGGGATCGACAATTCGATCGAACTCCGTCGCATTCACATAGCCCAGCTCTAGGGCTGCATCGCGCAAGCTTGTCCCCTGCTCGTGGGCGTATTTTGCGATCGCACTGGCCTTGTCGTAACCGATCACAGGGGCCAGTGGAGTGACGAGCATCAGGGATTGCTCTACATCGCGTTGGATGCGACTGCGGTTGGGTTCAATGCCTTCCACCATGGCCACTCGGAAGGAATGGCAGGCATCGGTGAGCAGCTTGATGGTTTGCAGCAGGTTGAAGCCGATCAGGGGTTTGTAGACATTCATTTGCAGGTGGCCTCCGGCACCGGCCATCGCAACGGCTGCATCGAGGCCGATCACCTGGGTGCAAACCATGGCCATCGCCTCGCACTGCGTGGGGTTCACCTTGCCAGGCATGATCGAGCTGCCTGGTTCGTTCTCAGGTAAGTGCAGTTCCGCTAGGCCGGCGCGTGGGCCGCAGGCGAGGAGACGGAGGTCGTTGGCGATCTTGAGCAAGCTCACCGCGAGGAGTCGCAGCTGGCCCATGGCATTCACCAGCCCGTCATGGCTTGCCATCACCGCAAACTTGTTGGGAGCCGAGACCAAGGGCAAGCCGCTCAGCCGCGCCAGTTCAGTCGCTGCCAGGTCGGCGAATCCTTCCGGGGCGTTTAGGCCTGTTCCAACGGCGGTGCCGCCGAGCGGGAGTGGGTACAGCTCCTGCAGCGCTGCTTCAATGCGCTTTCCGGCACTGCCGAGTTGATCGCGCCAGGCTGAGGCCTCTTGGCCAAGGGTGAGCGGCACCGCATCCTGCAGGTGGGTGCGGCCAATCTTCACGATGTCTTGCCAGGCCTCACTCTTCGCGGCGAACGTCTCGCTGAGTCGTTGGACTTCCGGCAGCAGTCGGTGTTGGATGCCGGCGGCAGCAGCAATGTGGATCGCTGCCGGGAAGGCGTCGTTGGTCGACTGAGAACGGTTGACATGATCGTTTGGATGAACAGGCTGATGGCTGCCTAAGGGCTCTCCTTCGCCCTGGGATATCAGGTTGCTGATCACCTCATTGACGTTCATGTTCGTTTGGGTGCCGCTACCGGTTTGCCAAACCCTCAGGGGGAATTGATCGTCGTAACGGCCCTCGGCGATCTCACTCGCCACTTTCACGATCAGGTCGCGTCGGCTGTCATCCAACACTCCCAGGCGAGCATTCACGATTGCTGCCGCTTGTTTGATCTGCGCTAGGGCATGGATCAGATCAACAGGAATGCGGTCATCGCTGATGGCGAAGTTTTGGAGAGACCGCTGGGTCTGTGCCCCCCAGAGGGCTTTAGCTGGCACCTCGACCGGTCCCATGCTGTCGTGTTCAGTCCTAGTTGTTTGGGTCATGACTTGGCGTCAGGGCGAAGCACCAGCACGATGATGAGCAGCATCCCGCTGACGCTCACCACCACGTAAATCCAGTCGGCATAGGGCGTCCAGAACATTGACTCAGAGGCCGAGTCGATCCCAGACCACTCCCAGATTGGCCTGATGCAGCTGGGTGCTGAAACACTCCGCCAATTGATCTGCGCTGAGCTTGTTGCTCACCTCGGGATCGCTTTGAAGGTTGGCGCGGAAGTCGCCACCGTTGGTGTTCCAAGCGCTGTGGGCGTTGCGCTGTACCACTTGATAAGCATCCTCCCGGCTCATTCCCCCATCCACGAGGGCGAGCAGGACCCGTTGGCTGAAGACCACGCCTCCGTAGACGTTCATGTTGCGGACCATGTTCTCTGGGTAAACCCCGAGGCCAGAGATGACGGCGGTCATCTCTCGCAGCATGAAGTGCAGGGTTGCAGAGCAGTCCGGCAGCATCATCCGCTCTGTAGAGCTGTGGCTGATGTCACGTTCGTGCCAGAGAGCCACGTTTTCCAGGGCCGCCACCACATAGCTGCGCAGCACGCGCGCTAACCCGCTGATCCGTTCGCTGCGAATCGGGTTGCGTTTATGGGGCATGGCCGAGCTGCCTTTTTGCCCTTTAGCGAAGCTTTCTTCGACCTCCAGAACATCGGTGCGCTGCAGGTTGCGAATTTCGGTGGAGAAGCGATCGAGCGAGGCCCCAACCAGGGCCAGCACCTGCACGTAGTCCGCGTGGCGATCGCGAGAGATCACCTGGGTGCTCGCCGTGTCGGGAGTGAGGCCGAGAATCTCGCAGGTGATCTTCTCCACCTCTGGATCCGTATTGGCGTAGGTGCCCATCGCTCCGCTCACCTGGCCTACGGCCACATCACGCTCCAGGCGAGCCAAACGTTCACCATTGCGGCGGGTTTCAGCCAGCCAGCCAGCCAGCTTGAAGCCAAAGGTGATCGGTTCTCCATGGATCGCGTGGGAACGGCCGATCATCACGGTGGCCTTGTGTTCCACCGCCAGCTTGGCAATCGCGGCGTCCAAGGCCGCCAACTCTTGGCGCAGGAGAGCGACGGAGGCTTTCAACTGCAGCGCCAGGCCCGTATCGAGGACGTCACTACTGGTCATGCCGACGTGGATGTAACGCCCGGCATCGCCAACGTGCTCGTTCACATTGGTCAAGAAGGCGATCACGTCATGGCGAACCTCGGCCTCGATCTGAAGGATCCGCTCCGGTTCAAACGCCGACTGTTCGCGAATCGTTTGCATCGCGTCCTTGGGGACACGACCAAGCCTGCAGTTGGCCTCACAGGCTGCAACCTCAACATCCAGCCAACTTTGGTATTTGGCCCGGTCTGTCCAGATCTCGCCCATCTCGGGCAGGGTGTATCTCTCGATCAAGGGCCAGCGCGTGGCGACAACTCAACCAATGTATGGCGCTGAAGGCTGGGATATGGCGTGTGGCGTTAAGCAGAGGTGAGGCGGCGATGCTCCACTTCCCACTGAACGTTCTGTCCCCAGGCTTGCTGACGGACCCAGCACAGGCCTCCCCGACATTCGATCACTTGAAAGGGGGGGAGATCCTTGGGGTGGTTATCGAGGGTGACAAATGAGCCTGGAGCCAAGAGCTCGAGGACGCGGTTCGAAGCCTCGCTGGACTTGCGACAGAATCTGGCCCGAAGGGATGGGCGGCGTCCGCTTTTGATATTGAAGACGTTGTTGGCTGACACGGACTTGCGTGCGGCTTGCGAAGATCTTCAGGGAGGTCTGCGGAACTCGGGGAGGAACTCCGGTATTTGTTTCGGTTTCACGGTGCTTTTATGTCGAAATGGCTCGTAAACAGCGTTTAGATCTCCACATGCTGACGTTGGGTTTGGCGGCATCTCGTCAGCAAGCGCAACAACTCATTCGCGCCGGCAAGGTCAGAGACCATCGCGGCCAGCTGCTCGATAAGCCAGGTCAAACGGTTTTGCTCGATCTTGCGTTGATCGTGGAGCAGCCTCCGCGGTTTGTGTCGAGAGGGGGTGAAAAGTTGCTGGCAGCGTTGGAGGCTTTCCCTGTCGAGGTGGAGGGGCGCACCTGCCTTGATGGAGGAATTTCGACGGGTGGCTTTACCGATTGTTTACTGCAACATGGTGCCCGTCAGGTGTATGGCATCGACGTTGGCTATGGCCAGACGGCCTGGAGTTTGCGCACGGATGAAAGGGTTGTGCTCAGGGAGCGCACCAATTTGCGCCGATTGAGCGCAGCTGAGCTGTACGGGCCTGATGACGTTCTTCCCACCCTGGCTGTCGCGGATGTGTCGTTTATCTCTTTGGCACTCGTGCTTCCGGCGATTCGCGCCTTGTTGGAACCGCAGGGAAGCGAAGCTTTGGTGTTGGTTAAGCCTCAGTTCGAGGTGGGACGCGAACGGGTGGGGAAAGGCGGGGTGGTGCGAGATGGTTTGGCTCACAGGGATGCAATTGCATCAGTGATCTCCGCGGCACACTCCCAGGGCTGGAATGCCCAGGGAGTTGTGGGGTCTCCGATTACCGGCCCAGCCGGCAACCACGAGTACTTGTTGTGGTTAGGCGAGCATGATCAAGACCACCTCTCTGATGAAGTGGTTCGGAAGGTGGTTCAGGACACCCTGCAATCAGAGGGCTGAACTGTCGCGATCGCCTGTGCGAATGCGCACCACGGTTTCGACTGGGGAGACAAAAATCTTGCCATCGCCGATCTCGCCTGTTTTTGCTGCTTCTGCAATGGCGTTGATCACATCATCGACGCGGGCATCGTCGATCACCACCTCAACTTTCAGCTTCTGCAGAAACTCAACAGTGAATTCAGAGCCGCGATAGCGCTCCACTTGCCCCTTCTGACGACCGAATCCGCGCACTTCGCTCACGGTCATGCCGACGATGCCGGCATTAACCAAAGCCAACTTGACATCTTCAAGCTTGAAGGGACGGATGATGGCTTCGACCTTTTTCATGGAATTGTTGAGTAATCGATCTTTCGAGTGTGTCAGGAATTGAGCTGAGATGACAGGGCCGGAAGAGGAGAAAGGTTCAATCCGGCGTTCGAAGCGTCCTCAATCAGCTCATCGACATTGGCTGGGCTCAGCGTGGCAAGGCCCTCAGCCAGAAGCTCCCAATGGGACTTTTCAAAATGCGTTTGTAACCAGAGCATGCCGTGGACACTCTCAGGCTGGAGTCGGAAGGCCTGTCCTTCGCTAATCAGTCTGAGATCCATCGCATACACATCCATCTGGTAACCATTAGGCCTGCATTTCGGCCTACGGGTTGTACGCGTTGATACCAAATCAACCAGCACAGAGGTCCACGCAGCGGTTGTGGATGGCTGGCTTTAAGGTCGAGCGCTGAAGATTTCCGTATTCGTTTGATGAGCAACCCCGGCACTGAGCTCACCAAAACTCCGCTGTATGGCGAAAGGGCTATTGCAGATGCCGAGTTGATCTGTTTCGACAACCCAAGGCCTGGGCGCCCCTATGAGGTGTCGATCGAATTGCCGGAATTTACCTGCCTCTGCCCGTTTTCGGGTTACCCGGATTTCGCGGTGTTGCGCTTGATTTATCAGCCTGGACCTCGGGTGGTCGAGCTGAAAGCGATCAAGTTGTACGTCAATCATTACCGCAACACTTCGATCTCTCATGAAGAGGTGGCGAACAAAATTCTTGATGATCTCGTCGCGGCCTGTGCCCCTGTATGGATGGAGCTAGAAGCTGATTTCAACCCTCGTGGCAACGTTCACACGGTTGTGAGGGTCAGTCATGGGAGCCGTCAACCCTGCTGATCAGGACTGGTAATTCAGCCGCGAAGCCAGCGAGATTGCGATTGCATAGTCCGCCGATGTGCAGCTTTCTCTGGGATGGCTGCAAGGTTTCTGGGTCAAGCACGGCCCAGAGTTGTCGGGTTGCGATCAAGCTGAGTCCTCCGCCAAGCAGTGTGATCGCAAAGCCTGCATAAACCAGTGGGACGCCAGGGTCACGCTTAAGGAGCAGTCCGCTGGCGGGCATGATGTCGGCCACCCTCAGGGGCAATCCTTTGATTTCAGTGGATGCTCCGCCAGGTCGCAGGTTGCCGAGCAGCGATCCGTCGGCATCGAACACCTGAACAGGGCCTTGTTCGCTGCTTGTGCTCATCAGCACTGGCTCAGATCCATCCGGCCGTGTGGGAAGCACCAGACCCCAAATTTGTTCACCGAGTTCGGGAAAACTCCGAAGAGGTAATTGCAATTCAGGGCTCTTACCGATTTGCACGGTGATCGCAGCCAGCGACCAATCCGCTTGATAGACCGTCATCCCTCGATAGCGGAGTGGATGATTCACGCTGATCATGCGCTGCTCTGAGGGGCCTCCTGGCGGATCGAGCCTCAGCGTTGAGCGAAATTGTTCGGTGCGTCCTGCTGGATCACGCTCAATCGCGAAGCGCTCGAGGGTGAGCGAGAGCCTGTTGTTTCCAGACGGGTCTAGAAGATCGAGAGCTCGGCCAGGGGCAAGGAAGCGTTCCAAGCGATTTCCAGCCAGTGCTCCCCATGCAGCCCCGATAAGCAGCAGGACCAAGCCGGTGTGAACCAACAGGGGCCCTACCTTCCCAATCACGCCGCGCCGCGCCGCAAGGCGATCCTCATGCCTCTGGACCGCCCAGCCTTGCTGCTGCAGGTGGGAACTCAGCGCGTCTAGGGCCGATGCACCGTTGGAACAGCGAATTGATTCGGCCAGTGCCAACTTGCTCAGCTGCCTGGGTTGGCGATAGTCAATCCAACGCATGGTGGCGAGCAGCGCTGGCCATTGACGACGCCAGCTGCAGAGGATCAAGGCCAACCCCAGCCAAGCCAAAAGGCTTAAAAACCACACGCTGGAATAGATGCTGTCCAGCTGCAGTTGCAACATCTGCTCGCCGTTGATCAATCCGAGCCATGGGTCCGCATTGAAACGCTCGAGATACAAATCAGGCGCTTCGTTCTGCGGAAGAATGGTCCCAAGGGCACTGGCTCCTGCAATGAGCAGAAGGAGCAGGATCGCCAAACGAAGATCGGAGAGCAGCGCGAAGAGTCGGCGAAGTGCAGGCATCGGATCAGGTCAATCTCGCTAACAAGGTGAGAGTGCCTGTGGCAAGAAGGATCACGCCACTGATCGGTGGAACCCACCGGCCGATGGGACGTAACGCCAGCAAGCGCGGCAGGGAGGCTGCCAAGTTGCCCGCAAGCAGGAGAGGCAGCACTTGACCTATCCCAAAGCTTGTCAGCATCAGCACGCCGAGAAGGGGGCGTCCCGTGCTGGCAATCCAACCGAGCAGGACGGCGAGTACGGGGGTTGTGCAGGGTGAAGCAGCAAGCCCAAATGCCAACCCGGCTGCCACCGGGGCAAGCGGAGCGGGCACCCTGCTGGTCCAACGCATCGGGTCCGGCCCGGCTGGAAGGGGAATTCGAACCACTCCGAGCAGATTGAGTCCCATCACCACTGCCAACGCCGCAACAAGGGTTGGGATCAAACCGGGAACTTGACCGTAAATGCGGCCGAGCAAACCACTCAGGCTTCCCAGCACGACCAGGGCGCCAACGATGCCAGCGCAAAAGGACAGGCTGCGTTGCCAAGGTTTCTGCTGGCTATCAAAGCCTGCTAAGTAGGCGAGTGTGATTGGCAGCAACGACAGGGAACAGGGCCCCAGGCTTGTTAAAGCTCCTCCTGCAAAGACAAGAGCCACAGTGATAGGACCAGGCTGCTGCAGCGCATGGCTGAGCAGTTGCTCGCTGCTGCGGGCAAGGTCGGACAGTGCCAGCTCGAATGAGAAAATGGTTGTACCGGTGAGGCCGGGATCAATTCAAGATCACCTTATCCACGACGCTGTTGCTCTCGGAGGCTGCGACCACCGATCAAGCCCGTGGATTCGAGTGAGCAGCGGATCAACAGGCCAATAATCACCATGCTCGAGAGCAATGAATTGCCTCCGTAGCTGACCAGTGGGAGGGGGAGGCCTGTTGTGGGCATGGCACCGGAGGCCACGGCAATGTTCATCAGTGATTGTCCAACCAGAAGGGTCGAACAGCCAATGGCTGTCAGCCTTGCCTGATTGCTTCGGCAACGCAAGGCAACACGAAGCCCCAAGAAACCCATCAGCATCAGAAACACCAGCAACATCACAGAGCCCACGAAACCGAACTCTTCGGCGTAGACAGCGAAGATGAAATCTGTGCTTTGGATTGGCAGGTATTGCAGTTTCTGGGTTGAAAGGCCGAATCCCTGGCCAAAAATGCCTCCTGAACCAATCGCCAACAGGCTCTGAATGAGTTGATAACCATC
Source organism: Synechococcus sp. UW179B (assembly GCF_900474245.1). Taxonomy (NCBI): domain Bacteria; kingdom Bacillati; phylum Cyanobacteriota; class Cyanophyceae; order Synechococcales; family Synechococcaceae; genus Synechococcus; species Synechococcus sp. UW179B. The sequence goes on from NZ_UCNZ01000007.1 coordinate 50,430, forward strand.
GCCTTGGGGGTCGTTCCAAGGATTGAGAAACGAGATCACCCTGATGCGCTGGTATTCGTTAATCAGGATGCTGCTGATTCCGAGCATGCCTCCAGCTAGTGCGGTTCCAAACAGCTGAAGCAAGGGAAGCCCCGCTGAAAACGCCATCAACCAGATCAACAGACCGATCAGTGCTGCGGTACTCAGATTCGGCTGTTTAAGAATCAGCAGAACGAGGGTGGCGAAGCTTGCTAGCCAGAGCAGTTTTTGATCGAGTGCGCTTCGCTTCCAATGGGCGAAGAGATTGGCAGCTTGAAGAACGACGAATGGTTTCACCAACTCTGACGGCTGGACCTGGATGGGACCGATCACTAGCCAGCGACTGGCCCCATTCACCGTGGTGCCCATCACCAATGTGGCTGCCACCATCAGGCAGCCGATCCATAGGCCAGGACCGGCGATCTTGAGCCAACGTCTCAGCGTTGTGGAAGCGACGAAGGCCATCAGGCTCCAGCTAGCCACCATCCAGACCAGTTGGCGTTTGAGGTAATAAGCCCCCTCTCCTTGCTCGCGAGCGGCTACCCACCAGCTGGCGGATGCCAGTACTAATAATCCAGCAATGCACCAGATGGCAGTCAGACTCAGGAGGAGCCTCGCCTCTGTTGGCCAAAGCGACCAATCGAGAGGCAACAACTGTTGCCAGAATCCACGCGGATTAGAAGTGGAGTCCTTAGGGCCTTTCAAAGCCCCAGTCCCCTTCCGCGTGGGTCGGCTCCTTCTGGAGGTCACGCTGGTGTCGCTCAAGAGATGAAGAGATGAAGAGTCCAGCTCCTATTGAGCCGCCCTCTGAACGTTTTGCCAAGCCAAGACAACAAAAAACCCGGCCAAGGCCGGGTTGGAGTGATGCAATGAAACGCGTTGGTGGTTAGTTACCAACGTTGACCTGACGGCCACCGGTACAAAGTTCAACTTTGATGATGCGGCCACCTTGCTTCTGGATTCGCTGTTGTTCAGCGAACCAGCTCTCGTAGGGCACCCACTTGGTGAAGAAGGTGTTTTGCAGCTCACGCTGTGAACGGACCTTCTCAGGTGAGGGGATGCAGGCTGTGACCTTGAAGAGACGCATCAGTTGCCGAGACCAGAACAGATGTAGTCGAAGTAGACACCCATCTCCTTGCCGGCATCAGGGCCGACCAGGGAAGCCGTGACTTCCTTCATAGCTTGGATGGCTTGGACGGTTGCGCCGATCGGCACTCCCAAGGAGTTGTAGGTCTCCTTAAGACCGTTCAGGACACGCTCATCAAGGATGGAGGTGTCACCAGCGAGCATCGCGTAGGTGGAATAGCGCAAGTAGTAATCCAGGTCGCGAATGCAAGCTGCATAGCGACGGGTGGTGTACATGTTGCCGCCTGGACGTGTGATGTCCGAGTACAGCAAGGCCTTGGCAACCGCATCTTTGATGATCGAAGAGGCGTTAGCGCTAATGGTGGCGGCAGCCTTGACACGCAGTTCGCCGCTGGCGAAATACGACTCGAGGCTGGTCATGGACGTGGTGTCCAGATACAGGCCCTGAACGTCCGACTTGTTGATGACGTTGGTAATCGCGTCTTGCATGGATCAGAGGAATGACGTGGAGAGAGATGGTTTCGTTGATTTAGGCGAGGGAGCCAATCACGTAATCGAAGTAAAAACCAGCCTCTTCGGCGTCTGAGCCGGTGAGGATGCCCATGGCGACTGACTTCATTTCGCGCACGGACTCAGCCATGGCTTCGAGAGGAGTGCCAAGGGAGCGATACAGCTCGCGGGCACCAATGACGCCAATCTCTTCGATCGGAGTGACATCGCCTGCCACGACGCCGTAGGTGACAAGGCGAAGGTAGTAATCCATGTCCCGCAAACAGGTTGCGGTCATCTCTTCTCCGTAGGCGTTACCGCCTGGAGAGATGACATCAGGACGCTTTTGGAAAAGCTGGCCGCCTGCTGTTTTGACGATGCGCTCCCTGCTCTCGCTGAGAACCTGGGCAACACGCAGGCGACGCTGGCCACCACTGACGAAGGACTTGATTTGGTCCAGTTCGCCAGGGCTTAGATAGCGGGCTTCGGCATCCGCGTTGATGATCGAGTTGGAGACGATGCTCATGCAGTTCTACCTCGAAACAAGCGGCCGCCCGTAGGAGACCGATATCCGGTGAGTGATGGGTGTGGGGGGAGATCTCCGAGGAGATCGTGGAGCAGCTTAAGGGCCGCAAGGGGGTTGGATCGTAAGATCCGAGTCGAAAGGCCCGCAGATGTTGTATCTGTTGACGTTTCGAGGCCAAGGCTGGGTCGACTTCGTGAAGCGGAACCGGTCTCTGCCAAGGATATTTTCGTGCAATCTGCCCGTCTGAATTGACATCGGTAACAGATCTTCATTGCTTGATCAGAAAGCGAAAACCTCGTGCCGCTAAAGGGCTTTTGCGTTGTTTTTATGATAACAAGGCAATAAAAAAGCCGGAGATTTAATCCCGGCTTTGTTTGTTGTTTTCAGGGCTGTTTTAAGCAATAAATAACATTAAAGGGCTTTTCGTGGTGGCGGCGACATGCCCGCTGGGCCTCGGTAAAGAGATGCAGTGCGGGTGATTGTCTCCTGAGGAACACCCGGTTGGGTGTTCATTCCATCGAGACTCGGAACGCTTGATGGCTCCTTGGATTCACTCCTCTGGGCCAAGACTTCACTGACGGCTGCTGGCTGACCTGATTCAAATCTGATTCTCAGGAATCGACTCGTTTCAGATGGCGTTGAGGCTCGTCCGAGAAGGGCCAACGACGCAGCGGTGGCTGCTCGCAGGGGTGCCATGCAGTACAAACGCTCTTGGAAGTCCTCTCCGAGGGCAACGGCTTCAACGAATTCATCAAGGTCGATCTGACCATCGCGCAGTTTGGACTCGGCGACGACCATCCGTTGATTTTCGAGTGGAACCCTATTGAGAAGTTGCTGGTAAGTGGCATCGATGACTTGGCGCAGCTCGCTTTCATCAGCGGGTCTTCGCAGCATGGCCGGTGCTGGCAATCCTCCACGGAAGCGATATCCGTCGGGCTCGCCAGTGGCTAAGGCTGCCCGCAGACGAGCTTCCGATGTGTTGGGGGTAGAGCTGCCAATCGTTCGACTGATTGGTGATGCAAACGGGGATGTTCCTGAGGTGCTTTGTGCCCCACGGGAACGCATCAGGTTGGTCCACTGCGCTGAAGGCGTTGCGTTGCTGACGTTGGCACTCCAAAGGGAAGGGATCGATCCCACTGGCTTCAGGTTGCGTGTCGTGAGGTCTGCAGTCCCAAGGAACTTGTTGTTTCGAATGGGATCAGGCCGCTGGCGCAAGGTTGTATCAGTCAGTTTTTCAACCTTCACTTCTCGGCAAAGCCCAGGAGCGCGCCTCACAGTCAGGTCTTTCGGAGTAATGAACCGTTCATAGGGAACCGTGTCATCTCCGAAGCAGTCGGAAAACTCTTTGCTGCTAATCAGGCCATCAACAACGCCGTAGAAGCCTTTGCGAGCTGCGGTGTCAAACAGCGCATCAATTTCCCAGCGACCAAAGGTGGGACGACCAAGTAAGCGGCGATGCATCACTTCGATGGCCTTCGTGATGTAGAGGCCGTCCCAATAGCGACGTCGGAAGGGGTTAGAGCAGGCAACTTGGCGAATGAACTCACGCAAGTTGATATCGCCATTTTCGAGTCTGTTTTCGGCGCTTTCAACCCTCTCTCCGGAATATCCGGTGTTTCCGAGAACCTGCACGTAGACGGCTTTAATGACAGCCTGAGTGCTGGATTCTGTTCCACGGATGCTGGGTTGTCCGCCTCGACGGGGCACGGAATTGCCCCCAGTGGCGATCTGTTGTAAGCGGACAACCTTGGGCCCAAGCCTGCGTGGTCGGCTGCCGCGGAACTGGGGACTATCCATTTGCCCAGGCTGGGCAAGCCCATTGCTCACAAGCAGACGACGGGTGTCGTATCCGAAAGGTGCTGGGCGTGTGGAAACAGATGCCGTGGCAGACGGGAAAATGGCTCCGTATTGATTGCCAATCGGATCATTGCCGCCGCCATAGACGTGCTGGTCTCCTAGGGGTTGGCGGTACGACGCATAGAGGGTGACGTATTGCGGCGCAGATTCGAAGGGAGCGCTGAATCGGAACAAGCGGCGATTGGAACCCCAGCCAGCACTTTCCTGGGCCTCTTCCCCAAGATCACGCAGGTAAGGAACGGTTTCCTCTCCGAAGGTTTGGGCATACTCCGCACCATTAATCAGAACGTCGATAAGACCGTTGAGGCCTTGATTGCTGACGATCGAGAAGGCCTTTCGGAACTCTTCGAGAGAACTGATCCCTCGTCCAAGGAAATGCCTGTAAGCCAGCTCGACGACCCTGCTGTTGACGAAGGGACCGTAAAACTGAGTTCTGTATTCCTTGCTCTTTCCGAGCGCACGAATAAATTCGCGCATGGAAAGTTTGCCTTGGACGAGCTGGCTGGCTTCCACTGCACAGGGTGTTTGTGAGTAGCCCTTGGCGATGTCACGTTCAAACACCTGCCGATAGGCGGCACGAACCACCTCTGCTTTTTCAGCTCCAGACAGTCCAGGCCGCATTTCAAAGCGCTGAGCCGTTTCAGCTGCTAAGGCATAGATGGCAGGGAGTTGCAGCCCTTGTCGAACAGCGCTTCCGAGCTTCTGGCGCGTCGAAGGCGTAGCGATAGCAAGCTCTTTGAGCAAAACGTCAAAGCATTCGATCGCGAGTCGGCGTGCTTCAGGGCGCTCTCTCAAAAGGGCCGCAGCAGCAGCACGCATTTCTTGCAGTGCCACGTTTGTTGCGACGAGAGAGCAGCCCTTTTCGAGCACGTCTCTCAACCCTCTTGTATTGACCGCGAGAATGCTGGGGTCTCCCGCTACTAAGGCGTAGCCGACGTAGCGAAGGAACCAACCCAGGTCGCGCACCGATTTGCGCATATTTCCTGGGCCATATTTCGCCACGCTGATGGCGGTAAAGCCCGTTGGTAAAACGACGCGTACATCGCCGTCGTCGCTGCCCTGAAGCAGTCTGCTGATGAAATTACCGCTGGTATTGCCGGATTCAGTGCCCGTAAAGGTGCGAACCGAGTCTTGGAATGCAACCTGATCAGCGGCCAAAGGAGTGGCGTCCGTGGCTGCCACCTCTCCAGTGCTTAGAGGTTCTTCCAGAAACGAGAGAGGGGTTCCGCCTACAAAAATTCGATTGGCGGCACGGGCCACGATGGACTCCGCGTTGCTCGCTAAGAGTCGGGCTGCGTCAAGCCGATCATTTCCACTTCGGAAAAAAGTGATCAGGGTGTCGAGCTCACCACCGTCTGGGAAGCGGTCTTGTTGCTCAGCCTGACGGACACTGGAGAGCGGCAGGGTGTCGTACAGCTGAGGGGAAACCCTTGGGCTGCCGCTACTAGCGGTCACTGTCATGAACGAGAGCAAGCCGGATTGCGTCAGGTTACGGCCCATCTCTCGAGCTTCTGGGCAGCCATGAACAAATGTTTGCAGCTCGGATGAGGTTTCGGCTGTAAGGGCAATGTCCCGTGAAATGCTCGCTTGAGCGTCTACTTCCAGAACTGGTGGCTTTATGAACACTCCTCCCTCGGATGTGGCGACCCCTGTGGTGAGCGACTTTTATGACCGCTTCCCCTATCCAGCAGACCCCCTTCAAGACGGCCCGCCTCCTGGATACAACTGGCGCTGGTGCCACGACAGCGTGCTCGCTGCGGTGAAGGGAGGGCTCAAAGCTCAGGATTCCAAAGAGGGGGTGATTCGCATCCTTGATGCGGGGTGTGGCACAGGAGTCAGTACGGACTACCTCTGTCACCTCAATCCGGGCGCAGAGATTTTGGCCGTGGATATCAGTGCGGGAGCACTCGATGTGGCGCGGGAGCGCTTGCGCCGTTCTGGAGGTGCTGAACAGGTCCGATCTCTACGACAAGAGCAGCGCAGCCTTTTGGATCTTCAAGATGAAGGTGTTTTTGATTACATCAACTCCGTAGGGGTTTTGCATCACCTGCGCGACCCGCTGGCTGGATTGAAAGCACTGGGACAGCGACTGGCTCCTCAGGGAATTTTGCATCTATTTCTATATGCCGACGCTGGCCGTTGGGAGATTCATCGCACGCAGAAAGCTCTGGAGCTTTTGGACGCTGGGACGGGTTCGGACGGATTGAGGTTGGGGCGTGAGTTGTTCTCAGACTTGCCTGAGACCAATCGCTTGCGCCGCACCCACGACCAACGTTGGGCGCTTGATACCCAAGCTGACGCCAACTTTGCCGATATGTATTTGCACCCTCAGGAAACCAGCTACGACCTCGGGAGGCTGATGGCCTTAATCAAGGCGTCGGGGCTTTATTTCGCTGGCTTCTCCAATCCTTCTGTCTGGGACCCCGCTCGATTGCTCAAGGGTGAATTGCTATCCCGTGCTCAAGCGCTATCGCCAGCGGATCAATGGGCACTGGTCGAGCAGCTCGACCCCGACATCAGCCACTTTGAGTTTTTTGTGAGCGCACAACCCATACAGCCTTGGCGTTGGCCCAACGACAAAACGCTGCTCCAAGCGTCTGGTCGACGCCAGTCATGTCTGTGGGGGTGGCCTTCCAAAAGCATGTTGGGCCCAGATCTCGAACCCATCTCCATTTCAGATGAGGAATTGAGCCTGCTCCGTTTAGTGGATGAAAACCCTGACGTTCCCCTAGGAATCCTGAGTGGAGACCCAACAACTGCTTCTTTAGCCAGAGGCCTCATGAGCAAAAAATTGCTTTTGCTCGAGGCCAACGATGCGTTACTCAGCGGAATCACGTGATAGATTCCGCCCGCTTTCTCAGGCGCAATTTGCAAGCCTTGCCCTCCTCAGATTCAGCTGCGGTGAACACCTCAGCTGAAAATGGAATGGAGTCTTTCGCTCGGCTTCAAGTCCGTCTGATGCTGGCCACAGTGATCGTGTCTGTCGTTGCGATTTTGTTCGCAGCGTTTTACTTCGATCTTTTTGTAGCCAGAAGCCTGCTTGTTGGAGCTGTCGCTGGTCTTTTTTACTTGCGTCTACTCGCCCGCAGCGTGGCCCGGCTCGGTGGAGGTTCCCGTCAAGTTGGTCGTTTTCAGCTCGTTGTTCCGATTGTTCTCATCGTTTCAGCAGCTCGATTTCCCCAGCTCGACCTCTTACCTGCATTTGTAGGTTTTCTCCTTTACAAGCCCGCCTTGATTCTTCAGACCGTTTTCGACGGCTGATCTCGCGCTTCCCTCTTCTGCATTCATGGCTTTGCTGCCTTTCACACTGCCGTTCGCCGAACTGGAGGTTGGTCACCATCTGTATTGGCAGATCGGTAACCTCAATCTGCACGGCCAGATTTTCCTCAGCTCCTGGATTTTGATCGGTGCCCTGCTCGCCTTTGTGCTTGTAGGTACTAAAAATCTTAGTCGCGATCCAAAAGGTGCGCAGAACCTTCTTGAGTTCTTGTGGGATTACATTCGTGATCTCTCTCGTGATCAGATCGGAGAGAAGTATTACCGCGAATGGCTCCCCTTTATTGGCACCCTGTTCCTGTTCATTTTTGTCAGTAATTGGGGTGGTGCACTGATCCCTTGGAAGGTGATCGAACTCCCTGAAGGAGAACTTGGAGCTCCAACCGCAGACATCAACACCACGGTGGCGATGGCTCTGCTTGTGACACTGGCTTATTTCTACGCTGGTTTGAGCAAGAAGGGTTGGAGATTCTTCGAGCTTTACGTGGAGCCGACCCCCATCATGCTCCCGTTCAAAATTATCGAGGAATTTACCAAGCCTCTATCTCTTTCTTTCCGTCTTTTCGGAAACATCCTTGCTGATGAATTAGCGGTAGGTGTGCTTGTTTATCTTGTGCCCCTGATTGTTCCCCTTCCGGTGATGTTGCTTGGCCTCTTCACCAGTGCTATTCAGGCTCTTATTTTTGCGACTCTTGCGGCCTTCTACATCGGCGAAGGTCTACACGAAGCGCACTAGTTGATTCATGGCCTTTTCGAAGGCTCGTCTGCTAGAAAATCCTGCGCGCAGGTCCGACCATCAACATTCGGGCCCACTTTCCTTAGTGACGGTGTCCCTGCGCAGGGTGATCTAACTCCCACTTCATAACTCTCAGCGCCTTCCGGCGCGCCCCCAAACGCACTCAACATGGATTCCATCACTTCTGCAGCCTCCGTCGTTGCTGCTGGTCTGGCCGTAGGTCTGGCTGCCATCGGCCCTGGTATCGGTCAGGGCAGCGCTTCCCAAGGTGCTGTTGAAGGCATTGCTCGTCAGCCTGAAGCTGAGGGCAAGATCCGCGGCACCCTGCTGCTCTCACTGGCATTCATGGAGTCTCTGACGATCTACGGCCTTGTGGTGGCCCTGGTTCTTCTGTTCGCCAACCCATTCGCTTGATGCAGAGTTGGGGAGCGCCCCACGTGATGTCGCTCCCCGCATAATTCTGTACGCAATTTCTCGCTCCTCTCCAGCTCACCTCTTCCATGACCTGGCTTCTGTTCGCTGAAGCGGCGGTTCCGGAGGGAGGTCTCTTTGACCTCGATGCCACCTTGCCTTTAATGGCTCTTCAGGTGGTTCTCCTAACCTTTCTGCTCAATTCTCTGTTCTTCCGGCCGGTTGGCAAGGTCGTGGAAGATCGTGAGGGATATATCAATACGAGTCGTGCTGACGCCAAGCAAAAGCTTGAGCAAGTTTGTCGTCTCGAGGCCGACCTTCAAGATCAACTTCGAGGCGCTAGACAGGCTGCGCAGTCAGCCATTGTTGAAGCAGAAACGGAAGTTGATGCTCTCTACCGCGAGGCACTAGCTACGGCGGAAACTGAAGCGAATCGCACCCGAGAACAAGCTCGTAAAGAAATTGAGTCTCAACGTGAATCTGCTCAGTCAAAGTTGATGGCTCAGGTTGATCAACTCAGCTCCCAGATCATTGAACGACTGCTAGCTGCCTGATGACTGTCCTATTTCCTTTGATCGCTTCTGAGGGTGGATTCGGAATCAACCTCAATCTCTTTGAAACCAATCTGATCAACCTGGTCATTGTGATCGGTGTTTTGTATTGGTTCCTGAAGGGATTTCTGGGGGGGATGCTCGAGCGCAGACGCGAGGCCATTCTCAAAGATCTTCAAGATGCTGAAAAGCGTTTGAAGACGGCCACGGTTGAACTGTCGAAAGCTCAAGAAGAGCTATCGGCGGCCCAGCAAAAGGCTGAAAGAATCCGTCAAGACGGCAAGGCTCGTGCTGAAGCGATTCGTGCTGATGGTGAGAAGAAAACGATTCAGGCCATGGCTGCTCTCAAGCAAGATGCCTTAGCCGATCTCACTGCAGAGGGTGCTCGTCTTACGGAACAACTCCGTAGAGAAGCGGCTCTTTCCGCTATTGATAAGGCCTTGACTGAACTGCCTAATCGCCTCGACAGCAAAGCTCAAGCCAAGCTGATCGACTCTTCAATTTCTAATTTGGAGGACGTCTGATGCCTCTTTTAAATTCTCTTGCAACCCCTTACGCAGATGCCCTGCTTCAGGTCACTGACGTTCGTCAGGAATCTGAAGAAGTTGCCTCTCAGTGCAAGGACCTCCTCGCTGCTTGGGAGTCTTCAGAGCCTCTTCGTGATGCGATGACATCTCCTGTTCTTGAGCCTGATGCCAAGAAGAAAGCTCTAACCAGCCTTCTTTCAGAACAAGTCGCACCTTCGCTGTTGAACTTGCTCAAGGTTTTGGCAGATCGCCAACGTCTTCCGGCTCTGGAGGCAGTGCTTCTTCGTTATCTCGAGCTCTATAGAGAGTCTCGGAATATCGCTTTAGCGCATGTTCGAGCTGCTCAGCCTCTTTCAGAAGAGCAGCAGGCCTCATTGACCGCCAAAGTCCAGTCAATGGCTGGAACCAATGCTGTTGAAATCGATCTCAAGGTCGATCCTTCATTGATTGGTGGCTTTGTCGTCAACCTCGGTTCTCAGGTGATCGATGCCAGCCTCTCCGGTCAGGTTCGTCGCCTTGGTCTTGCACTCGCTAAGGCGAGCTGAGCTAAGCCACACCTTCATCTCGCCCTTCCACTCACCACCCGCCCCTGGGTTTTCCCGCCATGGTTTCCATCAGACCCGACGAGATCAGCGCCATTCTCAAGCAGCAGATCGAGGACTATGACAAGTCCGTATCGGTCAGCAACGTCGGCTCAGTCCTGCAAGTAGGCGATGGAATCGCCCGCGTTTATGGCCTGCAGCAGGTGATGGCTGGAGAGCTGGTTGAGTTCGAAGACGGCACAGAAGGGATTGCCCTCAACCTCGAAGATGACAACGTCGGCGTTGTGCTGATGGCCGAGGGCCTTGGCATTCAGGAGGGAAGCACCGTCCGAGCAACGGGCAAGATTGCTTCTGTCCCCGTCGGTGACGCCATGCTTGGCCGCGTGGTGAATCCACTCGGCGTGGCGATTGACGGCAAGGGTGACCTCGCCACCACTGAATCCCGGCTGATTGAGTCTCCTGCCCCGGGAATTATTCAGCGTAAGTCTGTCCATGAGCCAATGCAGACGGGCATCACGGCCATTGACGCCATGATTCCCATTGGCCGTGGTCAGCGAGAGCTGATCATTGGTGACCGTCAGACCGGTAAGACAGCTATTTGTATTGACACGATCCTGAACCAAGCGGATCAGGATGTGGTTTGCGTCTACGTGGCGATCGGACAGAAAGCCGCTTCTGTTGCACAGGTCACGGAGGTGCTTCGCGAGCGCGGCGCACTTGATTACACCGTCGTGGTGGCAGCTAACGCATCCGAACCTGCCGCTCTTCAGTACTTGGCCCCCTACACCGGAGCCTCGATTGCTGAGTACTTCATGTACAAAGGCAAGGCCACTTTGGTGATCTATGACGATCTGACCAAGCAAGCCCAGGCTTATCGCCAGATGTCATTGCTATTGCGTCGTCCACCCGGTCGTGAGGCTTACCCCGGTGACGTCTTCTATTGCCACAGCCGTTTGCTTGAGCGCGCTGCCAAGCTTTCTGATGCCATGGGCAAAGGTTCCATGACCGCCCTGCCGATCATTGAGACCCAGGCTGGTGACGTTTCTGCTTATATCCCTACAAACGTGATTTCGATCACGGACGGTCAGGTCTTCCTCAGTTCTGACTTGTTTAACTCCGGCCTTCGTCCAGCGATCAACGTTGGTATCTCGGTGAGTCGTGTTGGCGGTGCAGCTCAGACCAAGGCGATCAAAAAGATTGCCGGCACACTGAAGCTTGAATTGGCTCAGTTTGATGAACTGGCGGCTTTCTCTCAGTTTGCTTCCGATCTTGATGCCGCTACACAGCAGCAGCTCAGCCGAGGCAAACGTCTTCGTGAGCTTCTCAAGCAGTCGCAGTTCAGCCCACTGATCTTGGCTGAGCAGGTGGCGATTGTTTATGCAGGTGTTAAGGGCCTGATTGATGATGTGCCCGTTGAAGAGGTTGTTCAGTTCTCCCGTGAACTGCGTGAGTATCTCAAGAGCAATAAGCCAGAGTTCATCAGCAAAATCCAAACGGAGAAGGTCTTGAGCCCTGAAGCTGAAACCACGCTCAAAGAGGCGATTGCTGAAGTTGTGTCCACCATGCTGGCCTCCGCCAACTGAGGGCTAAGCCATGGCAAATCTCAAAGAGATCCGGGACCGGATTAAATCGGTCAAGAACACCCGCAAGATCACCGAGGCCATGCGCCTCGTGGCTGCGGCCAAAGTTCGTCGAGCCCAAGAGCAAGTCCTGCGCAGTCGTCCGTTTGCTGATCGGCTCGCACGTTTGCTTGAAAACCTCCAAGCGCGGATGCGTTTTGAAGATGCTGATGCTCCCTTGCTGGAACAGCGTCCTGTTGAAACCATCACCTTGATGGCCGTTACTGGCGATCGTGGTCTTTGCGGTGGTTACAACTCCAACATCATCAAGCGCACTGAAAAGCGTTTCGCTGAGCTTCAGAGCCAGGGTTACAAGGTGACTCTTGTGTTGATTGGACGCAAAGCAATCAGTTATTTCACCAACCGTAGTTATCCCATTCAAGCTACGTTTACGGGCTTGGAGCAAGTACCTACTGCTGATGAAGCTGGGTCTATTGCTAGCGAAATCTTTGCTGAGTTTCTTTCTCAAGCATCAGATCGAGTTGAGATTATTTTCACCAAGTTCATCAACTTGGTGAGCTGTAAGCCAGTAGTGCAAACGCTTCTGCCTCTTGATCCCCAAGGGATTGCTGAGGCCGAAGATGAAATCTTCAGGCTTACAACAAAAGAAGGTCGCTTGTCTGTTGAAACAGGAAGTGCTCCTGATAATTCACAGCCTCCTTTGCCTTCTGACATCGTCTTCGAGCAAAGTCCTGACCAACTGTTGAATGCGTTGTTGCCTTTGTATCTACAAAATCAACTCTTACGTTCCCTGCAGGAATCAGCAGCATCCGAGCTGGCAAGCCGAATGACGGCAATGAACAATGCCAGTGACAATGCCAAGGAGTTGGCTAAGACCCTGACTCTTGACTACAACAAGGCACGTCAGGCAGCCATTACCCAGGAAATTCTGGAAGTGGTGGGTGGCTCTGCAGCAGCAGGCGCCTAAATTTCTGTTCACCATGATTGAGCCGGCCTTTGGGTCGGCTTTTTTAATGGGGTGATGACTTTGACCCTTCACCAGCTTTTCCCAACGGTTGTCGCCACAACAAAGTTGGCGATCGATCCACTCGACCTTGCTGGGCATTTGCAGACGCTGATAGCGCTTAGGGGTGAGGCCGTTGGCAACCCGAGTGAGGGGTGCGCTTGGACAGGTGATATCAACGGTGTTTGGCAATTGCATCGTCAAGTTGAATTTGCTCCGTTGGTTCAACAGGTGTCAGCCCAGGCCGAGCGTTATCTGGCGGCGGTTGGGTTTGATTGCAGCCAGGTGGCTTTGCATCTTCAGCGCTGCTGGCCTGTGCTGAGCGATTGGGATCAGCTGGTTGGCCGCCATCACCATCCAAATGCCCACCTCAGCGCCGTGTTGTATCTCACGGGGGCTGGCTCAGGTGAGGAGGGTGTGCTTCGTGTTCATTCGCCATTGCAAAGCAATGAACTCGTGCCAGGACTGTCCGCTGGCCATGCAGGGCCGATTGCGATTGATCATCCTTTCAATGGAGACAGCTGGGACTTGGCTCCGGAGGTTGGCCTGCTAGTGCTGTTCCCTTCCAGGCTTGATCACAGCGTGTTGCCCAATGGCGATCCTGAGTCGCTGCGCTGCTCGATCAGTTTCGACTTTGTGCTCACGGCTCCTGAGCAGGGCAACCCACCTGAATACCTTGCCCCCCATCCTTCTCATTGGAGTCCCTGCTCGGATTTGTCGTCATGACGCCTGGTGCCCTGAGAAGATGAATGACCAAGGCTTTTCTTTCAGGATGAGCGATCAAGCCAGTGCTGTTGCCACTTACAACGTCAGCATCGAAGTGGATGCTGTTGAACACAGCTTTTCCTGTCGATCTGATCAAACGGTGTTGGCGGCGGCGGAAGAAGCAGGAGTCATGCTTCCGAGTTCATGCTGCTCAGGCGTTTGCACCACGTGTGCCGCCCGTTTAAAAAGCGGTTCGGTGGAACAATCTGATGCGATGGGTGTCAAGGAGGACCTACGCGCAGAAGGATTTACCTTGCTTTGTGTTGCCTTCCCTTGTTCTGATCTTCAGCTGTTGGCGGGTCAGGAGGATGCGCTCTATGAGGCTCAGTTTGGTCAGTACCAAAAATGAGGTTGACGTCGAAAACGATGACGGTGCCTTGGCCCAAAGATCGCAAGGCAGCGGATTTGAGCGCTTGGGTGAAAGATCAATTACGTGCTCATGGTGATCCCTTGCGTTGGGCGATTACCGCTGTTGATCATTCAACGCAGGAAGACAGTGCTGTCTTGCAGATTGAAGCGGTGTTGATCGAGTGAGGGAGGGGCTGTCTTTGGGATCTCCCCTGCCCACATTGATGGTGGTGCCGACGGGGATTGGATGTGCGATCGGCGGCTATGCGGGTGATGCGCTTCCCAGTGCAAGGCTTCTCGCTTCGGCCTCCGGCTGTTTGATCACCCACCCCAACGTGATGAATGGGGCGTCCTTGTACTGGAAAGACCCTCGCATTAGCTATGTAGAGGGGTATGGCCTCGATCGCTTTGCCGTCGGCGATTGGGCTCTACGGCCTGTTCGTCAGCAGCGGATTGGTTTGCTTTTGGATGCTGGTATCGAACCGGAGCTGCGTCAACGTCACCTTCAAGTGGCCGATGGTTGCAGGGCAACGCTGGGCATTGAGATCGGCCCTGTGGTTTTGAGTGATGTGCCGTTAGGGGTGCATATGCGATTGGGCCAGAGCGGTGCAAGTTGGGGCACCCTTGAGCGCCCGGATTCCTTATTGCGCGCGGGGGAACGCTTAAGAGCCCATGGAGCAACGGCGATTGCGGTGGTTGCCCGCTTCCCCGACGACCAGGGAAGTGAGGCATTGCAGGCCTACCGCCATGGCAGCGGCGTGGATGCCCTTGCAGGTGCCGAAGCCGTGATCAGTCATCTACTGGTGCGGCACCTGCAGATTCCTTGTGCGCATGCACCGGCTTTATCGGCGTTGCCGCTGGATGAGCAGCTGGATCCTCGTGCTGCAGGCGAAGAGTTGGGTTACACCTTTTTGGCATGCGTGTTGGTGGGTTTAAGTCAGGCACCAGATTTGCTCCAGCGTGCAGCTGCTCATTCACAGGATCTTGTGGCTGATGATTTGGGAGTGTTGGTTGCTCCAGAGGGGGCTCTGGGTGGAGAAGCCGTGTTGGCGTGTCTTGAGCGCAGGGTTCCTGTGATCAGTGTGGCCAATCCGTCCGTGTTGCAAGTCACGTCAACGGCGCTTGGCCTGGGACATGAGGTGTTGCAAGCACGCTCTTATGCAGAAGCGGCTGGCATGGTGCTGGCCTTACGCGAAGGTGTGGCCTTATCCGCCTTGATGCGACCCTTACCTGCTTTGAAGGAGTTGGCGTAATGGCAAGAGCTGCTGGCTTTGGATCATCAAAAAGTAGAGAGCCATGCCCTTGCTTGAGCGGAATGAGCTACGAACGATGTTGCCAACCTCTGCATCTCGGGGAGCAATGGGCTGCGACTGCTGAACAGTTGATGCGTTCGCGTTATTCGGCTTTCGCGTTTGCAGAAGTGGATTATTTGATCGCAACGCATCCCGATGCTGCGACGCCTTGGCTTCAACGCCGAAAAGAGTTGCGGAAGAATTGTCGCGAAGCGCGTTGGTTAGGACTGCAGATCAAGGCCGTGGAGGCTGGCGGTGTGGATGATCTTGAGGGCACAGTGACATTTGAGGCAACATTTGGAGCCGGGGGGCAACGCAATGTGATGACTGAAACGTCGCTCTTTCAGCGCAAGGATGGGGATCCAAAAGGCCATTGGCTTTATATCAAGCCTCTGTAGGGGGTTGAGTCGGTTTGGTTTAAATCAGCTGCTAGAGCTCTGATGGAGAGAGAAGGCGCGGCTAACGATGATCGCCAGCAGGCATTCCGTGAACGCAAGCTGCGGGAAGAGAGGGAACACCAATACCGGATGGCGGTGGAGGCTCGGCGAGCTGCGGAAGCTCGTGCCACTCGCTGGTGGTCCATTTGGTACGGACGACCTTATGCACCGATCTTGATCTGTCGATGATCGCAAGGACCCTTGGTTGACTGCAAGGAATGCCGACAGCTGTTGCCTTTCCATAAAAAAAGAGCTGGATAATTCCAGCTCTTTTCGTCAGTGTTCGATTGTCTAATCGATCTAGCTGTTTCAGCCGAGACCAATTTGGGAAAGGATGCCTTGTCCGGTGAGTAGCTCTGTTCCTAAGCCAATTACAAAGCCCATCATTGCCAGTCTTCCGTTCCACTGCTCTGCAAAGGATGAGAAACCGAATTTGGAGTCATTCATCAGGATTAACGCAATTTCATCAATCGTAACAGGTTGTTACGTGCTCTGCTGAGATTGGATCCCCAGGCTCCTGTTTCCCCTTCCTGGTTTTCTTCCGTCTTGCTCTTTGGTCATTCTTGAGCCAGGGGGAGATGGGGGCCTTGTTTTGATGGCTTACCTGGGATTGCCAATCATGAATTCACCTACGGAACATTCGGCCTTGCTGGAGATGCCGGAAGCTTGTTCGAACAATTCACTGCTTCCAAAGCTCAACCCGCAGGGGGCGAGCTGAAGAGCTGTGGCAACAAGATAAAGCTGCTGGTAGAGCGACCCTGCATCTTTAAGAATGAGGGCATAGGCCAGCCCGGTTTCAGAATGAAGGCTTGCATTTCTTTCATAGCGCGTGGCCATCACGATGAGGATGTCGGGCCTTTGTCCATAGCCAGGTGATATTGAGGAAGCCTGAGGTGCTCGGCAGGTTGTATTGACTGCCATTTCAAGCATGCTTTCGCATGGTCTGTTGAGGTCGCTGATCTTTCCGAGTGAGTGGTCAAAAGAGTCGTAATGATAAAAGCCTGGGCTGATGCCGATGCATTGATGAATGCATAGATAGAGCTCAATGGAGTGAAGGCCTCCAGCGCTGGCGACAGGTCTTAGTAAGCCTTCATAGGATCGAGGTAGGGCTGGGTCGCAGAGAATCTCTTCTCGGGTGTGCATCGAATACCAGAGCAGATTGCCTAAAGCTTCAGCGCTGACAGGATTGGAGTCGTAGGCACGAATCGATTGCCTTTGTTGAATGACCTGGTAAAAATTTGTCTTTTGATTGTTGATCGATGGTTTTGGTAGTGAGACTGTGCTGAGGATGATCCTTTGGTGCTTTGCTGGTGGGGCCTTCCTGTCGATTGGCTTTGGCAGAGACTCTTGTGATTTAAAGTCAACAATATGGCGCCGCGTCTGTTGATGAAAGCTCAGGTCTTGCCTGTTCCAGCCAGCTTCGATGGCCTCTTGGTCGATGTCTGCGTTGTGATTTGCATTGCAGATTCCGGCCACGCCAGATGAAAGTAAGAGGGAAATAAGCTCTCGATGGTGAATGCGTAGATCTTCGGGGAGGACGTTCCTTATGATGTCTGTTGTGCAGGGAGATAGGAGCTTCTGGATGAGTGGATAGAGCCGATGGTCTTGTAGTCGCAACGTTGCGGGTGATAAGGGGGTTGTGACATCAAGGCCTTCAAAGCAGGGGTGAATGCTGGCAAATTTTGAAAGTTTGAATGCCTTTTCGTTGTCTGGGCAGGGTTGTTGTTTGATTCCTGGTTTCATCGGTAGCAGGCATATTGCCCTGCCGTTGTATCCATCGATTGCGTGAATTAGTAAGCCCTTCTCGTAAAGGTTTTTGAGTTGCAGTCCAAGCTCCAAAAGCGTAGCGGCAGATTCTGTTGTTTCTGGTAATTCTAAGTATTGGTTGCTTTTAACTCCTTCTTTAGAAAGTGCTGCGAGCAGTTTTTTTAGGGGCTCTTTTGCGTTTTGGAAGCGAAATGTTTGGCGATGGGGATTTGATCGCGTGGCATAGGGAGTTGTGATGACAATGTCGTTAATATCTGTGCTGACGTCTACCCCTTCTCGAAATAAGTATTTAGGCATGCCTGTGTCCTTTGTCTCTTGGTTTGAGGCGAACTGCTGGAATATATGCGTTTGAAGTTATTTTTTTGGGCCTATTCTGTGCTTGCTTTGAACTGTTTCTGGGTTTGATCAACGCAAGCAGGCCATGGGATGACGAGGTGGTACGTCTAAGGCTTTGGCGACGCCTGGATGGCAGACGGAGCCCTGCACCGTATTGAGACCAGATAGCAATTCAGGTCGCTCCGTGACCGCTTCCTCCAGGCCGCGCCCTGCGATGCCAACGATGTAAGGCAAGGTCACGCTCACCAGGGCTTCGGTGGAGGTGAACGGCACGGCGCCAGGCATGTTGCCCACGGCGTAATGCTGCACACCGTGAATGGTCACGGTGGGGTTGGTGTGCGTTGTTTCGCGGCTCGTGGCGATGCATCCGCCTTGATCGATGGCCACATCAACGATCGCTGAGCCTGGCTTCATTCCTTTCACCATCGCTTCATCGACCAGTGTTGGTGCCCTGCCTCCAGGGGTTAAGACGGCGCCAATCAGAAGATCAGCCGTGGGGATTAAGCGCTCGAGCAGACCGCGGCTGCTCACCACGCTCATCAGGCGTCCGCTTCGATAGGCCTCCAGGCTGCGTAACCGTTCCGGGGAGCGATCCAGAAGCATCACTTCCGCATCCATGGCAGCCACCAGACGCGCTGCATTCCAACCCACCGTGCCTGCACCCAGGACCACCACCCGGGCTGGTTGCACACCAGTGCAGCCTCCGATCAGCACACCTCGGCCTCCTTGGGGGCGCTCCAGCAAGCGAGCCCCCACTTGTGCGGCAAGCCTGCCAGCGATTTCGCTCATGGGCGCCAGCAGCGGCAGGGTTCCGTTTTCCAGTTGCACCGTTTCGTAGGCAACCCCCGTGGTGCCAGCTGCGAGAAGAGCTTCTCCCACCTCTGGGTAAGCCGCTAAATGCAGGTAGGTGAACAGCACCATGTCATTCCGCAAAAAGCGGAATTCTTCCGGCTGTGGTTCCTTCACCTTGACAACCAAGTGAGCACCCCAGGCTTGTTCTTGATCCACGATCTCTGCGCCTGCTGCGGCGAAGGCCTCGTCGTCAATCCCTGCTCCGGAGCCGGCACCGCTCTGGATCCGCACCTCCAGTCCATGGGTGACGAGTTCTTTGACGGCATCCGGTGTCAGCGCGACGCGTTGCTCATCAACCTTGATCTCTGTGGGGACTCCGATGGTGGCCATCGGAGCCGTCAGTACGGATTGAGCCATGGCTGCCGAAGACGATCCTTCAATCTGACCCTGCTCAGCCGGATTGGCCACTGGTCTATGCGTCTTGAAATCAGCGGGCGGCGATTGGGAGCCTCCAACCGGTCCCGAAGGCCTGTCGGCTCACTTTCAGAACAGGAGGCGCTTGGCGGCGTTTGAATTCCGCGCGCCGAAAGAGTTGCTCAATCCGCTTCACGTCCGCCGGGTCATGCCCAGCTGCGATCAATTGAGCGCCTGAGCTGTGCTTCTCGATTAAATCATTCAGAAGCGGATCGAGCGTTGCGTAGTCAGGAAGGGAGTCACTGTCCTGTTGGTCAGGGCGTAGCTCAGCACTCGGTGGTTTGGTCAGGATTTCTCGTCCGATCAAGTCGCTGTGCTCTGGAAGTCCAAGTTCTTGGCGACAGGCCATGGCATCAGAGCTGTCTAACCAGC
Organism: Synechococcus sp. UW179B; assembly: GCF_900474245.1. Taxonomy (NCBI): domain Bacteria; kingdom Bacillati; phylum Cyanobacteriota; class Cyanophyceae; order Synechococcales; family Synechococcaceae; genus Synechococcus; species Synechococcus sp. UW179B. The sequence goes on from NZ_UCNZ01000007.1 coordinate 69,615, forward strand.
GGCAGAGGGAAAACACCGTGGACTTGTAGAGATCACCGATCACCGCGAGCCCTCCATTCATGTCGCCGTAAAGGGTGCAATACCCCACGGCAAGTTCTGATTTGTTGCCCGTCGAGAGCAGGAGCTGTCCTTGCTGATTGGCAACAGCCATTAGCAAAGTGCCTCGAATGCGCGACTGCAGGTTTTCTGCCGTGACGCCCGACGGTGCTTGGTCCAGTGCGGGGGTCAGGGTGGTTTCAAACCCCTGCATCAAGGTTTGAATGGGCACGGTTGTCGTGGAAATTCCCAGGCGTTCTGCAAGCGCCTCTGCATCATCAATCGACCCAACAGAGCTCCAGGGAGAGGGCATGAGCAATGCCTGAACGCGGTCTGCTTTGAGTGCCGCTGCTGCAATGACCGCCACAAGAGCTGAGTCGATGCCGCCACTGAGACCCAGCAGGGCGCGTTGAAAACCGCATTTTTGGGCGTAATCCCGCACGCCGAGCACAAGGGCTTGGAACAGTTGCTCAAGATCAGCGCTTTCCGTGGGGGGCGACGTGCCTACCGATGCATCAGAACCCCTTTCACTGCTGTCCCAGCAGGCGATGGCTTCCTGGCAGGTGGGAAGTTGCAACGCCACCTCACCGCTGGCTGTCATCACGAAACTGCCGCCATCGAACACCAATTCGTCGTTGCCCCCCACCTGGTTCACATAAATCACTGGGCAATGAAGACGGTTGGCAGCGCGGGCGCTGAGCTGATGTCGGATGGATGCTTTGGTTCTTCCGAAGGGGGACGCGGAGAGGTTCAGCAACACATCCACTTGCTTTGGGATGAGATTGGCAATCGGATCTGGTCCCACCAGGCGTTGTGCCTGAAGCGCATCCTCAACCCACAGGTCTTCGCAGATGGTGAGCCCCAGGCGCCAAGTCTGCCCTTCCGATTCAAAACTCAGAACACTGGGTTGGTTGGCAGGTCTGAAATAACGCGATTCATCAAAGACGTCGTAGGTGGGAAGGAGCTGTTTGCGGGCGACGACGCGCCAACCGTTGGCCTCTACAAGGGCTGCCGCATTGAAGAGTCGTGGATGTTGCTGGTCTGGGGCTGGTTCCACAACCCCCACCAGCAGTGCCGTTTGCGGCAGCTTCTCCCTAAGCCCCTGTTGCAGCTGGTTGAGGGCTTCGCTCTGCTGCTGGAGATGCTCTGGACTTAGCAGCAGGTCTCGGGGTGGGTAGCCCCAAAGGGAAAGCTCTGGGCTCACCACAAGGGCGGGAGCGGTGCCCTGCGCCTGATGGCTGATTTTGAGACAAGCGTCTAGGAGCCGTTTGGCGTTCCCGGACAGATCGCCCACCAGAGGATTGGTCTGGGCCAGGGCGATGCGCATGGCAATTCAGGAAGGAGCGTCTTGGAGTCCATAAAGATTGTGCTGCAAGAGGAGGGGCCAAAGCGGTTTTGGGATTTGATCCGCAGCGCTCGTTTTGCGAATGCTTGAGCTGGCTGTCTCAGGAATCTGTAAGGGCAACACAGTGATCTGGGCGCCGAGCTGGCGGAGTCGTTCGAGGTGTTCGGGCTTCAACGGCCAACCCTTCCGCGGCACCACCCCCAGCTGGCAGCGCTTGAGCCAAAGCTCGCTTTGTCTCCAATGGGGGATCTGAGCAGCCAAATCACTGCCCACCACAAAGCAGAGCTCGTGATTGGGCCATCGACGTGCTGCCCGTTCAAGCGTGGTGATGGTGAACGGGCTGCTGAGGGTTTGGTCGATGCTCACCCGTGGGTTGTCGATGGCCATCACCAAGGCCTGGAGCAGCTCGCTGCGGAGCTCGAGGCAGGCATCGTGGCGTTTCATTGGGTTGTCGCTAGCCCAAGTGGCGACGCGTTGAAAGTGATTCAAAAGGCCTTCAAGGAGAGCCTGATGCCCGAGCGTTGGTGGATCGGCGCTCGTGCCGAGCAGGGCGATGGTTGCGGTCATGGCAAGAGCCCGTCACGCCGGGGCCGATTGGGCGGCTGTGGCCACTCGGCAAGCAGACGTTGCATGCCGGTATCGCTGCGTACCAGGCGCCGCATGAGGGTCGTCGGTGCTGGATTGTCCCTCCTGCCTCGACCGCGTTGATCGACCAGCCAACGTGCTGTGAGCCGACCTGTTCTGCGCGTGGTGTGCACAGCGAGAGCCGCCTGGGCGACGGCGACGGGGGCCGCTGGACCCAGGCTCAAGCCTCCGGAAAAGGGTGCGGCGATCAGCAACAGCTGTTGAAGTCCAGAGAGCGCCAGCTGAAGTCCCAGTTGGACGCCTCCCAACATGGCGTTATGTCCTGATAGCCGTTGCATTAGCCGTCGTGCTGCTGGGCCTCCCATCGGCAGGTCATAGAGCTTGCAGAGCTGCACCACCAAAGCGGTATCGCAGGCCAAGCCTCCGGCTAGATCGAGCAACACCAAAGGATTGGCCGCAACCCCTGTGGCCTTGAGTGCTGCGTAGCGGCCGATCAGGCCTTGCGCATCTTGTCGTCGGCGCTCCAGTCGCCCTAATTCCAGTTGTTGTTGGAGCCGTTCTGCTTGGCGGAGGGCGTTTAAGGCCAAGAGGGCTTGGCCTTGCTCTTTCAGCAGATTGATCACAGCAGTGCGTAGTGGTTTCACCATCGCTGGCTGTCGCTCGCTGCGCACCCGGCCATCCGAGCGTTGGCAGGCTTTGCGAGGGGCGGCTGAAACGGCAATCGCTTGAGGAATCCTTGCGTGATGGTTGCGGTAACACCGCTCCCGGATCCTTTGGCTAATGCTTTCCCGGAGGCTGTCGAGTTGCTCTGGGGGGCAACAATCACTGCGGTTCAGCACGGGAAGCACCGGCTTGCCACTGCTGATTAAGGTCTCCAAGGCATCGAGCTCAACCCTGCTGATGTCGGCATCCAACACGAGAAGTACAAGATCGGACTGCAGGGCCACCCGCGCTGCCAGTCGCGCGCGCGCTTCCGCTGCAACTTCATCGATTCCTGGTGTGTCGACGAGTTCAATCGCGTGGAGACCAGGAATGGAGATCGTCCAAGGCAGAGCTTGTTGTTGTCTCGTGCAGCCGTGAGCGACGTCGGTGGCCAGGAGGTCTTGACCGATCAGCGCATTGACGAGGCTTGATTTTCCCACTCCCACGCGGCCGAATACGGCGACGCGCAGCTTCAGAGTCGATAAGCGCTCCAGTTGCCGGTCCAAGCTCCTGAGCGAACCAGCCAAGACGGTTTGTTCCCGGCGGTTGAGCTGGAGCTGAGATCGCCAGGTTTGCAGCAGCGAAAGGCAGCGCTCTGTGGTGGATGTAGGCGAGGACGTCGTCATGACGCCCCATTGGCTCCTGCTGACTTGCGCCACCAGCCAGCGAGCACGGCCAGAACCGCATCCGGACCAATCACGCCCACAAACCCTCCGAATTCATCCACCACAACACGAACCCCGCTGTTGTCGCGACGGAAGGCTGTCAGCAGGCGATCGGCCCGAATCATTTCAGGCACAAATTCGACGGGCTCGCTCAGATCGGCTGGGGTGAGTTGACCTTGATTTTGAACGAGTGCCGCCAGCAATCGGTCTCGACTTGCGACACCCAGAACCTTGTCAACGGCATCACCCAGGACCACCCACCATTGCGCCTCGTTTTCGAGCAGGGCGGACCTCAGCTGCATCAGTGTGCTCGCTCCGTCCAAGCTCGGAGCAGCAACCCTTGGTGTCATCAAATCCCGCGCGGTGAGGTCGTTGAGTTGGAACACCTTGGCGATCATCGCGGCTTCATCCGCTTCGATTTGGCCGGTTTGGGACCCCATACGGGCCAGCAGTCGAATCTCCTCTTCGTCTGTGTTGAGTTCGCTTTCCTGGGTTAAGGCCGGCAGCAGTCTTTCCAGGAGAAGGACGAGCGGACGCATGAGAACGCCAAGCAGGTGCAAGACCGGAGCACTCGCGAGTGAAACAGGCAGCGCCAGGCGGGTTCCGATCGCCTTGGGGAGGATCTCCCCCAAAAGAATCACCAGCACGGTGAGACCAATGGAGAACAGGGGCAGAGCTACGGAGCTGATGCCCATGTCTTCGAACAGCCAAGCGGCGTAACCACCGAGCATCAAGCTGCCGAAAATATTGAAGCCGTTGTTTGCAATCACCAGAACCGACAGGGTCCGGCCGAGTCGCTGACGGAGCTGGGCCAATCTCCGTGCACCGGACACCGGCTTGGATCGACCGGCGAGTTCGAGAACGCGAACAGCGTTCACGGAGAGCAGAGCAGCTTCGACGCCAGAACACAAGGCGGATCCTGTGAGGACCACGACCACAAGCAGAATCAGGATCAGCAGGTCGTGAGTCATGCCTGGATGCTTTGCCTGCCATCCTGACGTTTACCTGGTGCCCTGTCTCCGTCGTGGTTCATAGTTCGCTCCCAATTGATGCTCAGGGTTACGCCGATCGGCGTCAGCGGTTCATGGCCCATCTTGGCGGTGCGGCGGCTGTGATTCCAGCGGCAACCCTGGTGACACACCATGCCGACTGTGAGTGGCCCTTTCGTCAGAACAGCGACTTCTGGTATCTCACAGGCTTTGATGAGCCGGATGCCGTCGCCCTGTTTTTGCCCCATCGGCCTGAAGGCGAGCGCTACGTGTTGTTTGTGAACCCTCGTGAGCCAGGGGCCGAGGTCTGGACAGGACGGCGGTGGGGCACTGAGGGGGCTGTGGATCAGTTCGGCGCGGATGTGGCCCATCCCCGCTCTGAATTGGCCCAACATCTGCGTGGGTATCTGAAAGATGCCGAGGGCATTGCCTTCCGCACGGGCCATCACCCGGCGGTGGAGTCCGTGGTGCTCGAGGTTTGGTCTGAACAATTGGATCGGGCGTCGCGAAGGGGTGCCGCGGCTTTAGGGCTGGTGGCGCCCTGCCCGGTTCTGCATGAACTTCGCTTGCGCAAAGATCCGGCGGAGCTTGATCGGATGCGTGAGGCGTGCCGCATTTCAGCCCAGGCTCATGAGTTGGCGCGTGCCGCTGTGAAGCCCGGAATGAATGAGCGACAGGTGCAAGCCCTCATCGAGTTTCACTTCCTTGATCAAGGGGCACGGGGCCCTGCCTATGGTTCAATCGTTGCGGGAGGTGATAACGCCTGCGTCCTGCATTACATCGACAATCAGGATCCGCTCAAGGACGGTGATTTGTTGCTGATCGACGCCGGGTGCTCAATTGGTGACTACTACAACGGTGATATTACCCGTACCTTTCCTGTGAACGGCCGCTTCAGCGGTGAACAGCGCGCGCTCTATGAATTGGTTCTGAGCGCTCAGGAGTCGGCCATTGCCACCGTGAGGCCTGGAGGAACAGCGGAGGAGGTGCATCAGACCGCTTTGCGAGCGCTTGTGGAGGGTCTGTTGGATCTTGGACTCTTGGCTGGAGATGCTGACGGAATCATTGAGCAGGGTGCTTATCGCCATCTCTACATGCACCGCACGGGGCACTGGCTTGGGTTGGATGTGCACGACGTTGGCGCTTACAGGCTTGGTGAGCACCATGTCGAACTGGATCCAGGCATGGTGCTCACCGTGGAACCTGGTCTCTATATCAGTGACCGCTTACCGGTTCCGGATGGCCAGCCTGAAATCGATGACCGCTGGAAAGGGATTGGTATCCGCATTGAAGATGATGTGGCCGTTCTCAAGGATGGTTATGAGGTCTTGACGGCTACGGCCTTGAAGGATGTTGCCTCGATGGAGCGTGGATGACCTTTAGCTCGCAACTTGCAGGGAAATCCAGACCAAACCAACGGACAAGAGCATCAGGCCATCGAGCTCGCTGAAAGGGCCATTCTTTGCGCATCAACGCTGAGTGGGGTTCCAGTTGAGTGCCGCTTGGGTGTCGGTGAGGATCACCTCTGCTCCTGCAGCCCGTAGGGTCTGCTCGTAGTGCGCTCGCGCCTCAGATTGCGCTGGGAGTTGTAGGTGGGGAGGTGCAACCGCCAAGCTCATCCAGCGTTGTTGCGGGACCTGCTCCCGGGCTCGAATCACGGTGTTGACGTCCGCCACGGTGTCACCGAGATAGGCAATCAGTGGTGCGTCGGAACCGAGGTTGCCATCCACAAGGGTGCTTGCCAGCCTGATGAGCCCTTCTGGATCAGGTTTGTCTGGCGCATCCCCCATCGCTATCAGGGGAGGGTTCTGCAAGCCGAGACGTTGCTCCAGTAGGAAGCGAGCAGAAGGGGGCTCTGCTCCGCTCACGAATCCCCAAAGAATGTCTCGATTCGTCAGGTCTGAAAAAAAGTTTCGATCGACGAGGAGGGGCTCATCGCAAATAAATCCATCCCAAGCGAAGGGATCTCCCTCTGGTTCAGATCCGAAGTAAAAACGGCTGAAAACGTTAATCAGATCAGCGCGACTGGGTAGGGCCGCTGAGTGGGAGGACGAGTTGGGTGAGGGATGGGTCAGCGCGTGCCGACGTAAAAGTTCAAGGCTTGCATCCCAGTCATTGTTCCAGCGTCCTTCACCCTTCAGGGCATCAACCGTCTCGTGACCAGGCTCCCACCCGCAGTAGTGATGAACGGTGGCCTGGAGTGCACGGCGATAACTGCCTGCCACATCCCGAATAACGCCATCAATGTCGAAAAGCAGGATTGCTTGTGGCTTTGATCCTGAAGATTGCAGGGGGATTTGGCTTCAGCAACTGGTAAGTTAGTTCTTTGTCCTTCATCCTTGAGCCCTGACACCATGACGGTTTCCGAAGGCGCAGCCGTCGACCAGGAGGTCGCAACAGAGGCAGCAGCAGCTGATGCAGCACCCCAGGCCGGCGCAACACCCGCGGGTGATGCCGCTCCCCAGGGCGAAGATGCAACTCCTAAGGGTGAAGTGTCAGATCAGCAGCAGGAGCCCAAAGAAGGTCGTCCAGTGATGCGCGGCGGCAGTGCAGCACTTGCTTCTGCCACCATCGATGCGGATGGAGTTCCCTCTGGCTATACCCCAAAAGCCGATGAGGGACGCTTCTTGCTGAAGATTCTCTGGCTTCCTGACAACGTGGCTTTGGCGGTTGATCAGATTGTTGGCGGTGGCCCCAGCCCCCTGACGGCTTATTTCTTCTGGCCTCGTGAAGATGCTTGGGAGACTCTCAAAAGTGAGTTAGAAGGCAAAAGCTGGATCACTGATAACGAGCGTGTTGAAGTTTTGAATAAGGCCACTGAGGTCATTAACTACTGGCAAGAAGAAGGCAAAGGCAAGAGCCTTGACGAAGCAAAACTCAAGTTCCCCGACGTTACTTTCTGCGGTACTGCTTGATCCGAACGAGGACTCTTCGTTTAATGATCAAGTGTTTAGCCCCGTTTCGACGGGGCTTTTTTATGTCTTTGCGACGGGGAATGTTGAAATCAGTTTTGGGAGACACATTCAATCCATAAAAAAGCACCCTGTTTAGGGTGCTTGATTTAGATCCGGCGTTGTTTTTTACAACTTAGGTTGATTTGCTTGCCTGGGCGCGTGCTCTGGCTCGTTCAAAAAGTTGCTGCGCTTTCACTTTTTCAGGAGTGGAAGGCTGGCCTTCGAGCTTGGTGACGGCAGTGCGTGCAGCGGAAAGATCACTTTCAGCTGATGTGGAATCGATATTGACGCCGAGCTCGGCTGAGTTCACCAAAACGGTTACATCATCGGATTCAACTTCAGCAAAGCCACCCATCAGGGCGATGGATTGCCAATTGCTGTCGGTACGCACTCTTAAAACTCCAACGTCGAGCGCTGCGAGCAAGGAAACGTGGCCAGGAAGAATGCCGACTTGACCGGTGGTGCTTGGAAGGATCACCTCATCGGCCGAACCATCGAACACGCTCTGGTCTGGTGCCAGAACGCGGAGGGTGAGGGACATGGAAAGAAGACTGCGGAGAGTTGGAAAGCGAGTTGTTGATCATATTCAGGGCGCGCAAGCGCCCCGATGGGGATCAATTGGCTTCAGCCGCGATCTTCTCGGCCTTGGCTTTGACTTCGTCGATGTTGCCGACCAGATAGAAAGACTGCTCTGGAAGGCTGTCGAGCTCGCCAGCAAGAATTTGATTGAAGCCACTGATGGTGTCTTCAAGCTTCACGTACTTGCCAGGCATTCCGGTGAAGATTTCGGCAACGAAGAAGGGCTGGGATAGGAACTTCTCGATTTTGCGAGCACGATCCACAGTCTGACGGTCGTCTTCAGACAGTTCATCCAAGCCAAGAATGGCGATGATGTCTTGAAGCTCCTTGTAACGCTGAAGGGTGGATTGAACAGCACGGGCTGTGCGGTAGTGCTCATCACCCACAACTGCTGGCTGAAGCATGGTGCTTGTGGAATCGAGAGGATCCACCGCGGGGTAGATACCCTTCGAAGCCAAGGCACGGTTCAGAACCGTTGTTGCATCGAGGTGAGCAAACGTTGTGGCAGGAGCTGGGTCGGTGAGATCGTCAGCAGGGACGTAAACGGCCTGAATGGAGGTGATGGAACCTTCCAGTGTGGAAGCGACGCGCTCTTGAAGAGTACCCACGTCTGTACCCAGGGTGGGCTGGTAGCCCACAGCTGACGGCATCCGACCCAAGAGAGCGGAAACCTCAGAACCGGCTTGCACGAAGCGGAAGATGTTATCCACGAAAAGCAGAACGTCCTGCTTGTTCACATCGCGGAAGTGCTCTGCCATGGTCAGAGCTGAGAGACCTACGCGCATGCGAGCGCCGGGAGGCTCATTCATTTGGCCGTAGCAGAGGGCCACTTTCGACTTGGAGAGATCGTCGGCGTTGATCACACCGGACTCCTTGAATTCTTCGTAAAGGTCGTTGCCTTCGCGGGTGCGCTCACCCACACCGCCGAACACAGACACGCCGCCGTGTTCTTTGGCGATGTTGTTGATGAGCTCCTGAATCAAGACGGTTTTGCCCACTCCGGCACCACCGAAGAGGCCAATTTTGCCTCCCTGGCGGTAAGGGGCGAGAAGGTCGATCACCTTGATGCCTGTCTCGAACACCTTGGGCTTGGTTTCGAGTTCAGTGAGCTTGGGAGCTTCTCGGTGAATGGGGGAAGTGAGGTCAGTATTGACAGGGCCTTGCTCGTCAACGGGCTCTCCGAGCACGTTGAAGATTCGGCCCAAGGTGGCTTCTCCCACAGGGACAGAGATGGGTGAGCCAGTGTCCAAGGCTTCCATTCCGCGCACAAGACCATCGGTGCCACTCATGGCCACCGCACGGACTCTGTGGTCACCAAGCAATTGCTGGACTTCGGCGGTTAGGCCGATCTTTTCACCAGCAGTGTTGGTGCCCTCAATACGTAACGCGTTGAGAATTTTGGGGAGTTTGCCGGCTGGAAATTCCACGTCCAGAACCGGTCCGATTACCTGACGGACAACGCCCTTGGAACCGGTAGAGGCAGGAGCAGCAGCGGCCATAAGTAAGGAGAAGTGAGAGGGACGCGCAACAGGACGATCCCTTCCTGAGCGGCAGAACCTTAACACCGTCTTGATGTTGCTCTCGCTGTTCGGTCACCCGCACAGGTCACCGCTGGTGCTTGACCCATGCACGGACCTAACTTTGGCACTCATCGATCCCGAGTGCTAACTCGCGTCGATCGAGCGGCGCCTAGCGCCCTGTCCCTGCTTCTCAAATACCTATGGCAGCTGTTTCTCTCAGCGTTTCCACCGTTAAGCCCCTTGGAGACCGCGTCTTCGTAAAAATCTCTGAATCCGAAGAGAAGACTGCAGGCGGCATCCTTCTTCCTGATACTGCCAAAGAAAAGCCTCAGGTGGGCGAAGTTGTCCAGGTGGGTCCTGGCAAGTCCAACGACGATGGAAGCCGTCAGGCTCCTGAAGTCAGCATCGGCGACAAGGTTCTGTACAGCAAATACGCCGGTACAGATATCAAGCTTGGCAGTGACGAGTACGTCCTGTTGTCCGAGAAAGACATTCTTGCTGTTGTGGGTTGACAGCAATCCCTCTGAGTTTCATCTCAGAAACGACCGTATTTTCCTCTTACATCTTTTTTAATCGCCTCCTATGGCTAAGCGAATTATTTATAGCGAGAATGCTCGCCGTGCTCTCGAAAAAGGCATCGACATTCTCACCGAAGCTGTTGCAGTAACCCTCGGCCCAAAAGGTCGCAATGTGGTTCTTGAAAAGAAATTTGGTGCTCCTCAAATCATCAACGATGGAGTCACGATCGCCAAAGAGATTGAGCTAGAAGATCACATCGAAAACACCGGTGTTGCTCTGATTCGTCAGGCCGCATCCAAAACCAATGACGCTGCTGGCGACGGCACCACAACGGCGACCGTTTTGGCTCACGCCATGGTGAAAGCAGGCCTTCGCAATGTTGCAGCCGGCGCCAATGCCATCACTCTGAAGAAGGGTATTGATAAGGCTTCTGATTTCTTAGTCGGAAAGATTCAAGAAAATGCAAAGCCGATTGCAGACAGCAACGCCATCGCTCAAGTTGGCACGATCTCAGCCGGTAATGACGAAGAAGTTGGCAAGATGATTGCCGACGCCATGGATAAGGTTGGCAAAGAAGGTGTGATTTCTCTTGAAGAAGGGAAATCGATGGAGACTGAGCTTGAGGTCACTGAGGGTATGCGTTTCGATAAGGGCTATATCTCCCCTTATTTCGCAACAGATACTGAACGGATGGAAGCGGTTCTGGATGAGCCTTACATCCTCTTAACTGATAAGAAGATCGGCTTGGTACAAGATTTGGTGCCTGTTCTTGAGCAAATTGCTCGCACTGGTAAGCCTCTCCTGATTATTGCTGAGGACATTGAGAAAGAAGCCCTCGCCACCTTGGTGGTGAATCGCTTACGCGGCGTGCTCAATGTGGCTGCAGTAAAGGCTCCTGGCTTCGGTGATCGCCGCAAAGCGATGATCGAAGATATGGCGGTTTTGACCAACGGCCAGTTGATTACGGAAGACCAAGGCCTCAAGCTTGAAAACGCCAAGCTGGAGATGTTGGGCACTGCCCGCCGCGTCACCATCAACAAAGACACCACCACGATTGTTGCCGAAGGCAATGAGGCGGCTGTGAAGACGCGTTGCGAGCAGATCAAGAAGCAGATGGACGAGACTGATTCCACCTACGACAAGGAGAAGCTCCAAGAGCGCCTAGCCAAGTTGGCCGGTGGCGTTGCTGTTGTGAAGGTGGGAGCAGCAACCGAAACAGAGATGAAGGACAAGAAACTTCGTCTAGAAGATGCCATCAACGCCACTAAGGCCGCTGTAGAGGAGGGCATCGTTCCTGGAGGCGGTACAACCTTGGCTCACATGGCACCAATCTTGGAAGAGTGGGCAGCCGCCAACCTGTCCGGCGAAGAGTTGATCGGTGCAAACATCGTGGCTTCAGCGCTGACTGCTCCCCTGATGCGCATCGCTGAGAATGCTGGTGTGAATGGCGCTGTCGTTGCTGAAAACGTCAAGTCCAAGTCGTTTAACGAGGGCTACAACGCTGCCAATGGTGAGTATGTCGACATGCTTGCTGCTGGCATTGTTGATCCGGCCAAGGTGACCCGCTCTGGTTTGCAAAATGCTGCATCGATCGCTGGCATGGTGCTAACCACCGAATGCATCGTGGTTGATATGCCTGAGAAGAAAGAAGCTGCTGCTGGTGGCGGTGGTATGGGCGGCGACTTCGACTACTAAGCGCGGGTTCCCCACCAAGTTTTCAGCCTCCGTTAACGCGGGGGCTTTTTTAATGGATGGGACTCGATCAGTTACGCAGCGTGACGCCTTCAGAGGATGAAACCTGATCAGGGTCGATCGATTCGCCAAAGCTCTCTGAAAATGTTCAGGATGAACAGTTTTTGAGTGCTTTGGTTTGCAACGGTATCGATGAATACAAAAAGGGCTCTTTTGTCGTCCCGTCTTCGTCGATTCCTCATCGCCCTATTGGTGGTGCCAGCACTTCAACTATTGAGTGCTGCCTTGCTTCCTGCCTACGCCGGAGAGACGGCCCTTTTGGCAGCTGACAACACCCTGGTTCTGACGTCCTCGGCTTTGGTGCTGTTGATGACGCCTGGTTTGGCGTTTTTCTACGGCGGGTTTGTCCAATCTCGAAACGTACTCAACACGATGGCGATGAGCTTCGTGATGATGGGACTTGCCACGTTGGTGTGGGTCACCTTTGGATTCAGTCTTGCGTTCTCCGATGGGGGTGCCTTGCAAGCTGTTGTGGGTAATCCGTTCTCCTTTGCTTTGTTGGAGAACGTGCCTCCCGTCTGGGATGGACTGGCGATCCCAGGTCTTACCTTTGCGCTCTTTCAGGGCATGTTTGCGATCATCACGCCTGCTCTGATCTCGGGTGCGCTGGTGGAGCGGATCAGTTTCAAGTTTTGGTGTGTGTTCAGCCCGATTTGGTTGTTGCTGGTTTACGCCCCTTTGGCCCATATGGTTTGGGGTGGGGGCTTCCTTGGTAAAGATCTTGATTTCGCCGGTGGGACGGTGGTTCATATCAGTTCTGGCGTATCGGCATTGGTGCTCGCTGGGCTGGTGGGCTCGCGCCGTCAGTGGCCTAACGCCGTGCGTCCTCCCCACGATGTCAGTCAGATTCTTCTGGGGACGGGTCTGCTCTGGTTTGGTTGGTTTGGTTTCAACGGTGGAAGTCAGTTGGCGGTAGCCGGTGCAGAGTTGCCGTTTACGACAACACACATCTCAGCAGCCGCGGGCTTGGTGGCTTGGTCTTTGATCGAGACGTGGAGGAGTGGCAAACCCACCGTTGTTGGTATGGCCACAGGTGCTGTCGCTGGCTTGGTTGGTGTCACCCCGGCGGCTGGGTTTGTCACCCCCGGTGCGGGAATGGCCATCGGTGCCATCACGTCGTTGTTTTGCTTTGCCTCAGTTCAGCTCAAAGTGAGACTTCGATTTGATGATTCTCTCGATACCTATGCGGTTCACGGTGTGGGGGGCACGATTGGCGCCTTGCTAACGGGTGTTTTTGCCAGTTCTGACTTGATTGCTGGGCATCCTGCTGCCAACGTTTTGATCGAACAGGGACGGGGTGCTCTGATTGTTGGGCAACTGCAAGCCGTCTTGGTGGCCTATGGCTTGGCAGCTGTTGGCACGCTCTTGATCACGTTCGTTTTGAGGGGTCTGGGCCTGCGCTTCCGGGTGTCACAAGAAGCGGAAAACCTGGGAATTGATGTGCAGGCCCATGGAGAAGAGGCCTATGCCGAACGGGTTGGTTCTCCTCAGTTCCAGTGAATCGCTACGGCTGCTGTCTTGATTCCTTTGGTGATGATGTCCACCTGCAAGGCCCAGGGCGTCATCACGCTTCTTTAAAGCAACCCTGCTGATCCGACGAAAAAAAATTGAAAACAACGCGGATTTTGTTCCAAATATATGGTCTTTAACTCGTCTTTTAAAACTCAATTCATGCATGCGTAAACGATGAATTGACGGGATGGGATGACATTAGATTCAGACGAGGAGTTAACTGAGCCAGCCTGCGCTCAGAATCACAGCGAGTGCGAGGAAAAATGAAAGTGTTGTCCAGGTAATGCGATTCAGCGTTGCTTCTGCACTGCTAGAGCTGGTGAACGATGAACTTCCACTGGCCGCGATACCTCCCATTCCATCCCCTTTGGGACTGTGCAGGAGGACGAGCAGAATCAGAACGGCACCACTGCCGATCCAGACCCAGGAGAGAACAGTCGTAAGCATGTGTGGATCTTACTTAAACGGGTTGTGGCAGCTTGGTCGTTGCTGGAGCTGAGGCTTCGATCGGTTCAATCAAGGAGATGCCCGTCATGGCTTCGGGTTTGTCCAAATTGAGCAGCTGAAGAAGCGTTGGCGCAATATCGGCAAGGCCCCCATTCTCTCGAAGTCGAATCGAATTCCCGAATCCAGGGACCTTGCGTTTCTCTCCCTCGATCAAAATGACCGGCACGGGATTGGTGGTGTGTGCAGTCCAGGCCTGACCATCCGGTCCTTGCATCCGCTCTGCATTCCCATGGTCTGCTGTGATTAAAAGGGTGCCACCCATGCGCCCAACGGCATCCAGCAACTTGCCGATGCAGCGATCAACGGTCTCAATCGCTTGCGTAGCGGCTTCCATCATGCCGGTATGCCCCACCATGTCGGGGTTGGCGTAGTTGATGACAACGAGGGAGTGTTCACCCTGCTGGATCGCGGCAACACAACTTTCGGTGAGCGTGTCTGCGGACATCGCAGGAGCTTGGTCGTAGGTGGCGACCCGGGGAGAGGGGACGAGATGTCGCTTTTCGCCTTGAAGGGGTTGTTCAATTCCCCCGTTCATGAAATAGGTGACATGGGGATATTTTTCCGTTTCGGCTGTGCGGAACTGCTTGAGGCCGGCATCTGCGACCACCTGTCCGAGAAGCTGATCGAGGGATTCGGGTGGGAACACAACGGAGACTGGTAGATCCGTTTCGTATTGCGTAAACGTCACGACATCCAGCTTTGGCTGATGCACACGCTTGAAACCGTCAAATTCCGGGAGTGTGAGCGCCTGAACAATCTGTCTGGCTCGGTCTGGACGGAAGTTAAACATCAGCAACGCATCCCCATCTCGCAGTGGATCGTCGGAGACGCGAACGGGTTCTAAGAATTCGTCGGTGATGTCTTGGTCGTAGCTGCTGGTTAGTACGGATAAGGGCTCAGCGTCGGTCCTGGCCAAGTCAGGATCCGTCAGGAGGGCATAGGCCCGCTCTGTTCTCTCCCAGCGATGGTCACGATCCATCGCCCAGTAGCGCCCGCAGAGACTGGCAATTCGGCCAATTCCATGGCTGCTGATTGCGGCTTGGATTTTGCTTAGGTGTGTCGGTGCACTTTGGGTTGGCGTGTCTCGTCCATCGGTGATGGCGTGGATGGCCACGTTCTTAAGCCCCTCTTCTGCCGCCCATTCGAGCAGTCCGCAAACGTGGTCGACATGGCTGTGTACGCCGCCATCGGAGCAGAGACCGAGCAGATGCAGGGTGCCACCAGTGCTGCGGAGACGGTCGGCGACGGCTTGAAGCGCTGCGGTGCTGCCAAGCCGGCGTTCGCGCACGGTTTCACTAATACGCACCAGCTCTTGCCGGATGATCCGACCGGCTCCAATGGTGAGATGCCCGACTTCTGAATTGCCCATCTGACCGTCGGGAAGGCCCACATGGGATCCGCTCGCTTCAATCACGGCGTGGGGATAGGCATGCCAGAGCGCATCGATGACAGGAGTTGACGCGCTGCGGATGGCGTTGTGCTCAGTGGAGTCACAAATTCCCCAGCCGTCCAGGATCGCAAGAACCACGGGTGCAACGGGAGCGTTGCGAGGAAGATTTTGTTCGAGGTTGTTCGGTACGTTCACTCCGTCAATCTCAGTTCTTAAGTCCCTCTACAGATTCAAGTTACCTCCCTGCTGCCCAAAAGCTTCTGATTCATGCCTTGCAGGTTTGCAAAAGCTGATCGTGCTGGGGAAAATCGTTCATACACTGATCGCCTGAAAAGAAAGCGATGGCAGATCGAGACGTTGGGAATGATCGGATTGAAATTCTCTCTGCGGATGAGCTGCGAAAAACGGTGACGCGCCTGGCGTCTCAGGTGTTGGAGTCCGTGCCCAACGTGGAATCTCTGGTGTTGCTGGGGATCCCAACCCGCGGAGTTCAATTGGCGGGTGTCCTTGCTCGCTCTTTACAAGATCAGAGCGGTCACGCTGTGGCTACGGGCACTCTTGACCCCACATTTCATCGCGACGATTTAGGTCGTGTGGGTGTGCGCATGGTTCAGGCCACCGACCTGCCCGTGAGCGTGGAGGGAAGGGATGTCGTGCTCGTGGATGACGTTGTTTTTACGGGGCGAACCGTGAGAGCCGCCTTGGAGGCCATCCAGGCCTGGGGCAGACCACGGCGAGTGTCTTTGCTGGTCATGGTGGACCGAGGCCATCGCGAATTGCCAATCCATCCGGATTTTTGCGGCAGGGTCGTGCCGACGCGTCAATCGGAAACGATTGAACTGCGCCTGCTTGGTTTGGATGGGGAGGAGGGAGTTTTCCTTCGACGCGTTCATGAAAACAACCCTGAATGATCAGGCTTGCTTCACCCGGCTGGGGTTAGCTCGTCAACTCGGAAGTGGGCCTTGTAGCGACCAAAAGCCACAACAATCGGAAGCGTTGGGCTGATGGGACGCCCCTTCCAATCGTCGAGCACCTGGAAAACCTCTCCTTCACTTCCTTCCATATCGAAACTTTCTCCTCGATGTTGGGGGTGGTTGAAAACCACAACGCTGGTGGAGACGACAACCTTGTCACCCGGCTGCATGGACATCGGTTCAAGTCAGGCGATTGTCTCACGGGAAGTCAAAACAAGGCCTTAGTTCTTGGCCTGACAGAGCGTCTCAGGACCATCCTCAACGATGGTGCCGCCTAGATCGCTGCAACCGGCCATGAATGCTTCCCAAGGAGCCATGCCCTCGCGGATGTGGGCATCCACTGCCTCGTTCAATTGATCTCTCGCCACCGTGTGAGCCGGCAAGGCTCCGTGGCTGTGGTGCTCTTTCTGGTCCCTTAAATCGTCAATGGCCTGCTCGACTTCCTGACGCATGGGTTCGGCTTGGCGTTGCCACCAGGGATGATCGAGCTGGTTGAGGGCGCTGAGTGCCTCCCACCATTGTTCTTGGTTCACATGCCCTCTCAGCTGTTCCAGCTGAAGGCGATTGCGATTCCAGCTCTCCTTCAAGCCGTCACTTAAGCGACTTCCGGGGCGTCCATCGTGCTTCTCCAGCGGCTGAAGCATGGTCAATGCCTCGTTTAACTTGCCAGCGCGAAATTGAGCGAGAGCCTGTTCCCGTAGCTGATCGCGCCAGCGCTTGAGCTGTTGTTGATCTTGTTCTTTTTGCTGTGGAGAGCCAACGCCTGAATTCACGAGCTGCTCTTGAAGGAGCAGAGCTCGACCTGGATCAGCCTGATCCCAGGTTTGTTGAGCGAGTCTGCGTCGACACACGGCAAGCTCTTCGGGCGCTTTCTGGCCGAGCCAACGCAAGGCAGCTAATTGTTCTCCGTAGCGCAGGCATGCAGGCAGGTCGTTAGCTGCTAGTGCCCGACTCAATTTCCGCGGCAGCTGTTGCTCCCATAAATAAGCTCCAGCACAAAGTGCTGCGACTCCACCAAGGGTCGCCATCATCCAAAAATGTGGCAGGTGGCGACGCAGCGCCAAAGTCCAAAGCCTCTTAAGAGAATCTCCTTTCTATGGAGGGGAGAAAGGACTCTCAACGATGTGTGGACGGACCGTTCACTGCACAGTTATCAGAGTGCACGGTTCGATGGCCAAACCCGTTCTTAAATCTTCCCCGCTCATCACGAGTTGAGCCTCGTCATCAAGTTGAAAAGCTAGGCGTAGGCAGTCTTCACCTGGTTGGCCAACGGGATTGAGTTGAAGACGAATGGTCTTTCTTGGAAGAGGCTGAATGGTGTCTGGAACGTTGCTGTTGTCCCTAATCGTGGGAAGCCCTCCAACGAACACCACTTCGTGACGCCGCTCGCCCTGGGGCTCACCGAGCACGAGCTCAATGTCCTGTTGATGGCTGCGACTTGCGCTCAGGTTCAGCACCAAGGGTTGAAGCGAGGGCCATGGTTGGCCACTCAGAAATAAGGGATGCCAGTGATGGGCACGACTGCGACGATCCCAGCAGCGCAAATACACGCCTTTTTGGAGTAGATCTCTGATCCTTACCCCCGGCGTGAGATTGAGAGCACCAGTGGCCACGGCTTGAACGGGTGGTGGCGTCAGCAATGGCACCGGCTGCATCGTCTCTGATAACCATTGGCGCACCAGCGGAAGATGGGCTCCTCCTCCAACGGCGACGACGGCGTTGAGGTCTTCCGGTCTGCAGCCTTGTTGGCGGGCCGAGGCCAATGTGCGATCGAGCAGCCCTTCAAGAACCTTGATCAATCCCCGGCGCTCAAACAGCGCGTGGAGTTGGTTGCGATTGAGCGACAAGGTGATGGGTTGCGCGAGATCGATGCTGCTCGCTAACTCGCTGAGGGTCTCCTCATTTCCGACATCAGGGCTGCTCAGGCGGCATTTCAAGCGTTCAGCCGCATTCAAAAGGCTCGTCTGACTTCTCAGAATTAGATCCGGATCGTTTGGAAAAAGGTGATCCAAGATCCAGTGATCGAGATCCCTGCCACCCAAGGGGATGCCTGCTTTCCCTAAGACCCTTGCCGAGCGCAGCGTTTGCTTGCTGTTTTTAAGGTCTCGCCCCCGAAAGCGCAGCAGCTGAGCGATGGGAGCTGCCCTTCCTTCCCCACCTTCTAAGGCGACAAGGGAGAGGTCCAACGTGCCTCCGCCTAGATCCACCACCAACAACTTGGAGCCTGCAGGCAGTCCTGCGCCCATGGCCGCGGCTGTTGGCTCATCCACGAGCGCCACCTCGTCAACCGGAAGGATCGTGCAGGCCTGCAACAGCCATTGGCGATAACCAAGCGCCTGATCCACTGGAGCTGTGAGCACCAGCCGCTTCACCGATACGGTCGTGGGCAGGCGTTTCCAGATCTGGTGCAAAAGAATCTCGCCAGCTTGCTCAGGGCTGAGGGGATGGGATGGAAGGTCGGATTTGTCCAAGACGCCGATCCAGCGCTTGAAGTCGCGATGAAGTTCCGGGGATGTGCCATCGGAGAGTCCGCTGTCGAGGACTTGCCGGCCAACGAGAGGCTGATGGTTGGAAAGAGCGTTGCTCCAGATGAGGCTCGGGACTTCCCCCGGTCGTTGACTGATCGGGGCGAGATCGAGGAGTTGGGGGGGGGAGGCGCTGCCGTCGTGAAAGGCCACCACCGTATTGGTGCTCCCAAGGTCGATGGCCAGTGTTCCTTGAACAGAAAGATGAAGGTTTTGTTCGTCCTTTAGGGGCTGATCCTCAGCCATGGCCATCTTGATAAGGAGTTAAGGCTACGGGGCCTAGCGATGGATCGGTTGAGCCGCCTGGTGTTTTCCTTCTACAGGGAGGAACCAGAGATTGAAGCTGAGTTGGAACCGTTACGTGATTGCCGGATGTCTCGTAGTTGGGGATGCATTCGTATTGAGTGCATGGATGGGAAGCACCTTGAAGAGGTGAGTGGTTTGATGACGCACCTGAGACGTCCACTCCTCGCGATGGGGTTAGGCCGCCAGATCGTTTTGCGAGTGCCGGGTCGTCCCCAACGCGCTTATCCCATGCAGGTTCCGTTTCACAGCGATTTGCTCACATAGAGTGAAGCGTCGATGACTAGATGGGAATGATTTCTGCAGGTGTGGACTCAAAGGACCTCGCGAAGCGGGGTGAGAGCTTGATTCGTCAGTCCACCAACCGTTATCTGACAACAGTCAAAATCGCTTTTCGCGCTAAGCAGCGACGTTTTGACGACTTCGACGGGCTTCTAGAGGAATCCAGTGTGAAGCCGGTTCATCGCGCAATTGTTGAGCTTTCCGACGAGCAGGATCAGCCTGATCTCCTGCCTGGATGATCCAAGAGGAGGGGCCTGGCTGGCGTCTCGCCCGTGATTTCAGCCGTGACGGCTTTCCCTTCCTGATCGGAGGGGACTCTTGGGCTGTCGAGCTTACTGAGATGGAAGTGAAGGGGCTGCAGGCCCTTCTTGTTGAGCTCGACCATCAACACACGCTGATTTGTGATCAGTTGATGGAGGAAGAAGCCATCACCTTGGAGCTGGAACAGCAGGAGTGGTGGGGGTGCCTTGATGGCACCCGTGACCACTGGGGGCTGCGTGTGGTGCTTCAAGGCAAGGGGATGCAGAGTCGAGGGCTCGAGGGCGCTTGGCCTGCTCCAGCGGCTCAAGCTTTCCTGGCTGCGTTGAGAACGGTTTGGGATTGAAAATTGCATTAGCTGGTCTGATCAATCAGGATTGATTGATTTTTCCACGTTGGAACAGCCCCATTGCACAGCTTTTCCACAGGCTCACGGGCTGTTTTTGAGTTGCGGTCTTTCCCCTGTGGAAAAACATCGGTTTTGGAGATTGTGTGCTATCGCCCGAGCGCGGTTAGTGGCCCCCCTGGAGAAGGGAAAACTCCTGTCTTGGACTGCTTTTTTGGCCTAGGCCGCAGGGGCGGAGTGGTTGGCAATGGCCTTCGCGACCTCTGTTGACGGCCCCTTGTGATTGTGGAGAACAGGCCATAGATTCGGGTCGTTATGAAGAGGGAGCGAGGAGTGATTCAAGGCCAATTGGTGACTGATCAGGTTGTTGAGTCCGTTGCAGTTGGTGCGGCTCAATCAATGCCTGAGCCCATCCAGGGTGAAGGCATCGTCAGTTTTCAAGCTGAGATGCCCCTGCCTTTGCACCAGGCCATGGCGGACTTTATTGAGCGTTGTCCGAATTGGGATCAGTACCGACTCGTGCAGGCCGCTTTGGCGGGATTTCTTGTTCAGAATGGGGTGGATTCCAGAGAGCTCACCCGCCTTTACGTCGGCAAAATGTTTCGTCGCGACTCCCTTCGCCAAGGCGTTTGAGTCCGGCAACTGGCCATCAACAAGAGGGCGCTAAACGGAAGACTTAAGAGCAGCCCAAGGCTCGCGGCAATGAGGCCAAGCAAGTTGATTCCTAGAAGAAGTCCCAGCAAGGCCATGACTTTGAGGCGATTGGCCTGAACGAGTTTGCGACTGTGCTCCATGGCTCGGAGTGGCCGATAGCCGTGATGGATCAGCAACGGAATGGAGAGAAGTTGGCCAATCAGCCAGATGGCGATGCCGACACCACCCAACAGGAAGGCCAAGCTGGCAAGAACACCGCTGTGGGGGGCTAAAAATTGACTCAAAAGACGAATCGAGCTGATCCCTCCAATGCCGATGAGGATCTCTAGAACCACGAGGCCGCAGGTCTGCTTTAGAAGCCAAAAGAATCGGCGTCTTGCCGCGGGTTGCTCTGGGTCTCGATCCAATCCCCCTGGTAAGTGTTCGTCTGCCAGCTGCAGCAGCGCTAAGAGGGGAGCGAGCGGAACAAGGGCCGCCATCACGAGCACAAGATCGCCCGTGTATTGAAGGAAACGATTGCCGCTGAGTTGGAGGTCTCGTGCGATCACCCCTAAGCCCATCAGGCTGATCAGCATCAATGCTGTCAGTCCGATGAAGGACCAAGGCGCTTTCCTGAAGCCAATCCAGGCCCTTGGAATAATGGTGGCAATCGGCAGTCGCTCAGTAGAAATGTTTCCGAGCGGATCATTGAAGTGGTCCAAGTCTCTTTAATAAATCCATCGCGATTTCTGTGTCAACCGGAAGAATGGACAAGCGATTTCCGCGACGAACGACGGTTAGCTGGTCTGCTTGGTATGACTCACGAAGATCATCAAGGGTCAGCATGTCAGAAAACTGGCCGCGATAGGCAAGTTTCACGCAATCCCAGCGTGGAGCGTCTTGCTTAGAGGCTGGATCGTGATACTTAGAGCTGACATCAAACTGCGTTGGATCGACAAGGCCCGTTTCTGTAACTTCCATGAGACCTACAATTCCTGGAGGTTTGCAATTGGAGTGGTAGAAAAAAGCTTGATCTCCGGTCTTCATTTTGCGCATGAAGTTTCGAGCTTGGTAGTTTCTGATTCCATCCCATAGCGTAACTTTTTCATCCCTTAAATGTTCAATGCCGTAAATATTTGGCTCGCTTTTCATGAGCCAGTAGGAGGCTTTAGTCATGGCAAAAAGTTTGAGGAGGCGGGATGATGGGGGTGCATTACTGAGATTGTATGCGCGGCATTCTCTGAGGATTGCCCTGGGGCTTAACCGATTTTAGCTGTTCATGCTGATCAAGCCAGCGTGGTTTCTTGCGCACGCGGTCCTATTCTTGGAAATGCATTGATTAAATATCTCTACCTTCTTGTGGCGTTCATTGACTAGTGGCTTTATCTGACAGGTGAAATGGCTTTAAGTAAAAGGAAGGCGATCATCATTATCTTCTTCGTTGTGCTCGCGTCCGTCTGCTTGCGGGAGAGGGATCTGTCTTACTCGGAAGAAGGGCTTTTCGCCCTTTCAAGGGGAATTCTTGAAGGAAGCACAGGTTGTTTCAACTGGCTCAAACCTCTGCCCGTTCTTATTGGGCTGAAGCCCTAATCGTTCGAGAGCTTCCACCGCGTCAATTTTGTCAGAGTTGTAAAGAGAGCAAGTCTGTTGATCTTTGGCTTCCTTGGCGTTGCAAGACACCAAGAAGAGAAAGAGGGTGAAGGGTAGAAGGTATTTTGATATCTTCATTCAACGAACTTAGGGAATGCGCCTGGTGCTTGCCTGGATTTTCGAGAGAATTGTTTGCTGTGCTGAGAAAGGCTTGCAGGAGCTGAGCTCTGAGTCGTCTGGACTTTGAATGGATAGGATCTTCACTGGCTTGGTAAATATTTTTTAAAGGCTGTCTGGTGGACCTTGATGCTGATGGCCTTGATTTAGAAGGCTATGGATTTGCCAGGCAAATCGCTCGTATGGGCTTAGTTTGCTCGCGTTGATGGGCTATGAGAGTATTGCTCAATCATCTCCCTAAAGTGATTGCCGCGGGCTTCAAAATCCTTGTATTGATCGAAGCTTGCGCAGGCGGGTGATAACAGCAGAGAGGAGGCATTCCCATTTTTCCCTTTCTCAACCGCTGCCGTCACGGCATCCGTCATGGTGGGGTGCGATGTCAGGTCTCCTGTATAGCCAGAGCCACGAATCAGGCCCGATAAAACATCTCGATCACTTCCGAATAGGGCGATGGAGCAAACCTTGTCTTGAAGCAATTGCAGCCATCCACTCGCATCGCCTTGTTTAGACAATCCACCGGCAAGCAAAATGATTGGGCCTGGTACGGCTTGAAGTGCAACGGCAGCCGCGTCGTAATTCGTGGCTTTGCTGTCGTTGAAGACGTTCATTCCGTGGAGCGATCCCAGATTCTCTAGGCGATGGGGCACTCCAGGGAAACTGCGAAAGCCACGCTCAATCGCTTGCGGTTCTAATCCAGCTTGCAAGGCAGCTGCTGTTACTAGCAGCATGTTTTGGCGGTTGTGTTCGCCAGGCATGGCCAGAGCATTGGCTGGAAAGAGGGCACCTTTTTTATTGCAAACGAAACCTTCTGGATTCACCCAAAGCTCAAGATTGAATGGCTCATGGTTCGTTTGTGCAGAGCTAACCCATTGGGCATCTGGCCAGTGGGCCTGCCTGCTCTTTAGGTCAGTGTCGTCGGCATTGAGAACGGCATGCTTGGAGCGTTGAAGCAGGCCTTGTTTGATGTCTCGATAGGCATCCATGGACCCGTGTCGTTCCAAATGGTCGGGCGTCAGCGTTGTCCAAATGCCGATGGTTGGTCTTACTTCATTCGCCGATTCAATTTGGTAGCTACTCATCTCCATCACGATCCAATCCGGTTTGATTTGGGATGGATCCATGCATTGCAGCCCTAATTCGGCGGCGGAATGGCCCACATTCCCTGCCATCGGCGCATGCAGTCCCGCTTGGTTGAGAACGTGATGCAGCAAGTGCGTCACAGTGGTTTTGCCATTGGTGCCTGTGATTCCAATCCAAGGGCAATGGCGAAGGGCTTGCCAAGCCACGGCCATTTCACCTCTCACTGTCACGCCGTGGTCGCGTAGCTGCATCAAGGTGGGATGGTCCCAGGGGATCCCCGGGCTAATCACCACTTGCTCAACTTGATCTAGCCAAGGTTGAAAGCTGGAAAATTCCAGAGGGCATCCCAACTCGGTTTGGATGCCTTGATTTTTTAGTTGTTGGGCTTTGAACTGTTGTTCGGGACCGTCATCCCTTTCGAGAACAACAACCTGATGACCTTGGGCATGAAGAAGGCGCGCTGCGCCGACCCCGGAGCGGCCAAGCCCCACGATCAAGCTGCATGCCATTGTCCAACTCCTGTCCCTAAAGGGAAGTGGGCGATACTGGAATCGAACCAGTGACCCCTACCGTGTCAAGGTAGTGCTCTACCTCTGAGCTAATCGCCCCCAGCTCTCAAATTTGTCCTTTGAGACGGGTGGTTGATAAATGGCTCAACCAGGCACTGAAGTTAGCAGTTGGAGTGCCCTCAAAATTCGCTCCACTTATTGGCGGAGGATGTCAATGCGCCATCGCTCCCGTTTCGTGCGTTCGATGTTCATGACCTCGATGCTGCCTCTCTCTTGAAGTTGCAGGCGGTCTCCCACTTTTAAATCGCGACTTGCCAGCCGCACCGGTTCCCAGTTGAGGCGCAACCGCCCGTCCTTAATTTGTTTCACGACCTTTGAGCGAGAGATGCCAAAGCCGGCAGAGGCAATGGCATCAAGACGGCATGAAGCTTCAACGCTGCTCAAGCGGCGAGCAACGCGCTGAACAGGCCATTGCAGGGCCTCGAGTGGCCAAGATTCGCAGGTGATCATTACCTCGCGAACGCTGCCTCGCTGGCCTTGCAGCAGGGCCGCGGCCTCCGGTGTGCAAATGGCCTGAGCACCTCTGTCTCCACGGATCCATAGATCACCGAGAGCCGCTTCATCCACCCCGATGCGTTGCAGGGCCAGACGCATCTCGTCGGGTGAGGTTGGGTCGAACAGGAAGTTCCCCTCCACGTTGAGACCAGCCAAAGGACAAGGGGGCTCAGGCTCTGGGGACGTCGCATGTTGGATGAGCAACCGTTTTCGCTCGGCTCCTGGGTAGCCGCCATCACGGCTGATTTTCAGTTCTGCCAGGGCCCCGAGCTGATTGGCATCTTCCAACATGAGGGCTGAGAGGAAAGGACTCCAGCGGGGTTGCCAGGTCTTCAGAACGTCTTCCGCAATGTCGATCAAGGCGGCCATCGTTGTGGGATGTCTGCAGGACCGAAGCAGCGCGTCGCGAGGGAGGCTCATAGTTCGCTGAGCCGAACCACCTGCTGGGGACGTGCCTTTTGGACGGTTTGCCAAGGCAATTCCAACCCGGGCCTCGTTTCTAGAAGCAGGAGCCAGCAGCCTTCGAGGTGTCGATTGCGCAGGATTCTTACGCCATCCTCGTTTTCCGACGGCACGCTGGCGGCGGCGGCATAGCTGCCCATCAGGCCGGACCCCATGCCCAATAATCCCCCGATGAAGGCTGCACCCCAGGGACCAAAGCTCGCAAACGTATCGAGCGTGGTGATCTGGGTGAAGGTGGCGCCGGCGAAAAACCCGAAGGGCATTAACCAGCGTGCCATCGACTTTTGACGGCGACTGCGGGCCAGATTGGGGTTGAGCAGGTCCACATCGTCCATCGCCTCAGCAGGGAGATCAGAATCGGAGGCGGATTCTTGCTGCTGTGGCTCGGCGCCTTTCCCGGGGGCGGGTGCGACGAGGGCGACGCGAAGCAATGGCGTGCCTAACTCTTGGAGCGACAGGCGAAGACGGTCGGCAGCAGTGCGCTCATTGAGAACCAGAACGCAAACGGGCATGAAACAACAGCAGCCGAGCTTTCATTCTCTCTCGGAATAGTTGTTCTTGGAGCCGATTCTCTTGGAACTGTTTGGGCTGGAAAACACTTGGAAAAGACCGTTCGGGCTGATCTCTACAGTTAGTGGTGGCTCTCTCCCGCCGCTGGATGACAAAAGTTCTCGTTTCAGACCCCATTGATCAGGCGGGGCTCGACATCCTTGGCCAAGTGGCTCAAGTCGATCAGCGCGTTGGGTTGTCACCGGAAGAGCTCAAATCGATCATTGGCGATTACGACGCCCTGATGATCCGTTCGGGCACCCAGGTCACAGCGGATGTGATTGAGGCTGCTGATCGGTTGCGGATCATCGGCCGTGCGGGTGTGGGGGTCGACAACGTGGATGTGCCTGCGGCGACGCAGCGCGGGGTGTTGGTGGTGAATTCACCCGAGGGCAACACGATCGCCGCGGCGGAGCATGCGCTTGCGATGTTGCTGTCGGTGTCTCGTCACGTGCCCCAAGCCCACGGTTCGATGCGGTCTGGAGCCTGGGATCGCAAAAAATACGTGGGGAATGAGCTCTATAAAAAAACGCTCGGCGTGGTGGGGTTGGGCAAAATCGGCTCCCACGTCGCTCGCGTCGCGAAAGCGATGGGTATGGAGGTGATCGCCTTTGATCCGTTCATCTCTGCAGAACGTGCTCAGCAGATGCAGGTGCGGCTCACCACGTTGGAAGCCCTGTTCCAGCAGGCCGATTACATCACCCTGCATATTCCGCGCACGCCGGATACGGAAAATCTGGTCAATGCCGAGCTGTTGCGCACGATGAAAAGCACGGCACGGATTGTGAATTGTGCCCGTGGCGGAATTGTTGATGAGCCGGCGATCGCGGAAGCGATTGAATCCGGAGTGATCGCAGGGGCTGGTCTGGATGTGTTTGCATCTGAACCGCTAGCTCAAGACTCCCCTCTGCGCGCTGTGGAGCGAGGGCTTGTGTTGACCCCTCACCTCGGAGCGTCCACGGAAGAGGCTCAAGAAAATGTGGCGGTTGATGTCGCCGAACAAATTCGTGATGTGTTGCTGGGACTGCCTGCCCGCAGCGCCGTGAATATCCCAGGCCTCAGTGCCGAGATCATGGAGCGCCTCAAGCCCCATCTCCAGCTGGCCGAAACCCTCGGTTTGCTCGTGAGCCAACTCAGTGGTGGGCAGATTCAGGAGTTGGAGGTGCGTTTGCAAGGCGAATTCGCCAGCCACCCCTCACAACCCCTGGTAGTGGCGGCTCTGAAGGGCTTGCTCAGCACGGCACTGGGAGATCGGATCAACTACGTGAATGCATCGCTGGAGGCCAAGGGCCGCGGCATTCATGTGCTGGAAATTAAAGATGATGCCAGCCGTGATTTTGCGGGTGGGTCTCTGCAGCTCACCACTCGCGGTGGTCAGGGAGGTCACAGCGTGACCGGTGCGGTGTTTGCAGATGGTGATTTACGCGTGACCAGCATTGATGAATTCCCCGTGAATGTTCCACCAAGCCGTCACATGCTGTTCACCAGGCACCGCGATATGCCAGGCATCATTGGTCACCTCGGCTCCCTTCTTGGTGAGCACAACGTCAACATCGCTTCCATGCAGGTGGGGCGTCGCATCGTGCGTGGGGATGCCGTGATGGTTCTCAGCATTGATGACCCGATTCCTCCCGCTCTGTTGACCACCATTCACAGCATTAACGGCATTCAGGAAGCCCACCCCGTCACGCTGTGATGTGGTGGCGCCTTTCCCTACCCCTGCCTCCCGTTCTTGAGGAGTCCTTGCTTTGGAAGCTGGAGTCCCTTGGGCTGCATCGCTTGGCCGTTCAACATGCCCCAGAGTCGCCAGACCAGCGCACGTTGCTGGCATGGCTGCCAGCGTCGGAGTGGCCGCAAGATCAACGTGACCAGTTGCTGAACAGCCTTCGCCCGATGGCGGACACGTTCGGACTGGCCTTGGCAGAGCCGCTTTGGGAGGAGTTGGCCGACGAAGACTGGAGTCTTAGTTGGAAAAAGCATTGGCAACCAGATCCCGTGGGTCAGCGTTTGTTGATCCTTCCGGCATGGCTGCAGGTCCCTGAAGAGCACGCCCATCGCTTGGTCTTGAAGATGGACCCTGGAAGTGCTTTTGGAACCGGCAGTCATCCCACCACCCGCCTCTGCCTTGAAGCGCTTGAGGCGATGCCTCCACGCGATCAGCGGGTGGCTGATTTGGGCTGTGGGAGTGGAGTGTTGGGCTTGGCTTCCTTGGCCCTTGGCGCGCGTGAGGTGTTTGCGGCTGATACCGACTCATTGGCGGTTCGGGCGACCACAGACAACGCTGGCCTCAACGCTTTGAAAGCCGAACAACTTCGCGTCAGCCATGGATCGATCGATGCGCTCGCGGCCCTGTTGAACGGAGAGGAGGCGGATTTGCTTCTCTGCAACATCCTTGCTCCGGTGATCGAAGCTTTAGCCCCGCAGTTCGCTTCGGTGCTCAAGTCCACAGGCCGCGGCCTGCTGAGTGGTTTGTTGGTGGATCAGGCGCCTCGGCTGATTGAGGTTTTGGCTGAATGCGGCTGGCAGGCAAGGCCAATCGGGGAACAAGGACGCTGGGGCCTGCTCGAAATCAAGCGACTCATTCAATAAGTCCTTCTTATTAATGCTCCGTCTTTGATTGGGCTTGGACGGAAAACCCTGATGAATCCCGTATCAAGGCGTCTGTCCGATGTAGAAGGGTTCGGTCCAGCAGGTTCAGATCGATTCGATCTCTGCGCATTACATCCATCCATGGCTTCTTATAAGGTCACCCTGGTCAGCGAGAGCGAAGGCCTCAACAAGACCATCGAAGTTCCTGACGATCAGTACATCCTCGATGCTGCTGAGGAGCAAGGCATCGATCTTCCCTATTCCTGCCGTGCAGGCGCTTGCTCCACGTGCGCAGGCAAAATCACTGCCGGCACCGTTGATCAGTCCGACCAGAGCTTCCTTGACGACGACCAGATCGAAGCTGGTTTCGTTCTGACCTGTGTGGCCTACCCCACTTCAGATTGCACCATCAAAACTCACGCTGAAGAAGAGCTGTATTGAGCTCTGCAGCTTCGAGCTGAGGTCGCCCATCCGAGCGATCGTTCTGCCACCCCTCGGGGTGGCTTTTTAATGTGATGACGGCTCTAAGTGTTTGATCATCCCTGTGACACCTGTTCCTGCCCTGCGTTCTGATGTACAGGCACTGCTGGAGCACGGAACGGTGCATGCCAGTCCAGGCGGACAGTACAGCTTTCGGGTGATTGGACCCTGTTGTCGTCTGTTTGATCGTGAGGAGTTGCCCTGGCCCTGTTGTCGCTTGGCTTGGCGTAGCAAAGAGCCGAGTTGGCGTCGGGTGGGTCGCCGGTTTGTTCCAGATCTTGCTTCCAGGCGCTGCCCTTCCTATTCCGTTGAGTTGCTCCAGCCGGGCTCTCGCCCTACGGCCACGCTCCTGACGCTCTTTTCGATGCGCTTGACGCCTGAGTTGCAGGAGTGGTGGTACAGCCGTCAACCGAAGTCCATGGCTGCTGACAATGATTCACCTGCCGAGCCGTCTCGATCAGAGCCTTTCACGGTGGACACGCCATAAAAAAAGCCTGCTCCGAAGAGCAGGCTGAGCGATTGGGATCTTGTTTGGGCGTTAGAAGTAGATCTTGCCGCCGCCCCATTCGACACCCAAGACTTTGGGGGCCACCAGGATGTATCCGGACATCAGGCGGAGATCTTCATCGGTGAGATCGCGCATGGCGGGATAAAGATCGCGACTGCGCATGCTGGGATGCAAATCGGCGATGCTGTATTCCCCGTCGTAGGACGTGGGGTCTTGGAGGTAATCCACGAGAGACGCGACGTTGTCACGGGCTGGAGTGGCCAGCGCAAGCGTTTCAGTATCCAGGCCCACATTCTGGTTGGTTTTGGTGATGCCGCCGGCGTGGCAGGTGCCGCAGCTGACGTTGAACACCTTCCGCCCTGTCTTGATTTCCTGCTCACTGAAGGTGACCAGGGCGCCATCGCCGTCAGCTGGCACCGTGAGGATCTCGGCATCCCACTGGGCGGCCTGGGCGGGGGCGCTGATCAACAGTCCAAGCAGCACTGGCAGGGCGATCAACAGTCGATTCAAGGATCGACGCAATGTGGAGAAAAAAGAGGCCATGAAAGATGTCAGAGACTGACGTAGACAGCGCACCAAGTCCTTGTATCACGGGGTGGGATGCGGATGAGCCCCTTAAGGGTCTAGTGATCACGAACTGTTGCAGCGCGCGCCCACGGATTAAGAGGGATGGACGTCCACATTGAGGAAATCCTTGGCCAAAATCGTGTTCGGAAAAATGGCCCTGGCTTCTGCCACCAAATCGTCTGCGGTGACTGCGTTTCCAGGGGCATAGCGCGGGCTGAGGTGGGTCAGCGCTAACTGCTTGACACCGGCTTCAGCAGCGGTCTGCGCCGCCATGGTGCTTGTGGAGTGTTGCCTTTTGAAAGCCATGTCGGCTTCGGCGTGGGAGAAGGTCGATTCATGGATCAGCAGGTCGGCTCCCTGAGCCAGCTGCACCGCTGCTTCGCAGAAGACGGTG
The DNA here is from genome assembly GCF_900474245.1 of Synechococcus sp. UW179B. Classification (NCBI taxonomy): domain Bacteria; kingdom Bacillati; phylum Cyanobacteriota; class Cyanophyceae; order Synechococcales; family Synechococcaceae; genus Synechococcus; species Synechococcus sp. UW179B. Next base: position 99,451 of record NZ_UCNZ01000007.1, read on the forward strand.
TCGGTGCAATACACAACGCTCACGCCCGGTTGTTCTGGCCCGCATAAGGTCCGGCCATCGATGGTTCGACCGTCCTCCAGCGTGACCGACTCACCGCGCTTCAGCGCGGCGTACACAGGCCCTGGCGGGATCTGGAGCTCTCTCGCTTTGTCGATGTCAAAACGCCCTGCTCTTGGCTTTTGTTCGGCTCGATAGGCGTAGGCCGGAACGCGATGGTTGAGGGGGGCCGCGGTCACGATCAGATCGTCGTCTTCGAACACAACGGTGTGTTGTTCAGCCGCTTCGCGAACGCGATGGATCGCCAGCGGATAGCCGATGCGGGTTGAACTCGTGCGCAGAACCCCTTGGAGATACGCATCCAAAGGATCAGGGCCGTAGAGATCCACCCCATTGCTTGTGCCGCCCAGCCCCAAACTCGCCAGCAGCCCAGGCAGTCCGAAGACATGGTCGCCATGCATGTGGGTGATGAACACTCTCCTCAGTTGGGAGAGGCGCAAATCGCAGCGCAAAAATTGATGTTGGGTTCCCTCTCCGCAATCGAACAACCACAGCTCCGATCTCTGCGGCAAACGCAGTGCCACAGACGAAACATTGCGACCCCGGGTGGGCACGCCTGAACTGGTTCCAAGAAAGGTGACCTGCACGTTTTAACGCGCTGAGCCATCAAATCTGCCACGGGGACCTAGCCGCTTCCGAATCATCAGGTCACACTGAGCTGCCTGGTTTCAGCTTGCAGTGCTCACACGTACGTCAGCGTTTTTCCCTGTGCTGACTGCTGCCTTGGCCATGCCGATTGCTGTGATGGCGGTCAGCTTCGAGCAGCGGGTTGTGCAGGCGGCACAGGAGCCGTCGATGCGCGTGCTGTTGTCACAAGCCTCGGTGGTGCGTCTGCGCGCTGATGCAGATCAGCCTTTCTTGGTGCGAGGTCTGGGCCGCGGCGATCAACGCATGCGCTCGATGGAGGTCAGTCTGAGATCCGGGCGCCTCAAGATCAGTGGTCAGATGCGTGACGGCTCGTCTCGCTCCCTGTCCGCTGGCTCTGCGATCGAGGTGCAAAGCGATGACCCCCGCGGCATCTGGCTCGGCTCTCGCCGTTATCGCGGCCGGTTGCAGTTTTTAGTGCGTGGCGGCCAGGTGCAGGTGGTGAACCACATTGGGATTGAGACCTATTTAGCCAGTGTTGTGGGGAGTGAAATGCCCCATCGTTGGCCATTGCCGGCCTTGCAAGCGCAGGCGGTTGCGGCGCGCACCTATGCCCTCAGGCAGCGCGGGAAGACAGGAGACTTTGATGTCAAGGCCACCGTCTCTAGCCAGGTTTACCGCGGGGTTGAATCCGAAACCCCCAGCACAATCGAAGCCGTGGAAAGCACGCGCTCGTTGGTTTTAGTCCATGCCGGCCGGTTGATTAACGCTGTGTTTCACAGCAGCTCTGGTGGTGCAACGGAACCCAGTGGTGAGGTTTGGCGCAGTCAACTTCCCTATTTGGTCAGCGTTGCGGATCACGATCAGCACAGTCCGGTGCATCGCTGGAACAAACGGTTTGATGACGATCAGCTGCGCGATCTCTTCCGTGAAACTGGAGGTGTCAAGCGCTTGCAGGTGCTCAAGAAAAGCTCGACGGGTCGGGTGCGTTCGGCGCGTGTGCAGGGTCCACGAGGCTCTTTGGTGCTAACGGGGAGGGAGCTGCGCAAGCGTCTCGGTCTCAAAAGCACGATGGTTCAATTCGAGCTCATCAATGGCTCGGTCGAGCCTCCAACGGCATCGACTCACACAGCTACTCGGACAACGTCTCGGACAGCCTCACAATCCGGCTCTCAAGCAGCTCCGCCTTTGATCGGGCTGTGGCAGGACTCTGCGAGTGGTGCTGCCAACACCGGTCCTGCCACCACATCCAGCCCCCCGAGTCGACTGGCGTCTCTCCTGCCACCACCACCGCCACCACTCCCCCAACGCAACCCTTCAGCTTTCAACCGTCCCCGTCTTGATGTCAAGGAGGGTGAGCTGGTGCTCGAAGCCCGTGGTCAAGGCTTTGGACACGGGGTTGGAATGAGTCAGTGGGGAGCCCATGGTTTGGCTCTTCAAGGTGCTGATTTTCGTCAGATTCTTATGCATTACTACCGCGGAGCAGAGATTCGCCCCTATCGACCCAGTGATGACCCAGCAGTGGCGCTTCGGCTCCGTTCAGAGTCAGCCTGGTGGGGTTGATGACAATGGCCGTTCATCGTGCTCAAGATCTCGGACACGACCACGATCATTCGCAGGCGCAATCCGCTGCAGCTCATGGAGGCTGTGGTTGATCAGCTTGAGCAACGCTTGCTGGCCTCTCTTGAGTCAGCGGCGTTTCGGCCCCTCGGTTTGGCGACTGGACGCACCATGGAGCCCCTCTATGCCGCCTTGGTCTCTCGTTTAAGGGATTGGCCTACGGATCGACTACAGCTTTTGCGTCAGCACTGGCGCAGTTTCAACCTTGATGAATATGTGGGTTTGGCAGCGGAGCATCCCAGCTCTTTCTCCGCCTTCATGGGACACCACCTGGTGGGGCCTCTAGGCCTGGACCCTGCTCAGGTCTCGCTGCCAGATGGAGCGACTGCCGACCCTGAAGCAGCCGCTGATCGCTATGCAGCCGCGATCCGTAGCGCCGGGGGGATTGGCTTGCAGCTGTTGGGATTGGGCAGCAATGGCCATGTGGGATTTAACGAGCCCCCCTGCGGTCCAGAGGTGCGTTGTCGCGTGGTCAGGCTCAGCTCCAGCACGCGATCTCAAAATGCCTCTGCGTTCCAGGGTCGTCCGGGGTTGGTGCCCGAGCAAGCAATCACCCTTGGCCTTCAAGAGATCTTGGCGGCGGATGAACTTCACCTGATCGTGACGGGTGCATCCAAGGCGGGAATCCTGCGCAAGGCTTTGGATCGTGATGGTGATCCAGAGGTGCCGGCCAGCTGGCTACGGCGTCACCCAAGGCTTTGGTTGTGGGTGGACGATGCGGCATGGGGTGAGGAAGGACCGTGAACCGATGACGGCGACCCAATGGAACTTTTGGATTGATCGAGGCGGAACCTTCACGGATCTCGTTGGTCGCGCCCCCAGTGGTGAGCTTGTGGTTCGCAAAGTGCTCTCAGAGCAAGCGAGCGATTGTGGTGATCCCGCTGTTCGTGCCATCCGAGAGCTGATGGGCTTGCCTGCGGCAGCTCAGATTCCGCCGGGTTTGATCCAGGAGGTGCGCTTGGGGACAACCGTGGCGACCAATGCCCTGCTTGAGGGGGCAGGCGAGCCAGTTCTGTTGATCACCAACCAGGGTCTGGCGGATTTGTTGTTGATTGGTGATCAGCATCGCCCTGATCTGTTCGCTCTGGAGATTCCAGTTCGGACGTCGCTGGCCGTGGCGGTTGTTGAATCCAGAGGGCGATTGAATGCCGATGGGGAAGAGGTAGAACCGCTTTGCCTCGATGCCGAGCTGGAGACGCGGCTCCGCGCTCATCGGAGTGCCGGTATCAACGCCTGCGCCATTGCCCTGATGCATGCCTGGCGTGAGCCAAGCCATGAGAGGCGACTGGCGGCATTCGCCCGATCGCTGGGCTTCACCACGGTGGTTTGCTCCCACCAGGTGAGCCCATTGCCGCGCTTGGTTCCTCGGTCTGAGACCACCGTCGTTGAGGCGGCGGTGGAACAGGTGCTCTTTCGTTATCTCCAGCAAGTGATGCAGTCCCTTGGAGGGCAGACACGCCTGCGGGTGATGACCTCCAGTGGCGCCTTGCAAGGTCTTGATCAACTGTTGGCGAAGGACACGATTCTCTCTGGGCCCGCTGGAGGGATGGTCGGGGCGGTTGCCGCAGCAGAGGCTGCTGGTTTGGCAGGTCAGGCGCTTGTCGGTGTGGACATGGGTGGCACCAGCACCGATGTGTTTTGTTTGCCAGCAGGAGCCTCTGACAAGGACTGGGAGCGCAGTGCGGAGACCAAAATTGCCGGCCTCGAGTTGTCTGCTGCGCGACTTCCGATCCAGACCGTCGCCGCAGGTGGGGGCTCGATCATTGATACCGATGGCGATCGTTTGCAGGTGGGTCCTCGCTCTGCAGGCGCCAACCCTGGACCCGCTTGCTACCGCTGTGGTGGCCCCCTAACCATTACCGACGCTCATCTTTATCTGGGTCGTTTACAGGTGGACGCCTTCCCCGCTGTGTTTGGTCCGGCGGCTGATTTGCGTCCGGATCTGGAGGTGGTGCGCAAGCGCTTTGAGGCGCTTGCTGGCCAATTGGGACGCGATCCTGAGTCGCTTGCGGAGGGGGCGCTTGACCTGGCCGTGGAAACGATGGCTGGTGCGATTCAGCAGGTGTCGTTGCTGCGGGGTCATGACATTCGTGCTGGAGCTTTGGTGGCCTATGGCGGAGCGGCCGGGCAATTGGCGTGCCGAGTGGCGGGAGTGTTGGGTCTCCGCCAAGTGTTGATCCATCCCCTCGCGGGCGTTTTGTCGGCTTTTGGCCTGGGTCAGGCGCGCCTGCGGGAATGGCGTCAGGTGGTGGTGCGGGGTGCCCTTGACGCGGAATTGTTGACGTCCCTTCCTGGAATGATTCGCCAGGAGTTGGAGGTTGCAGAGGACAAGCTGGAGGCAGCGGGTGCAGGCCCTGCGTCTCAATTTGAGCGGCGCATTCGGCTGGAGCTTCGGGATGCTGCGTCAGAACGTGGCTTGCTGATCCCGATCGCTGAGCTCGCACCCACCTTGCAACTCTCACAGTTGGAAGCTGATTTTGACCAAGCCCATGCTCAGCGCTTTGGCTACAAGCCTCCCCGCACAACCGCCTTGATCGTGGAGCGGTTGGAGGTTGAAGTGTTTACGGCACCCGCACGCCTTCAGGACGACAGCCAGATGGCTTCAGAGCCACGGTCGCTGTCGGACGCTCTCAGCAAAACAGCCACCATTCACTGGGCTGGGCTGGGCTGGCAGGAGGTTCCGGTGCTGCAGCGTTCCGATGCTTTGTTGCGTGAGCCTTTGCAGGGTCCAGCTTTAATTCTTGATGCCACGGGTTGCACCGTGCTCGAGCCTGGCTGGTCAGCCTGCTGTGACTCAGCTGGAAGCTTGCTCCTCACCGGTGAGGAGCTTTCGGTTCCACGGTCAGCGCGGGATCAGGTTGTTGATGTTCCAGACCCGGTGGATCTGAGCCTGTTTCATCACCGCTTCATGGTGATCGCTGAGCAGATGGGGGAGCGGCTTCGGCAGACGAGCCGCTCTGTGAACATCCGCGAGCGGCTGGACTTCTCTTGCGCGTTGTTCGATCACAACGGGGCCTTGGTTGCCAATGCTCCCCATATCCCCGTTCATTTGGGATCCATGGGTGAGGCGGTGTTGGACCTGCTGAATCAGATCCAGCGTGGAGAACGTCCGCTGCTTGAACCGGGCGAAACAGTGCTCAGCAATGACCCCTATCACGGAGGAACCCATCTTCCGGACATCACGGCGATGACCCCTGTCTTTGGTGAGGGGGAACGGCCGAGTTATTACGTCGCTTGTCGCGGACATCACGCCGATGTTGGGGGACTCACTCCTGGGTCCATGCCTCCCTTCAGTCAAGAGATCAGAGAGGAAGGCCTACGGCTCCGCAACTGGTCACTGCTGCGTGGGGGTGTCTTGGATCGGGATGGCTGGAACGCGATCTTGAAGGCAGAGCGGCAGCCGCCGCGCTCTCCCGATGTGCTTTGGGCGGATTTGCAGGCTCAGGTGGCGGCGAACCGCCTCGGCGTGAACCATCTCGAACAATTGATGCTGCGCGAGGGGGCTGCCCGCGTTAGTCGATATATGCGTTTTGTTCAAATCCATGCGGCGGAAACGGTGCGTCGTGTGATTAGCCGTTTGGCGGACCAGCAGTTCAGCGTGGAGTTAGACCATGGCGGCCGTTTGCAGCTTGCTGTGCATGTGGACCACCAAGCGAGGACGGCGCGCCTGGATTTCACGGGCACGAGTCCCCAGGGGGAGCACAATTTTCATGCTCCGCTCGCGGTGACCAAAGCCGCTGTGTTGTACGTGCTGCGCTGCTTGGTGGATGAATCGATCCCCCTGAATGCGGGCTGCTTTGAGCCGCTCACCCTGGTGGTCCCGCAAGGATCGTTGTTGAATCCGCTCCCGCCAGCGGCTGTGGTGGCAGGCAATGTGGAAACCTCTCAGGCGCTCTGCAACCTGTTGTTTGCAGCCATGGGAGTGATGGCCGCGGCGCAGGGAACCATGAACAACCTCACGTTTGGAGATGAGCAATCCCAGTACTACGAAACGATCACTGGCGGCGGCGGGGCCGGTCCGGGTTTCCAGGGGTCATCCGGCGTGCAAACCCACATGACCAATTCCAGACTCACAGATCCGGAAATCCTCGAGCAGCGATTCCCAGTGCGTTTGGAACGCTTTCAGCTGCGCCGAGGCAGTGGAGGCACAGGCCGCTGGTGCGGTGGTGATGGGCTTGAGCGGCAGATTCGTTTTCTTGCTCCGATGACGGTGGCTTTGCTGTCTGGCTCTCGACGGGTGCCTCCATTTGGTTTGGCTGGTGGAGAGGCCGGTGCTCTTGGGATGACTTGGTTGAGTGAACAGGGAGGTCCCTGGCAGAAACAATTAGGCTGTTTCGAGCAGAGGGTTGAAGCTGGTGATCGGCTTTGGATTGCAACGCCTGGTGGTGGCGGCTGGGGAATAGCGGAACCAACGCAATCAATCAAAGACTCAATAACTTCTTCGGTTGCCCAAGAAAGGACTTGAAAAAGGACCTTCTTGGCTAAAGGAAATCATGGTCGTCAGCGTCGTCATTTTGACCGGCTTGGATAAAGAGGGCGCTCAAAAAGGGAATGATGCAGATCCCAACAAATAGTTCCATGGTTATAAAATTGTTGTCTATTAACCATGATTTGGGGTGATCCTGACGGGGAGTATTGGATGTTACTTGGACGATTTTCTCTGGTTAAATATGATGCTAAATTTCAGGGATGAGTATTTTGACGTTTAGATGCTTTGTAGCTATTGATGCGGATTGGGCTCCGCTAGCGAATGATTTGTTGTTAGGAGTAGATGCGTGATGCGTGTTCTCGAACACATTGTTGTGTATCTGGATTAACCAGGATGATGGAAACAGTCGTTCTATGTTTCTGGAGCAACGGGTTCATGATCCGATGAGCGAAATTGAAGCGTTTCGACAGCAATTGATAGAGGCGAATCCTCGCTGTGCCTCTGGAAGTCATGACCCAGTCTCTTCGAATGAAAGAAGGGATTTGATCCATGTCGATCTGGTTGTTGCCCACCAGGCCTTGGACAGGCTCACTGACAACCTTTTGAAGGATATGGGCCAGGCCTACAGCAATGAGGCTCTAAGTTATTACGCGCAAATGCGTGGTGAATTGTGTGCTTATTTCAATAGAATTTCTTTGCTGTTAGATGATTATCACGATGGGATCGAGTCGACAAGATAATGGTTCGCTTGTGATTTTTTAGCGTCCTGCTTCTCTCTCAATGTATGACGCCTCATGAATGTCGTGATGGATCTGATTCTGTTGATACAAGGCAGATGGGTCCAAGCAGGCTCAAATCGAGCTGCTCTGAGATTATTGATCAGTATCTTCTTTCTGATCGTTGTCAGATTCCCCGCCATCGCTTGAATCAATGCAATGAAGACGTTGAGCATGCGGTTAGCTGGGATGAGTTGACGGGCAGGAAGTAAAGCTTGCTTGCGAAGTGCCAGATGATTTGGATCCTCACAAAGGGGAGGATGTCATCAATCCTTTCCTGTAGATGCCAACATTGCCCGGGCTTGCAGGCTAGTTTTTGCGTTTTTTGATGGTTTCGATCGGTGTTGGAAAACGGAGAGGCCGCCCCTCCCGGATGGAAGAGACGGCCTAGCTCGCTCGTTTAT
>NZ_UCNZ01000006.1:0-231455 GCF_900474245.1 Synechococcus sp. UW179B
GAAAAGTGTTGCGTATGCGCTACGGGATGGACGGGGAAGAGCCGATGAGCCTCACCGGGATTGGCCGCATCATCGGCATTAGTCGTGATCGTGTCCGCAATCTTGAGCGTGATGGTTTGGCCGGTTTGCGTCGCCTCAGCGATCAAGTTGAAGCCTATGTTGCTTGCTGATTGAGAATTAGGAGTAAACGTTCATTGACATCAGTGGGTGATTCGTCGTGCGGGCAATGTCCAGCATTGGGAATCACCAATAATGACTGAATGCAATCAAATCGATGCTTCCAGTTTTCAGCTTCCCCTACCGGCTCCCATGGGTCATTTTTGCCCCAGATCATATGCACTGGCACTGACAAACTATTGAGTAGGTCTGGAGCTAAGTGATCATTGAAAAGGTTGATGAAGCCGCGAAATGCTTCTGCAGCTCCTTTGCGTTGGCTGGGCTCCAGTAAGAGAGACACCAAGTCATCGTCCACATTCTGACCACTCGGATAAGCCTGTTTAAGCACGGAACGAATAAGAGCGGGGCGGGCCGCATTGCGGAACAGCGCTGTGCTCAGCCAGCGTTGACTCACCAGGGTTTTAAGCAGAGGGCGAATCCAGGCCATCCAGGCTGGCTGTGTTGCTAGTTGTTTGTCGTCCATCAGCCGTTGAGCGCAGTCGATCAACACCACGCCCTTACAGGAGACAGTGTGACCCTGCTCCTTGATCAGTTGTGCAGCTCTGAGCGCTACAACACCACCGATTGAATTTCCAACAAGAACCACGGGACGATCAATCACGTCGTGACAAAAATCGGCCACTTGTTGGGCCCATAGATCAAACCCGTAGTGAACGCTGTTATGAGAGGCGAGTTCATCGTTCAGTTGTGCTTGCGGCTGATCACTTCTGCCGAAACCCAGCAGATCGATGGCATAGGTGGGAACTTGCTCGGCGAGTACGGGTTGGTTGAAGCGCCAATGATTCGTATTCGCGCCGAAGCCATGGATCAACAGCACCGCTGTCGGTGCTGTTGGATCCCCCATGACGGACCAGCCAATGTGATGGGACTTCCAGGTCCAAAGCGCCTGCATCGGAGCGAAAGGAGGGGGCATTGGCGTCATGTTGAAAGCCTGCTCTCAAGGTCCTTGACGAGTACATAAACGGGCGGAACAACCCCTACTGAGAGAACGGTGGCAACGATTAATCCTCCAAAAATCACTGTTCCAAGAGATTGTTGAGCACTCGCGCCTGCACCGTTGGCGACCACAAGAGGTAAGAAACCCGCGAGGGCGGCTACAGCGGTCATCAGGATGGGACGAAGTCGCGATTCGGCTGATTCGATCACGGCGACGACCGTACTTTTTCCCTCCTTGAGTTTTTGTTCGGCCACCTCCACGATCAAAATTCCATTTTTGGCCGCTAGGCCGATGAGGGTGATGAGGCCAATTTGTGCATAGATGTCCAAATCGATGGAGCGGATTGCAAGAAAGGCGAGAGCACCCAGCATGGCCAGGGGAACCGTTGCCAGGATGATCACAGGTGTGATGTAACTCTCGTACTGGGCTGAAAGCACCAGATACACGATCAGCACACCCAGTCCAAACACCAGGATGCTCGCGTTCCCCGCTGAGAGCTGCAGAGCTGCCAAACCGGTGAAGGCTGAACCGATATTCGTGAAGGTCTCAGCGTTAAACAATTGCTGGATTTTGCTGAGGGCCTGGCCGCTGCTCTTGCCGATCGCTTCTGCGCCCTGGATCAAGACGGTGCGGTTCAAGTTGTAGTGACTGATCACGGGTGGGGCGCTGCTGAGCTCGGCTTCCGCAAACTGGGAGACCTGGACTAATTCGCCATCGTTTGAGCGAACGTAGAAGCTGAGGATGTCATCAATGTTTTGTCTTTGATTTGGCGTGCCTTGTACGTAGATGTTGCGAACTTGGCCACTCTCGTAGGTGATGCCGGAGAAGTTATTGCCTGCCAGCGCAGAAATGGTGTCCATCGCCTCTTTGAAGTCGACATTGAGAGCACCCATCACCTCGCGATTGATGTTGAGGCCGATCGCTGGAGAGCTTGGAGTGAATTGGGTGTAAACGTTGGAAAAGTCTCCGCTGGCATTGGCGGTCTTGATCAATTGGCCCGCTAAATCGGAGAGTTCATTGAAGCTATAAGCACCGTTGCTGAGATCGTTGAACTGGAAGTAAAAACCTCCTTGGGGTGAGAATCCAGGCACCGCTGGTGGGCCTGAAGCCTTCGCAAGGCCGTCGCTTAATTGAATTAACTTGGCATTGAGGCGTTTCACGATGGCGTCTGAACTGTGAGCGGCTCCTTTGCGTTCCTCTAAGGGCTGGAGTCCGAAGAAAAAGATGCCTTGATCGGGACTGGAGCCGTTGAAGCCATAACCATTGATGATCGATGCTTGGGCTACATCGTCTTCCTCACTGAGAACCTTGGCGATTTGCATCCCAAGCTTTTTGGTTTCCACCAGGGACGCCCCGTTCTGTAGTTGGAAAATTCCCATTCCATAGCCTTGATCTTCATCGGGGATAAAGGCTGTTGGGAGGGTGGTGAAGGCGAAGCCGGTCGCCACAATTCCGAAAACCAAGCCAACGAGCACGATGCGGCGGGCCTCGATCATCCGTTGGAGGATCTTGGAGTAGGTGGTTTCGAGACGCTCGAAGTTGCGGTTAAACACTTTGAAGATCAGGGGCAGGTTCGAACCCGCCACGGCACCGATCGCGATGCCAGCGATGTAGGTCCAGTTCCCGAAGGAGGCAGCACTAAAGCGGCCAAAGGCCAAGCCCACGATCACGCCCACCACAATCCAGCTGCGTCCCTTCGGTTCTGGAGGTTTTTTCTGCGAAAGGATCAGACCCGAGAGCATCGGTGAAAATGTCAGCGCATTAAACGCAGAGATGGCCACCGAAAAGGCGATGGTGAGTGCGAACTGTTTGTAGATAATCCCGACCCCACCCGGATAAAACGCAACCGGGACAAACACGGCCATCAGCACTAAAGCGGTGGCAAGCAGGGCACCAAAGAGCTCTCCCATGCAAGCAAGTGCGGCCTCGCGGGGCTTCATTCCCTGCTCGATATTGGTGGAGACGGCCTCGATCACCACGATGGCGTCATCCACAACAAGGCCAGTGGCTAAGACGAGTCCCAGCAGCGTGAGTTCATTGATCGAAAATCCGAAAACGTTGAGGAAAGCGAACGTTCCCACGAGTGAAATCGGAATCGCCAGGCTGGGCACCACGGTGGCGCGCCAGTTCTGAAGAAACAGAAACAGGATGATGAGAACCAGCACGATGGCCAGTCCGAGAGCATCAATCACTCCATCAACGGAGGATTCGATGAATTGCCCGATGTTATAGATCTGATTAATCGTGACTCCAGGAGGAACCGTTGATTTGAATTGGTTGATTTGATCAACTACGGCTTCAGAAACATCGAGGGCATTGCTCGCAGGAGTTTGATAAATGGCAACCGTAAGGGCTTCTTTCCCATTTTTATCAACGGCTTGCACGGAAAAGGTGTTGGTGCCATAGCGGACTTCACCGACATCCTTCAGTTTGAGCAGATTGCCAGAGGGCGAGCGATTGAGGATCAGGTTGTTGAAGTCATCAATAGAGATGAGGTTGCCATTGTTTTCTACAACAATTGGATAGGTGTAGGCCTGATCACCTGAGGCCGGAGGTCCTCCAACAAGCCCACCAACAGCCACACTGTTTTGTGACTGCACGGCATTAAGGACGTCCTCTGATGTGAGTTTGTTGGCTGCAAGTTTGTTGGGATCAACAAACAGCCAAAAGGCTGGATTGGCGCCGCCGATGATATTGACGGTGGCAACGCCTTCCACCCGCGACAGCGGGTAATAGAGCTGTTCGTAGACGAGTCCATTTAAGTAAGCCGCATCGAATTGTCCTTCACTGGAACTGATCTCGTAGGCAAGCAGGATCGAGGGATTGCTCTGCTTCACCGACACACCTGTTGCGCTTACCTGTTCCGGGAGTTGGGTATTCGCCAGAGTCACACGGTTCTGGACGTTGACCTGATCAATATTGATGTCTGTTGTCTCGTCGAAATAGACATTGACCGTGCTAACGCCTGTCATGTCGGTGTTGGACGAGATGTAGCTCACCCCGGGAACGCCATTGATCTGTTGCTCCAATGGATTTGTCACCGCTTGCTCGGTGACCTCCGCATTGGCGCCTCCATAGGTTGCGCTCACCTGGATGAGGGGATTGGCAATGTTTGGCAGGTAGGCAATCGGCAGCATCGGGATCGAAATCATCCCAACCAGCACAATCAAAATGCTGCAGACCGTGGTGAGGACCGGTCGCTTGATGAAATTGTCGGAGAAGGCCATTGGTTTAGTTGGCTCCCGCTGAGACCTTCACAGGCATGCCGCTGCGAAGGCGACTGGTGTTGCTAACAGCCACTTTGTCCCCCGCTTTGAGTCCAGAGATCACGGGATAAAGGTTGTTCTGCAAATCCCCGAGCTGCACTTTTGTTTGAAGCACGATCGGCGTATTGCCTGGAAGTTTTTCCAGCCTTTTCAACGCTTTCGCCGTCGTATTAGGTGAGCGTTTGATGTTTGGTAGCGCCTTGCTGACGGGCACTACCTGATAAACGAATGGCTGTTGGGCTTGCATCATCACCGCCTGCACCGGTACCGCCAACTGCTCACGCGATCCGGTAATGATTTCGGAGGTGACGTATTGGCCTGTTTTTAATTGCCCGGTGAGATTGGGAAACTCCGCCTTCACCATCAGCGTGTTGGGAGGATTGCCCGATTTGGGAATCGCGTAGTAGGGCGAAACAAATGTGATCTCTCCTTTACCCGTAATCGCTGGGGAGGATTGGGATGCGAGCCGCACAGGTTGCCCTACTTTGACCTGGGATCCCTGAGACGCGGGAATTTCCATCAAGGTCCAAAGCGTGGAGTTGTCCACAATTCCTGTGATCACCTCTCCGGTTTTGATGTAGTCACCGATTTTTACGGTGTCTAAATCGCCGATCACTCCATTGATTGGAGAACGTACAAATTTATAATTAAGGGTGGCTTTGTCGGCGATGGCCTGATCCCTTGATTCGATCGCCTTTGTGAAATAGGCGTCACGGCGTTTGGCTGGTACGGCTCCTTGTTCGTACAGGTATTGATATCGTTCAGCATTCACCTTGTCGTAGCGAGCTTGTGATTGAGATGCATCGAGTTGAGCGCTCAGTTGCGTGTTGTCGAGCACAAGAATCACTTGACCTCTCTGAACTTGATCTCCTTCCCTGACCAGCTTTTTGATCACCCGACCATCTGTTTCAGGGCTGAGCGTCACGTTGGTGGTGGACTCAAGAGGGCTGACCGCTTTGATGCTTGGTTGGAAGCTGCCCTGGGAGATCGTTGCCGTGTTGATCGATAAGAAGGTGGTGTTGGATTTCTTGCTCTGCCCGCATGCTGCAAGCGCAACCGAGAGAGTTAGCACGACAACAAAAGGGCCCCGCACAATGCAACCGATGAGTTGCGCGGACAATACCTCTTCTTGGAGGCAGATGAGGCCCCAGCTTGTTGTTGACAACTAGCGAGCCAATTCCGAGATGTGTTGGCGGATGCTTTCTGCTTGCCGTTGGACGGATAGGGATTCAGTTAAGTCCCGACCGGCTGTGGAGAGTTGTTTCCAGCTAGCGCGATCGTTAAGGAGCGTAGATAGCTGTTGCGTCAGCACTGTTCCATCGTCGTCTGCTGGAAAAAATAACGACGAATCCTGATGAAATTCCTGATGGACGGGTATTGCGCTGATCAAGGTTGGAAGTCCTTCTGCTTTCGCTTCAAGGACCGGGTAGTCGAAGCCCTCATTTAATGATGCTGAAATCAGCGCCAAGCTGCCCCTCAGGGTTTGTAGGAGAGTCTCTGAAGTCATGGATGGGATGCACTCAAGTCCGTTGGGCCTGGGAAGGGCGCGTTGGTAGCGTTGAATCATCGGCGTGGATTTACCCTTACGTCCGATGATTCGCACCACCCCACGCCAGTGTGGGAGCCGTTTTTGTACGGTTGCGAGGGCTCGAACCAGAGCAATCAGATTTTTGTTGGCGTCATGGCGAGCTAGCACCACGAGGTCTTCGCTGGTGGGGGCGCTTAAGGCTGGCCTTTCTATCCGAATTCCATTGGGGACCACGCTGATGTGATCTGCGGGCAGGCCGAATGCGATGAGTTGATTGGCCACATGACGGCTGATCGCAATCACCCGCGTCGCGCAATGGAGGTGTTTGGGTTGCCAAAACCGGTATTTCAACCAAGCCCTCCGACTTGCCGGCAAGGTGAGAGGAGTGAGGTCGTGGCATGTGATCAGCTGAGGAATCTCTGGGAAGCAGAGCAAAGCCTCGAAAAAAGGTGAATAAATCACTTCCAAATCCTCAATGTCGACCTTGCTGCCTTGCAGGACATCCTTCAGGTTGAGACCGTGTTGTGCCATGGCATTGCTCTGCAGCAAGCGCATGAAAAAGGTTGGTGCTTGTGGAGGTGCGATCGAACTCCACTGTTCACGTGGAAGGAGAATGCCTTTCCCGTTTTCGTCAAGCTGAAGCCGCCATCCATCCAGTTCCGGGACGAGGCGTTGCACGTAGCTGCCAAATCCGGAATGGCCTGGACGCCATGAAAGTAAGTTGATCAGCCTGGCCAAAGCGGTGATGTGAGATCTGGCGTTTCTTCACTTTCCCACGTTTGTCATTTTGCTTGCTGAACCAGCCGGCATTGCCGCAATGTAGGAAGTAACCCCGCCTTCTTCAACTTGATGCAGCAATATGCCTATGAAAAGGATTCATGATCCTCGCCTGGATTAAGAAAAAGCCGAGTTTGATGTTGATTCCTACTTTGGACAATAAAGATCTATAAGAGTAGTTTTTGGTCATGCTTTTTGAGTGTGAAAAGGATGTTTCGCTTTGAGCATGAGTGATTAGGTCGATTGTGTGAAAGGTGTCGCCAGAGTGAGTAAGGACAAAAAGGCTAAGTGAGGTGATTTGGCAGTTGCGATTTCAACTTAAAAGGTGTGTTGGGGGATGTTTGCTTCAAGGCAAGCTGCGAAGGAGTGAGGTCCTGCTGAGATCATTGCTTGGATCCTCCGCCATATTCTTTGAGAATCAAATTTTGTCGACGAATGGAGCAGTGTTAAGAGCCGAAGAGTGGAGCTGTGAGACTGAAAGTTCATATCGGTCACGAATACAGCTCGTGGGAACGAGCGGGAGTGGCCATGAGATCCCAGTTTCTTGACCACTGAACGAAGTCGCTCCTTGTTGGCCTGGTGGGAGGCGCATGGTCGCCGAGATCCTGAGCAGAAACCCTGGATGTTCACTGCGGATCAAACCTGGCCAGGGCCGGATGAAGTGTTGTCTCCCTACGGCGTTTGGATCGCCGAGGTGATGCGGTGCTCTGCGGCATAGGTGACTAGCTTGTCTGTGTCGGGCAAGCCTCTCCATGGCGCTGGCTTATTCCTATCGCCGCGTTTCCAGTGGTGGCCAGGCACAAGGCGATAAGTCAGGTCTGCAGCGCCAGGAGGAGGCTCTAAAGGATTGGATGCGCAGGCATCCCGACTTTCGTCTTGCTGAGGAACTTCTCGATCCAGGCGTCAGCGCTTACACCGGCCGGAACCGCACCCAAGGGGCGCTGGGGCGGTTTCTAGAGGCAGCTCGCTCCGGTTCTATCCCGAAGGGGTCCGTGCTGGTCGTTGAGGATCACAGGCGCTTCTCCAGGCAAGAGCCTCTGGATGCACTGGAGTCTCTGATCCGGGATGTCTGGGGGCAGGGGCTTGGGTTTGCGGTCTGCAGCTATCAGGGTGGCTCTCCTTTGTTCAGAGAGACGACTGGGGCCCAAGACCTCGCCATGCTGTCGTTCCTCTTCGCACAGGCTCATGCCGAGAGCGACGAGAAGTCGAAATGGTCTCGTGGTGGGTGGCGCAAGATTTACGAGGCGCAGGATCGTGGTGAGAGGCCGCGGCATCGCAATCCCTACTGGATTGACCGGGATGAGTCGTTGCCTGACAACCCATTTCGCTTAAACGGCTACGCCAAGTCGATCGAGGCCATGTTCAAGATGTGCCTGGCGGGGATGGGCCAGACGCAGATTGCCGATGAGCTGAATACGGAGGGCTATGCAGCCCCTCCTGCATCTAAGGACGGTCGTTGGAACCGTGGTCAAGTGAGTCAACGGTTAAGGGACCCCGCTGTCACCGGCTTGTTGCAGCGCAAAAACAGCCATGAGATACCGGGTTATTACCCCTCTGTTGTTGATCAGGAGACCTTCACAAGAGCCCAACGGGCGAAGGCAACGCGTGATCGGAAGCGTTCAACCACCAAGGCGCGGAAAGTTCACTTCCTGTTCAGTGGTTTGGTCCGTTGCGCGGGTTGTGGGTCTCTGTTGACTTACAGGGCGGCCGGTCGATACGCCAGACCCGGGCATCCCGGTTATGTCACCTGTTCTGACAGTGCTGGTGCGGTCGCAAAGCAGGGTGCGACGCGATGTCGTGAGCAGCTTGGTGCTTGGCGGAAGTCGCCGACCATCAATCTTCCTTTGGATGAGGCCGAGGCGATGCTGATGGCGACCTTGTCGTTGGCCGACTGGCAGAACCTCTTCCCCATCCAGATGGGGCCGGAAGTGGAGGATTTGAGCAGGCAGATCCGTACTGCAAACGATCAGCTTCAGGAGCTCAGTGGAAGGATTCAGCGCGGTGAACATCGTCTTGCTGAAGAGCTGACGAAGGAGCTGCCCAACGAGATTCAGGTCTCTGTTCTGACCGGTGCCATCTCTCAGGCGCGTGAGCAAGTTCTAGAGCTCGAGCGAGAGATTTCTGAGTTGAACTACAGGCTCAGCGAGTTACGCCCTCAGGACCCTGTGCTGAAGGCGCAGGACACAGTCGAGATCGTGTCCCAGTTTCTTCAGCATGGGCTTCAAGAGATTCCCAAACGGATGCAGTTCAACTCTTGGCTTCAGCAGCTCGGTATTTCTTGGGTCATGAGTGGAGACTCGATTCAGCTTCACTACAACCGGCTTGGTCCCAATGGGTTTCCGACGGATTCCTGGGGGACTGCGCTTGGAGAGCTGCATGCCCTGCGAGCGATGGGTTACGAGCGCGGCTTTGCCTTCTTGTTCGCTGGCAAGACTTGGTTCAATCAACTGGTGACAGGACGAGGAGGGGTGATCAAGGAGCCTGGCAAGTTTCCGCGGCCTGTCTTCCCCCCAGAGGTTGTGGCTGGTCTCCAAGAGATTGCTCGCTTCCGTGCATCAGAGCTTGGTTACGAAGTTGATCTTGGAGGCGATAGAAGCGAGGGACGACAATGAAAACAAGCGTGAGCTTCAGCAGTTCCCTGAAGGCGCTCTGTTCGAGTTATCAACAGTCTTCTTTGCTTCGAGCTGAGTGTGGCGACTCTATGGACTGGAAAGATGTTGGACGTTGCCCTGTTTTTGTAGTGGGGTGTGTAGATCTATAGACCCCACTACAAGAATGGGGACAGCTCCAACGCGATCACCTCAAAGCGGTAGGTACGGACGCCATCAACCTGGAGCCTCTGCCTCTGGGTGGTGAACCCCGCCACCTTGAGCAGCGCCTTGGCGAACGTTGCGGGGACGTCGTCGTCTGGTCCAGGAATGGTGACGCGGCCACCGAGGATGTCTCGCAGTTCCCGTGCCTCGTGCTTATTCAGGCTCTGCACCTCTGCTGCCATCGCGCGGAACTCAGCGCTATCGACAGTGAATGACCTTGCAGCGATCAGGTCATGCACCCTGACGCGCAGCATCCACACATAGGCATGGCTGGGGTCTACCGCTGCCAGGTCCACCCAAATGCCGTTCTTGGTCTCCCTACTGGCCTCTGAGTTGGCCTGGTCAATGGTCTTCTGACCAGTCATGACCTCATGGATCAGCTGGGTCCGGCGGCTCAGTTCAGCCTGCTTTTTCTGTTTATCCCGCTGAGCCTTCGGGATAACAACAGCGTTGTCGCTGATCAGCTCGTCAAACGGCCGGAGCGTGTAGCCCTGATCCTTGAGGCGGCATGCCAACACGTGCTCGTTATTGACGGCCTCATAGTTGACCCGAGCTTCGAGGGCGACTGAGTAGCGCACGGTTGCCGGGTCAACGCCTTTCAGGTGGTCTCGGTAGAGCTCCTGCATCTTCGGGTCGATCGCAGTGAACCTGGCACGGCTGACCTCTTCTTGTGATGTCCGCCCAGTTCCGATCTTTGCCATCGGTGCTGAGACAGGCGACAGCATGATCCGCCGATCTGCGCTTCGTGCCCTGGCGACGGCTTGCATGGCGTCTTGGGGGGCCATCGCGAATTGCTGCACACAAGCAGCGATGCCAACGGTTGAGGCCTCATACGAGATGCCAGAGACCACAGATGGGCTGTATCCGACCAAGGTGTACTGACCTGCGACCGCATTGGTGTTGGACATCAGTTCAGCGACCTCCAAGGATGAGGAGTTGTCGCTGTGGATCAGAAAGCTGCGAGAAAAAGGTGCGCTGAATTTCTTCAGTGACTCTGCTTCGCCCATCGAGAGCCAGACCTGCTGGCCTTGATCGATGGTCTGTCCGCACAGCTGCTGGAGCTTGTCGATGTTGTCAGCAGTAGCGGCGCCATAGAACAGGTCGGACTGCCGGCGAAACGTGGTGTTGATGACCTGAGGTTGAACACCAGACAGCGCCTGTAGCCATTCCAGCTCGATGTCGCCTATGCCCGCTTCAGCAGCGATGATGATGAGCTCTGGGTTTCGTATCAACCGTTCAACTGACCGGATCGCCTCACGCCTGCTGTCTCTCATCCCGTCAGTCCCGTCCAGGAGCAGATGCAGGGTTGCTTGGGTGAGCTCGTCAAGGAACAGCACAGCTGGCCTGGGGTTCTCCTCCAGGTCGTGGCTCCATCTCCACATGTCCAACTCGCCGCTGTCCTTCTTGATCGATTCGCAGCAGCAGAACAGACCGTCCCTGCGCTCTCCACGTTCACGCTCAAACGTGCCTCTGGATGAGCTGAGGTCCCTGACACCGAACTCAGCAGCGCCTTTGTGGACCAGCGAGGCACGGTGATACAGACCCAGCACGATGACCTTGTGGCCCAGGGCCTGCTCCATCAGGTCAATGGCACCGACTGAGGCCTTGGTCTTGCCAGTACCCGTGGGGCCCTCCAGGGCGATAATTCGCCCCTGCATCCGCGCCTTGACCAGGTCCTCCGGCTCGAACTCGCGATCGATCGTGGTCGTCCGCCAGTTGCCCTTCAGTCGGGAGTAATGGCCCTTTTGACCCTCGTTCAGGTTGAAGCTGTCGGTTTGATCGGCTGAGCGGTCAAACGTGCCGGCGACCAGTGCCTTGCCCTTCGCCGCGAAGTAGTCGTCCGTCTTGGCCTTGCCTGGATCTGTCCAGGTGAACCAGTTGGCATCAGCTCCAGCTCGATTCAGCTGCCCTGCTACTCGCTGCGCAGCGCGCTCAGAGTTGCTGCCGTTGTCAAACCTGACAATCATCCGACGGCCACCCTTCGCGAGCTTCTGCAGGGGCACACGGAGGCGATCTGATCGGGTCTTTTGCCCTGCTGAGTTGATGCCGTTAATGCCGACGGCGAGCTGACCATGGGAGGTCGCAGACAACGCCTTAAGGGCTGATTCCTCGACCCAGATGGGGACCGCCGGGTTACTGAAGATGAACTGCCATGCCATCTCCGGGGTGTACTCCTCCCGAGTGCAGATGAACCCGTGATGATCCAGCAGATGCAAGGCGTACTCCCACGTCAACGGCGGGAGGTAGACCTTCACCTGGGTGCCGGTGCAGTCGAAGCGAACTTCACCCTTCTCTCGGGTGCGGATGCTGGGGTGCTTGCGTTGGCCTGCAAAGTGCAGTCCGGTCAGAAGCACGCCTTTGTTGGTCATCCCGACGCTGTAGATGTTCCAGTTCTCGGGCGGAGTTTCTCGGAACCTGTAGTCCGTCTTGCGAGTGATGGAGCGCTCTTCCCAGGCGACCTCGTTAGGGCGCAGGTTGAGATTTTCTTTGACCTCCTTGATCTGCTCCTGTGCCTTGCGATTTAACGCCTCACGCCAGCCTTCATCAGCGCCAAGCGTGATCGCTCCGCGGATGTAATCGTCAAGATTAATCAGATGGTCGACAACTAACTCGGCTCTGAGTTGCTCAGTTGTGTGGGGCCTGAGGCCCTGAAAGTTCTTGCGCATTGGGTTTGTGTGTGAGGAAGGTCCGGACCGACCACCTCGCACACACAGGGCCAATGAACCCAAACGAGGTGGCTATCCGGCTCAGGGAGCTACTCCTGAGGTTGTTTAAGTTCGCCACAGAAGTGGCAAGAGAGCAGTTGTTGTTCTCGTTGCAAGTGTTCCGAAGCGGTGGCAACTACCTCGAAATGCCAACCCTTCAAGTTACCTGGGCTTGTTCAGGTTCGTTCGGAATGTCGATAACAACCGGAAGCCTGGAGTAGTTACCTCTCTCTCTTGGCTTCCTTTAGAACCGATCTTGATTCCTTTTACAAGGGCCAACCCAATAGATCCTCAGGATGGATGGAGAGAAGGCGTAGAGCCTTCATCGAGAAGCAGTGGGAGGCGACTGGAGGACGTCCACTTCGCTGGGAATGCTGCCCGCTAGATCACTCTGAGCAGCTACAAAATCACCACCAATCCGAATGGTTTGGCTCTTCCGGATGAAGCTCGATGACGCTGCTTGAAGCCCGTTGGAAGCCTGTTGGAAAGCGCACAAGTCGATGAACTCCTTCCCACAACTCCCTGGTGAGCCCGCAGATGCCTTCGAGCAGCTCCTGCTGCATCGAGACTTTGGCCCCAGTCGTCAGTTCAGTCAGACAGCGGATGTTGTGGGCTGCTCTGAATCAACCCTGCGCCGACGAGCAGAACAGTGGCGCTGGAACGAGCGTCTGGCTGACTACGACTCCGGGATGCTTCAGCAGGCATCAGAGGCACGAACGAAGGAGGACCTTGAGCGCTGCAAATACCAGCTTGAGACGTTCCGACAAGAGCAGCTCGCACGAGCTCGCACCGTTGGAGATCGAGCTGAAGAGCTACTGGCGATGGTCGAGCGCAGCGCATGATGCTGATGCCAGTGGCTGTGTTCTTCCCTCAGCAATAGAACGACGCCTGACCCCATCAATCCGGCGGCAACACTCAGGTTCAGCGTGAAGGAATCACGCAGCACCACAAGCGCAAACAAGGCGCCCACAAAAGGCGCTGTGGAAAAGATCACGGCTTCCCGCGCTGCACCCAGATCCCGCAACGCCAGGAGATCCAGCCAGATCGAAAGGCCGTAGCCCAGTGCACCGACAAGCAGCAAGGCCGCGCAGACGGTGGCAGGTGGAAAGGGATGCCCCAGGACCCAGGCAAGAACGAGCATGGAGCGATGCACCCAGTGCCTTGACGGTGGCAATCTGAATCGGATCGCGCAGACTCAGGCGTTGGCTGAGGTTGTTGTCGATCCCCCAGGCCAGGGTCGCCAGAGCGATCAGGGCAGCTCCGGTGGCATTGACACCGCCGAGTGATCCATCCGAAAGAACGATGGCCCCAGCGATGGTGAGCGCTGCTGCCGCAGCGCCGCGTTTGCCGAGATGTTCACGCCCCACCAGAACAGCGATGGCCAGGGTGAAGACGGTCTCAAGGTTGAGCAACAGTGAACTCGATGCGGCTGGTAACCGCGCCAGGCCGTGAACCAGGGCAACGGGCCCGACGATCCCGCCCAGAAGGATCAACCCAGCCAAGGCAGGCGCATCACGCCGTTGGAGGGGGCTTTCATCCTGGGTTCGGCCTTTCATCAGCCGAACAATCGCCAGAGCCAGAGTCGCCCCTGCGTAGAGCAACCCGGCAATGCTCAGGGACGAACCGCTGGCCGTGAACGTACTGATCAGTGGGGCGCTGCATCCGAACAGCACGGCCGCAGCGAAGCCAGAGAGTTGACCGCATCTCAAGGATGCCATCGGTTTGATCGGGTTGCTGAACTTCACTCAGTTCTGGCTGCTGTCCTTGGAAGCATCCAGTGCGTTGCGCAACATCTGCGTGTTGCCTCTCAGGAGCACATCACCTTGACGAACACCCTGAAGGATTTCCGCTTGCCCCGCCGTTTGCTGGGCCACCACCACAGCAACCTGTTCCACAGCCCCCCGTTGATAGCGAAAGACCACCGGTGATCCATTGATCAGGGCAATGGAATCCTGCGGAACAATGAACCGTTGCTCGGAGGATGGGATCTGCACAAAGGCCGTGATAGCTGTTCCGATCGGTGGGAGTTGAGCATCAATAGGTTGCGCGCGGAGCAGCATCACGCGCCCGGCGGTTTGCGCATCAGGTGCCACAGCGATCACCCGTGCCTGCAGCGTCTGAGCTCCCGCTCGAACGCGCAGCAGCTGTCCGGTCCTGATGTTCGTGGCGAGTCCCGGTGACACGAGGAAGCGAAGCTCACCCCCTGTGACATCACTGATCTGGGCCACGTCTTCCCCCACAGACAGGACGGCACCGGGTGAGGTGCTCACAGCAGTGACCTGACCGGCAATTGGACTGCGAATCAACAGACGCCCTGAATCATCAGGCTTCCCTAGCGCTGAAGCCTTGGCAGCGGCTGCCCTGGCTGTCGTCGCGGCTGTAACGCTGGCGATGCGGCGGCTTTCCAGCTCCTGGGTCGAGAGTGCACCTTGCCGTGCCATGGGTTCGGCAAGGCGGTACAGGTATGCGAGCGAGTGCGCCGTGGCCTGCGCTGCATCGGCATCGGCGCGTACAGCAGCCGCATCAGCGCTTTGGACTTCTGCGATCGGTTCGCCAGCACGAACACGGGTGCCCGGTGACACCATCAGACGTAAAACACGTCCCGCCACAGGCATCCCCACGCTTGAGCGCGACGATGTTGCTGCTTCAACAAAACCAGTGATCGGACGTTCCGTGCCCGAGCTCAGTTCGGGGCGAACAGTGGTCAATCCCAATCGCCGAAGCTGGTCTTCGCTGAGAGCCACGCTGCCATTGGCATCCGCACGGTCCATCGCCGCAACCGATGGCGCAGAGACCGGCCGGCTGCTCTGGCGACCCACACCGATTCCAACCAGCAGAGATGCGGAGATCGCCAGAGGAAGAAGCACGCCGGGTTGGCGCAGGTGATGCGTGAGGTGGTTAAGGCTCAGGTTCATGACGGGAGAGAGGCAAGAGACGACGCCGAACCGTCGCGGGCGGGCAGCAGCCAATGGCCAAAGCGTGCATAGAGCGCCGGGAGCACCAGCAGGGTCAGGGCCGTGGAGGTGATCAATCCACCGAGCACCACCACAGCCAACGGTTGCAGGATTTCATTCCCGGCCCCGAAAGCGAGTGCAAGAGGCAAGGCTCCGAGTGCCGAGGAGAGGGCTGTCATCAGGATGGCGTTGAGGCGCTCCAGGCTTCCCTCACGGATCACCTCGCCCAGGGGTTGCCCTGCGCCGTGGCGGCGGTTGTAGTTGTCCACCAGCAACAACCCATTGCGCACGGCGATGCCAAACAGCGTGATGAAGCCGATCAACGAGGCGATCGATAGCACTCCTCCCGTGAGCAACACCGCCACCACACCTCCGATCAGGGCCAGGGGCAGGTTGAGCATGATCGCCACTGTGGCGGGCACTGATTTCACCGAAATCACCATCAGCACACCGATCACCACTGCGGCAACAGCGCTGTAGAAGACCAGAGACGCGGTTGCCCGCTCTTCTGATTCAAATTGACCGCCATAGCGAATGGTGTAGCCCTGAGGTAAACGCACATCCCGGGTGATGGTGCGCTGAATATCTTTCACCACACTGCCAAGGGGCCGACCGTTGACATTGGCCGAGACCACAATCAAGCGGGAAACATCTTCTCGGTTGACGATGTTGGCCCCCAGACCTTCCTCAACCCAGGCAACACTGCCGAGAGGAACGGTCATGCCATTGCTGAAGGCCACCGGCAACGAGCGGATGGCCTCCAGGTTCTGGCGAGCATTCTCCTGAAGCTGCACGAGCACATCGCTGCGCACACCCCCTTCCACCACGTGGCCCACCACCTTGCCGTTGAGCGCGATCTCCACTGCTTGCGACAGCTCCTCCACCGTGAGCCCGAGCGCCGCCGCGAGCGGGCGGTCGTAGTGGATCTGCACCTGGGGAATCGGCAGCTGCGGTTCCAACTGCAGATCCACCACTCCATCAATGGGTTTGATGGCCTTCTCCACCGCCTCACCGATGCGGCGCAGTTCGCCTAAATCGGTGCCGTAGATCTTGATTGCAATGGCACTGCGCACCCCCGAGAGCACTTCATCCATCCGATGGGAGATGAAGCCGCCGATGTTGGGAGCTACGCCGGGAAGCTTAAGAAAGGCTTGCCGCAGCTCGGCGATGGCAGCGGGCCGATTCGCCATGGCCTTGTCACTCAGTTCCACATCCACATGAGCCAGGTTCACACCAGCTCCATCGGCATCGCCTGGAGCGCGGCCCGTGCGCACCTGCACCCACTCAAACAAAGGGTTGTCTTGCAGGGAACGGGTCAGAGCCAGCCCTGCTCGGTTGGTCATCTCCAACGACACACCTGGATACAACAACATCGAATTCACCAATGACTTTTCGCGGAATTCCGGAAGAAAGACCCGCCCCAAGGCCGGCAAGATCAGGGTGGTTGCCACGATCAGGGCCAGTGCGATCGCCAACACCCGCTGGGGTGAGCGCAGGACTAGATCCAGGATCGGGCGGTAGAGCCGCTCGGCCTGGTTAGCCAGCCAGGTGTTCTCCTCTGGCAGCTCCGCAGGCGCGAGCAGGATCGCGCACAACGCGGGTGACAGGGTCACCGCCACCAATGTGGAGGCCGCGATGGAGAGAAGATAAGCCAGGCCCATCGGCGCAAAGATGCGCCCTTCCACGCCGGTGAGCGAAAAGATCGGCGCAAACACCACCACGATGATCACGGTGGAGAACAGCACGGGCTGGCGCACCTCTACCGAGGTGTCGAACACCACCTGCAGGGGCGATTTGGGCGTGTCGCTGGCCCGGTTGCGGCGCAGCCCCCGATAGCAGTTCTCCATGTCGACGATCGAGTCGTCGACCACCGAACCGATCGCCACCACCAGCCCACCCAGGGTCATGGTGTTGATGCCCAGGCCCAGGCTCTTCATCAACATCAGGCCAATCAGCAGTGACAGCGGAATGGCGATGAGGCTGATCACGGCGGCGCGCCAGTTCATGAGAAACAGCACGATCACCACCGAAACGATCACCACCCCCTGGAGCAGCGACTCGCTCACATTGCGGATGGCACTATCGATGAAATTGCTCTGACGAAATGTGGTCTGGACCTGTACATCGTTAGGCAGCGTGCGGTTCAACTCAGTCAGCCGCTGCTCCACCGCCCGAGTCACGGTGGGTGTATCCACATCGGGCTGCTTGATCACCATCAGCACAACGGCGGGATTTCCGTTGAAACTGGCATCACCGCGTTTGAGCGCCACACCGCGCTTCACCTGGCCCAAGGTGGAGAGCAGTACCGGGCGTCCCTGCTCGCTCTGCACCGCCGCATCGGCGAGATCACTCACCTGCGTAACCTGAGCCAGGGGGCGAATCAACCGCTCCTGGCCACCCCCGATCAGGAAGCCCCCAGGGCTGGTAGCCATCGCCGAGCCAACACCCTCCATCACCGCCTGGAGCGAGACAGCCTGAGCCTGCAGCTCCTGGGGATCAAGCAGCACCTGAAACTGCTGCTCATCGCCGCCGTAGATCGTGACCTGGGCGACGCCGGGCACCGCCAGGATTGACTGGCGGTAAGAGCGCAGGATCAGCTGCTGCAGATCCATGAGCGATGTGGCGCCATCGCCGGTCACCGTGAAGGCAACCTGCAGGATCGTGCCCAGTGGCGAGACCAGTGGGGAGACCTCGGGAGCGTCGGCGTTGGCGGGCAGCTGGGCGCTCACCTGTTGCAGCCGCTCCGCCACGGATTGGCGGGCGCGGTAGATGTCGGCGTTCTGGTTGAACACCACCTGCACCATCGACAAACCCGGCTTGGAGGAGGAGCGCACGGTCTCCACCCCGGCAATGCCATTCACTGCCGATTCGATCGGCAGCGTGATGCGGGTTTCCACTTCTTCCGGTGAGAGCCCAGCGGCGCTGGTTTGCACATCCACCTGCGGCGGCGCGAAGGGGGGAAACACATCCAGGGGCATCTGGCTCACCGCCAGCAGGCCCCAGAGGCTGATGGCGATGGCTGCGGCAACGATCAGCCAGCGGCGAGCGATCGAAAACCGCAGCGTTGTGTTGAGCAACCGCTCAAGCATCCGTCTTCCTGCGGCGGTTCAGCCAGATAGCCCCAGCGGTGAGTACGACAACCGCGCCAGCTGCCAGGGCGGGAATGGGTAGAGCGGACGGGCTCGCCGTCGCGCTGTCCTGTGGCGCAGCGGCTTTGTTATCTGCTGCCGGCTCAGCCTGTGGTGTCTTCTTCGATTCGGCGTACAGCGAGAGGGCGCCAGAGATCACCACCTCGTCGGTGGGATCAAGGCCCTCGGTGATCACAACCCGGTCACCCTGTCTGGAACCCGTCACCACGAGAACAGGGTCGTAGGTGGTCTGGGTTTGCACGAACAGCAGTGGCTTGCCATTCGCATCGACTAGAGCAGTGGAGGGAACCGAGAGCCCATCCGGCCCTTCTTCCGGCGTTGCCGTGGCCACCCCCAACAGGGCATCGGTTTCGGCGTTGCGGCGCACCTGGCGTGCGTCGCCCTGCTGCTGAAACTCATCGCCATGGCCCACATGGGCAAGAGCGAGGGGGGCTGCGATGGGGGAGGCCAGCAGAGCCGTTGCAGCAAGGCTGGCGCTTCCCGCCAGCTGGAGGATTCGTAGAAGCAAAGGCCTGAGGAAGCAGTGGATGGGCGGAGGATGGCGCAACCGGGATGAAAAACAGATGAAACCGGCTGCGCGCACTAGGATCTGAGCCTCGTTGATCCGCCACGCTGATGCCCATGCGGATCCTGTTAGTGGAGGACGAGACGGATCTGGCGGGATCCATCCAGGCCGTTCTGCAGGACCACGGGCATGTGGTGGATCACTGCGTCAGCGGCCAGGACGCCTGGGTGCTGCTTGGCAGTGATCAGGCCCGCTATGAGCTGGGGATTTTCGATTGGATGCTCCCAGACCTCAGCGGCCTCGATCTGTGTAGGCGAGCGCGATCGCGGGGCCTGGAGCTGCCGCTCTTGCTGCTGACGGCACGCGGCGACACAGCCGATCGGGTCGAGGGGCTGGATGCCGGCGCGGACGACTATCTGAGCAAGCCATTTGCGATGGAGGAACTTCTCGCACGGGTACGGGCGTTGCAGCGGCGTCATCCCAGCTATCGCGCACCAGTCCTGGAAGCCGGCTGCTTCCGGCTGGATCTCGCCACGGGGCAACTGGTCGTGACAACAGCCACAGCTGAGATGAGTATTGAGCTGTCCACGAAAGAGCAGCAACTGATGAGCTATCTCATGGATCACCCAGGTCAGGTGATTTCAGGCTCTCGCTTGCGCAACCAACTGTGGAATCTCCAGCAAGATCCCATCAGCAATGTTGTTGCAGCTCAAGTGCGATTGCTGCGGCGCAAGCTTGCTGCTCATGGGCTTGCTTCCCCGATTGAAACCGTCCCGAGTAAGGGGTATCGGCTGAATCCGCACGCTGCGGTGTTGCTGTGATGACCATCCGAACGCCGGCGCATCGCCTGTTGTTTCAAGCTCGATTGAGGCTGGCGGGACTCTCCTTGCTGGTGATGGGTGCACTCCTATACGGCGCGGGTTTCGCGATGGGAAGGCTGTTGCTGCAGAGCCAGGAGAGTGCGATCCGACGTGAACTGCAGGCTCTTGCCGGAACCCTGCACGACAGTCTTAAGCCTGTCCTGCCGCAGAGAGCCCGGCCCACATCCGCACTCGTTGCGGTTCTGCCGGGCCTCTGTATCGCAGGAGAGCCTTGCAAGGCACCAGATTCACTGGTTGAACGCCATGTAATCAGTGCCACTGATCCCGACCGCTACAAGCTGCGTGTTCTCGATCAAAGCGGTGCTCTGATCGCCAGCTCTCCCGGGGCTCCGGAGGCTGTATCTCCAGCTGCGGATCAAGGTTGGCAGCTCACGCAAGAAGCATTCGGCCAGCGCTGGCTCACCTATTCCATCCATCTCCACCACTCCAACGGCAGCGGAGAACCGGTGTGGGGCTTCCTCCAGATTTCACGCAGCCTGAACGATCTCGATCGGGAAGCCCAACAGGTGTTGTGGTTGGGTCATGGTGTCTTTCTGAGTGCGCTCTTGGCGATCGGCGCGGCCAGCTGGTGGCTGGCTGGATTGGCGATCGCACCACTGCTAGAGGCCTATCAGCGTAAGGAGCAGTTCAGCGCTGACGTCGCGCACGAATTACGCACGCCTCTTGCCAATCTCTTGGCGTTGGTGGAGGCAGAACGCCCCACACGTTCCATGGTGGCTGAACAGCCGTCAATCCAGAGCTGGGATCGGGTGCTTGTCCAGGGCCGGCGCCTGCAGAACCTGATCGGCGACCTGTTGTTGCTCGCCAGCCTTGAACGACCCTGCGAGCGGGAGCCGGCAACGGTGTGTGATCTCGCCGAGATCACGGCCGATGTGATGGAGGATTTTTCAGAGACAGCTGCGGCTGCTCAGGTGAGCCTGATTCACACGTCATGGATGTCCAGTGCCAAGGTGCTTGGGGCGGAGACAGAACTCAGCCGGCTTGTGATCAATCTGCTGAGCAACGCGATGCAGCACAGCCCAGCAGGTGGCGCGATCGACGTCTCCCTGAAGCACCAGGGTCGCCATTTCCAGCTTTCAATCACCGACAACGGGCCTGGCATCGCTGAGGAGATGCAGGGCCGAATCTTTGATCGCTTCACGCGACTGGATCCGTCTCGCTCACGCCTCCAGGGTGGCAGTGGGCTGGGGCTGGCCATCGCGCAAGCCATCGCCGTCCGCCATCGCGCAGCAATCCAGGTGCACTCCAGGACTGGATGCGGCAGCTGCTTCTCCCTGGAGATTCCGGCGGCTGAGCCACCCCATTGACTCTCCACCGACTGGAGTGTTTACGGTGGAAGCAGTCGCCGTCCTCCTGTGCCTCTGTTGATGCCTCCAGTCGCCGCCATACCTGTGCCTGCGGTGGTTTCCGCCTATCGCTCCCCAAGCTGTGGCTGCTGCAAAGGCTGGCTGGACCACCTCAGGCAAGCCGGCTTCACAGTGAAGGACTACGTGACGAGCAACCTTGCGAGCATCAAGCAGCGCTACGGCGTTCCACCTCAGCTGCAGTCCTGTCACACCGCCCGGATTGGGGGTTACACGGTTGAGGGTCATATTCCAGTGTCGGCGATTCAGCGGCTGCTGAAGGAACGCCCACAGGTGGCCGGAATTGCCGTACCCGGTATGCCGCTCGGTTCGCCCGGCATGGAATCACCGTTCAAGACAGAGAGCTACACGGTGTTCACCTTCACCGAATCCGGCCGGACCCAAGCCTTCCAGACGGTGGAGGGTGATGGCTAAGCCGGAACTCAGCGCTGTGCGTCTCTACAGGATGGAGACGCCCGAGCATGCCTGTCCGTGGGGGCAGCGCGCGCTTCAGCTCCTGCGCGCCCAGGGGATTCCGTTTGAGGATCATCCTCTGCGCAGCCAGGCGGAGGTGGAAGCCTTCAAGCATGCCCACGGTGTGACCACCACGCCGCAGGTGTTTGCCGGCGCGGAGCGCATTGGGGGCTACACCGAGCTGGCGAAACGGCTTGGTGTCACCGCGGAAACAGCAGAGGTGTCCTACGCACCAGTGATCGCTGTGTTCCTGAGCGCTCTGTTGATCAACCTGGCATTAGGGGGCGAAATCCGGGGCTACATGGGCCTGGCGATCTGCCTGTTGGCGATGCTCAAGCTGATGGATATTGCGGCATTCGCTGCAAGCTTCCGCAAATATGACCTGCTCACGCAGCGTTGGCAGGCCTGGGGAAAACTGTATCCCGCTGTTGAGCTATTGGTGGGACTTGGGATGCTGCAATCGGCCGAGAGTATGGGCCTTGAAGCTGTGATTGGCGTGACAGCAGTGCTTCTCGGTGTGATGGGCATGGTCTCCGTCGGCAAAGCCGTGTTCGTCGATCACCTGGCACTGAACTGTGCCTGCGTGGGCGGCAACTCCCGCACACCGCTGGGGGTGGTGAGCTTCGCTGAGAATCTGATCATGGGGCTGATGGGTTTGGCGATGTTGATTCAGCCAGTGATGGCTCTTGCTTCTGGGGGTGCGTTGTGATCAGCCGGCGCTCCTTTCTCGCCCTGGCAGCCGGTGGCACTGCAGCAGCCTCAGTCGCGGCTCTGCGCCATGGCTGGGACGCAGATCCACGGAGGAGCATCAACGCGGCGGCGACGTCGCCAGTGCGCTCTCAAGCTGGCCTGCTGGAGCTGGATCTGGTAGCGCAGGAAACGTCCATCAGCATCCCTGGCACATCAGGACGGGCACTCACCTACAACGGCTTACTCCCTGGCCCCCAGCTTGAACTGCAGCCTGGTGATGCGGTGCGGATCCAGCTGCACAACCGCCTGACTCAGCCAACGAATCTGCACTACCACGGCCTGCACATTCCACCCAGCGGAGCAGCCGACAATGTGTTCCTGAGGGTTGCTCCTGGCCAGCGACAGAGCTACAGCTTCTCCTTGCCGGACAATCACCCGGCGGGCCTCTTCTACTACCACCCCCATCACCATGGAACGGTGGCTGACCAGGTGTTTGGTGGCCTGGGTGGTGCGCTGCTGGTGAGAGGCGATCTCGATCGCATCCCTGAAGTGCAGGCGGCCCAGGAAGAAGTGCTTGTGCTCAAGGATCTTCCAGCCGCCAACCAGCGCTCCGGTTCTGGTGTGATGCTTGGCCGAGAAGGCTCGATTCTGAGCGTGAACGGCCAGGTGAAGCCCGAGCTGCAGGTTGCAGCCGGCGGCTTGCTGCGCCTACGCCTTCTCAACGCCTCCAATGCCCGCTTCTGGCGACTGGCGCTGGAGGGTCACACCATGCATCTGATTGCCACTGATGGTGGTGCACTGGAGCAACCACTGCCGTTGCAGGAGTTGCTGCTGGTGCCCGGCGAGCGTGCCGATGTGTTGGTGCAGGTGGCTCCCGAAGGTGGTCGGTTTCGCTTGAACAACCTCCCCTACAGGCGCCTGGGGCGCCCAATGATGGGCGGCATGGGTATGGGCATGGGTATGGGCATGGGTATGGGGAGAGCGGTGTCTGGCCAGGAACAAGCTGATGTCATCGCAACGGTGAGCACCAATGGCGTTGTAGCGCCGCAGCCTCTGCCGCAGCAGCTCTTAGCGGTGGAGGAGCTCCCCAGCCCGCTGCGTACGCGCCGATTTGTGATGAATCACGGCATGGCACCAGGCATGGGCATGGCCTTTTTGATCAACGGCCAGAGCTACAACCATGGGCGCATTGACACGCGCGTGCAATTGGGAGACACAGAGGACTGGGAGCTGCTGAACACAGGCGTGATGGATCACCCCTTCCATCTGCATGTGAATCCGATGCAGGTGATCAGCCGCAATGGCAGGCCTGAGCCCTACCGGGCCTGGCGGGATGTGGTGCTGGTGCGCCCTGGCGAAACCGTGCGCGTGCGCACCCGCTTCAGCGACTTTGCTGGCAAGAGCGTGTATCACTGCCACATCCTCGATCACGAGGAGCTCGGCATGATGGGCAACATCTTGATCGAAGCCTGAGCACTGCGCTGATCGCGCAACGCATCAACGGCCGCCGCAGCGCTCCCAGGTGTTCAGCATCGTGTTGAGTTCGGCTTCCAGGCTCTGTAGTTCGTGGACGCGCTGCTGAATCTCGGTGAACTTGCCGCGGATCGTGGCCTGGAGATCGTTGCAGGTGCAAATCCCGGATCGCCGTGCACCCAGCACAGTGCCAACCGTCGCCAGCGGTAGATCCATGGCCCGCAGACGGCGGATCAAGGCCAGCTCGGCAAACACCGAGTCGTCGAACAGGCGGTAGCGCCCATCAGAGCGCGCCACCGGCTGGAGCAGGCCCTGGTCGCAGTAGAAGCGGATCGTTTTCACCGAAACGCCACTGCGCTCCGCCACCGCACCGATCTTGAGCAACGCATCCGAAGCCGTCACGGGGATTGACTCTCCTGTAAGGGGAGACCAGACACTATCTGGACTCGTGCTGTCCGACATGCGTCGCCTTCTTCCTCTGGTTGCCTTTGCCTCCCTCTGGCTACCGGCCGTGTCCGTGGCACAGCCGGCGATGGATCACTCAGGTCACGATCACAACCACGACCACCATCAACGGCAACCGAGCCAACAGCCGCACCATGGGCATGACCATTCGGTGGGCCCTGCAGGCAGCACCTACGACCTGCGCTTTATCGATGGCATGGTCGAGCATCACACCGGGGCGTTGCGGATGAGTGAGTACGTCTTCAATATCGGCGCCCCTGGGGTGGGAGCCCTTGCGAACAGCATCTGGGACGAACAGGCCCGTGAGATCAAGGCGATGCGCCAATGGCGCAAGGCCTGGTATCCGGATGCACCGGTTTATCCCGTGGCATTGCGCCCTAACGGGGACCCCAACTCCATGGCAGATCTGGTGCGCATGAGTCCTGATGTGATTGCCGCGATGCGCATGTCGGGAACGAAGCCAACGCGCGACAACAGGGTGCAGTGGTTCTTAGAGGGAATGATTGAGCACCATGGAGGCGCACTTCAGATGGCACATGAGGCTCGGCAAAACTCCACCAACCCCACCGTCCTTCGCCTGGCGCGCGAGATCATCGTCGCCCAGCGCAAAGAGATCATCGAACTCCGCAAGATGCTGCAAAGCGGAGGACTGAATAAGCCGGACTACTACAAATTTGATGGCCTTTTCGCGCTGTGAAAGCAATCACTTTTAATGCCTTCACCACAACGATGATGGGATGGATCTCCATCTCATTCGCCCTCGTCGCTGCTTTCGTTGTCCATCCCATGGCCAGCCATGCTCACAGCAAAGGCATCTACCAATCCAAAGCTGACGCGCAACAACGTGCCAGTGAGATTGGTTGCAATACGCTGCATCAGAACAACGGAAAGTGGATGCCCTGCGCAGATGAGCGTGAACTCCACCGCCAACTTCGCAAGCTATGAACCAACGTCCGCTTTCACGGCGAGCACGCAAGATTCACCGTTGGCTGGTTCCAATCGCCGCTGTTCCGTTGCTGATCACCGCCGGTACGGGATCTCTCTACAGCTTGCTCTTAGAGCAAGGCATTGATGCCTTTTGGCTGCTCAAGATCCACACCGGAAATTTCGGTGTTCTGAACCTTCAGCCCGTCTATCCAATGCTCTTGGGTGGGCTCACCGTCATCGTGACCATCTCAGGTGCGGCAATGCTCTTGAAGCCATCGCGATGACACCTCATTCTCTGTAGCGGTCTCCCTGAAACCGCTCAGTAGCGCGCAAAGACGGAGGTTGTTCCGTCATGGGCAATAGCGAGCACCTCGAAACGTTCAGCCTCAACGCCTGCCACCTCCATCCCAGGGGAACCCATTGGCATCCCTGGAACTGCCAGGCCACGGATATTGGGCCGTTCCGACAAAAGACGGTGGATCGCAGAAGCAGGCACATGCCCTTCGATCACGTATCCCTCCACCACAGCGGTGTGACAAGAAGCCTGTTGCGGACTGACACCACGCGCCTTCTTCACGGCATCCATGTCCTCGGTGACATGGTCCTCAATGCGGTATCCCGCTGAAGCGATGTGGGATCCCCATGACGTACAGCAACCGCAACTCGCCGATCGATACACCGTTATCTGTGGCCCGGTCGCACCACTAGTGACGGGCATCTCACCATCCCCTTTCGCATCACCATGCGCCTCAACCGGTTGACTCGCTGAAAGCAGAGAGACGACCACGAAGGCTCCGACCAAGCTCTGTCGCAAGGCAGTTGAACACAGGTGCGCAAAACGCGAAGCCTTCATGGATTCCTTTAGGAGACAAATGAGATCAAGCTCCGCATTATCGCGAGTTGAGCTTTGTCCAGACCAGTTCCAGGCTCTTGCTGGCATCGATGCGCAGACAGCACGAATCGTGCTGGAGAACTCGGTAGCTCTGAAGGTGGATAACTCGGGGCTTTATTGAGTTCAGCGTCGGCCTTCATGGCATGCGCTGACTACCCATCGATAAAGTTCGCTGTTACAGGTTCAACCGACGTAGACTTGTGGAACAACCGACTGGATTCCCGTTGTCTTTGCCTGATCGTCCTCTGAGTCCGAGTCGTTGGCTGGCCTACTACCGGGTCAGTACAGATCGCCAGGGAAACTCCGGCCTGGGCCTCGAAGCGCAGCGGGCCAAGGTTGAAGTAATGGCTTCCGAGCGGGGGGCTGTGATTGCGGCTGAATTCGTGGAGGTTGAGAGCGGTCGGAAGAACGATCGTCCTCAGTTGGCCGCGGCTCTGGCTCAGGCTCGCGCGGAGAAGGCTGTCATTGCTGTTGCCAAGATCGATCGTCTGGCTCGTGATGCTGGCTTCGTCTTGAAGCTCGCCAACGAGGCAGAAAAGAACGGGATGGGTGGCTTCATCTTCTGCGACTTGCCAGACATTGATGCCACCACCAGTGCTGGTCGGATGGTTCTCACGATGATGGCCAGCGTTGCTGAGTTCGAGGCACGTCGGATCAGCGAGCGAACTAAAGAAGCGTTGGCCGCGGCCAAGGCCCGAGGCGTGTGTCTTGGGGGGTACCGGGAAGGTGCTGCTCAGAAGGCGTCGGAGCGCAAGCAGAAGGCCATTGCTGAGGCGGAGGGACTGCGCGGGGTTCTTGAGCCAATGGTTCGTGCAGGCTTGAGCTACAGGGCCATGGCTGATGCGCTTGCAGGGGTTGGCAAGCTCAGCAGCACGGGAAAGCCACTGGCTCCGGCGCAGATCGGTCGGATCCTGCAGCGCTTGGGTTTGTCGGGAAAGCTGCTGGGCAGTGACCAGGCTTGGGTCGCTGCCTGATGGGTCAACGACGCAGCGCTGAGCATCGCGACTTCAGTCCTCTAGCGGCTGAGCTCAGTCACTCCCTGCTGGCCTGGTGGGAAGTCCACGGCCGGAAGGATCCTGCGCTGAAGCCGTGGATGTTCACCAAGGACGGAAGGTGGCCCGAGCCCCATGAACATCTCAATGTCCTGGAGTGCTGGATTGCCGAGGTGATGTTGCAACAGACCCAGTTGCAGGTGGTCTTGCCTTACTGGGAGCGCTGGATGGAGGCTTTTCCCACGCTTGAGCTGTTGGCTGAGGCGCGCGAACAGGATGTATTGCTGTTGTGGCAGGGGCTTGGTTACTACTCGCGAGCCCGTCGTCTTTTAGCGGGTGCCAAGCAACTGATTGGTCAGATTGCTCCTGCTTCAAGCACGACGCTCTCCGCTTGGCCAAAGGACCTCGACTGCTGGCTGCTTCTCCCTGGGATTGGTCGCACCACTGCGGCTGGGATCCTTTCGTCTGCTTTCAACAGTCCACTGGCGATTCTTGATGGCAATGTGCGCCGGGTTTTGGCGCGGCTTCAGGCCCATCCCAGGCCTCCAGGACGTGATCAGGCTTTGTATTGGCAATGGAGTGAGGCTCTTGTTGCAGCTGTACCAGGGAGTGCTCGTGATTTCAATCAGGCCCTGATGGATTTGGGTGCCACCGTTTGCACTCCCCATTCACCAGACTGCGGAGTCTGCCCTTGGCAGACGCACTGTGCTGCGTACGCTGCTGGCGATGTAGGTCGCTATCCCGTGAAAGACACCCCTCGAGCTGTTCCTTTTCAAGTGATTGGAGTGGGTGTTGTGCTGAACGAGGCCGGTGAGGTGTTGATTGATCAGAGACTCAATGAAGGTTTGCTCGGGGGGTTGTGGGAATTCCCAGGAGGGAAGCAGGAGCAGGGGGAAGTGATTGTGGACACCATTGCCCGGGAATTGCGGGAGGAATTGGCGATTGAGGTGGCTGTGGGGGAGGAGCTGATCAGCGTTGAACATGCCTACAGCCATAAAAAGCTGCGGTTTGTGGTGCACCTTTGCCAATGGATTAGCGGTGAACCGCAACCCTTGGCGAGTCAGCAGGTGCTTTGGGTCAGCCCGCAGTCATTGGCTGACTATCCCTTCCCTGCAGCGAACGCCAAAATTATTGCGGCGTTGTTGAAGGAGTTGCCACGGATGAGCTGATTGCGTCCAAACGGTTGGCATCGCTGTTTTCTTTGGCCAGCCTGAAGTCAGCCGCCCTGTCCTCATGGCCGATGGTTCTGCTTTAGCTCCTCGCGTGTTGTGCCTGGGTGAGGCGTTGGTGGATCGGCTTGGCCCCCTGGGGGGGGATCCCGCGACGGCTGTGCCCGAATCTTGTGATGATCGCTTGGGTGGTGCGCCTGCCAATGTGGCCTGTGCTCTGGCTCGGCTGGGCACTCCCGTAGGCCTGATTGGTCGGCTCGGTGAGGACGTGATCGGTAGGGAATTTCTTGCCTTGTTCCAGCGGCGTGGTGTCGATGTGCAAGCCCTTCAATCGGATCCAAGCCGACCAAGTCGGGTGGTCTTGGTGCGACGTGATGCCAATGGTGAAAGGGTCTTTCAGGGTTTTGCAGGAGATCAGAGCCTGGGGTTTGCTGATCAGATGTTGGATCGTGCCGGCTTGGAACTGGTCTGGCCTGGTGTGTCGAAGCAGGCTCGCTGGTTGTTAGTGGGCACGATTCCATTGGCGACGACGGCGTCCGCTGAGTCTTTGCAGTGGGTGTTGGCTCAGGCAAAAGCGGCTGGTCTTGCGCTGGCTTTGGATGTGAACTGGCGCCCCACCTTTTGGGACTCCGAGGCGGATCCTGCGGCAGGACCTGATGCCTCCGCCTTGTCAGCCATGAAGCCATTGCTGCATCAGGCGGCGTTGCTCAAGCTTGCGCGTGAGGAGGCTCTCTGGTTGTTTGACAGCGATGATCCTTTGGCTATTCAGGCCGTTCTTCCACAGCGCCCCGATGTGGTCGTCACCGATGGCGGAAATCCCGTGCGTTGGCAGATCGCCGGCCATGCAGGAACCATGCCGGTTTTGACACCAGCGCGCGTGGTCGACACCACGGGTGCAGGAGATGCGTTCACCGCGGGCTTGCTTCACCAACTGGTGGGTTTATCTGGGCACACCGATCTGTCCCATGTTGGCGATTCCGCGATGGTGGAACGCATGGTCCGCTATGCGGCAGCTTGCGGGGCTTTGGTTTGCGTTGGAGCCGGGGGCATTGATCCTCAACCGGACCCAGAGGCTGTGGCTAAGTTCCTCAATCAGGCTTGATCAAGGCGGGGCTGGCCAGCCATGAGGATGGAGTGATGGCTGGAGTGTTCATGGTTCGGTCGAAGGCGCGCCATTGGGGGTGGATCGCGGTGATTGGAGTGAGTGTTGCCGCGTTGGGGATCCATCGCTGGGCAGCCCTCGGCGGGGGCTTGTGGCTGGGTTTGCCGGTTTGGGTGCTGGCTTTGATCGTTGTGCAAGCGCTGTTGACCCTGACAGCAGCCTTCCTGGCGAGGTCATAGCGATGTCATCCACGATGCTTGTGGCCCTTCTGGGTCTGGTCATTTATCTCCTTGCCTTGCTTTGGCTTGGTTGCAGCAACAGAACCTCGCTGGGCGGTAGTGCAGATAATTATTTTTTGGCCGATCGCAAGCTGCGCTCAACACTGCTCTTTTTCACGTTGATCGCTACAAATTTCAGCGCCTTTTTCTTTCTGGGATTTGCCGGTGCCGGATACCGCATTGGCTTGGCTTATTACCCGATGATGGCCCTAGGAACAGGGTTGGCTGCTCTCAGTTTTGGAACATTGGGTTGCCGTGTGCGCGCCATCAGTTGCGAACACGGGTTGATTACACCCTCTGAGCTGATTGGCCAGCGGCTCCCGGGCGAGGCGATTCGCTTGGTGGTGTTTGTTGTGATGACCCTCTTCACGTTGCCCTATTTGGCATTGCAACCCTTGGGGGCGGGATATCTGCTGGAAACCCTCACCAATGGAGCGATTCCTTTCCCAGTAGGCGCCACGGTGCTCACGGTGGCAATCGTTGTGTATGTGGTGGGTGGTGGCATGAATGCTGTCGCCAAGACGGATGTGCTTCAGGGCGTGCTGATGTTTAGCCTGATGTTGCTTGCTTTTGTGGCAGTGGCCCATGGCGTGGGTGGTCTCACTCAGGTGAACCAGCTGCTTCAGCAGGAGCAGCCACAACTCTTTTCTGGTGCTGGTCTAAATAACTTTTTTACGCCAAGGATTTGGTTCAGTTATTTGCTGCTTTGGCCATTGTGTTTGCCGATGTTCCCGCAAATGCTGATGCGTTTTTTTGCAGCCGAAGATGATCGTTCTTTAAAGCAATCGATGGTGCTTTATCCCCTGGTTGCAGGGATTCTTTTTATCTGCCCGGTGTTGATTGGAGTGTGGGGGCATGGGGCTTTCCCCGACTTGATCGGCCGCGCTGCTGACCAGATCATGCCGCTGATGCTCGCTCGCTTTGCTCCGTCTTGGTTGACCGGTCTGGTGATGGTGGGAGCGTTGGCTGCCTTTATGTCGACTCTCGATTCTCAGCTGCTGGCTTTGTCTTCGATGTTTACGCGCGATGTGTATCGCCGCTACCTGCGGCCTGAGGCGTCCCTCAACGAACAGGTTCGAGTGGGCCAAATGGCGGTGGTGGCACTGGCGGTGGCTGGATTGTGCATTGCCCTGCGACCGCCCGAGGCGATTTTGACCTTGGCGACCCATGCCTTTTCCGGTCTGGCCCTTCTGTTCCCCGTGATGGTGGGAGCTGTTTACGGCTTGCGTTTCTCTGCCTTGGCCGCAGTGCTTTCTGTCCTCTGTGGAGAATTCATTCTGCTTGGGTTTGCTTTGCAGTGGCTCCCGGAGCCTCTCGCGGCTGGATTTTTGCCCTTGGTGCCAGCGTTGATGATCAGTTTGATGATTTTGGGCGTTGATTCCGCTCTCTTCGCTGGGCGGCGAGGGGAGCATGGATCGTGGCCAAGCGCCCTTCGCCGTCTGATTGGTATCGGAGAATGAGTCTCCAGGCGTCAGGCAGGGCGAGGCTGAGCCGCTCCGGCCACTCCACCATCAGCAGGGCTCCGAGGGCCGTGGCTTCCTCTTCTTCTTGAAGGAAGAGGTCGTCTGCTGCGACAGCTTGCTCGAGCCGGTACAGGTCGAGATGGATCAGTGGTGGGGTTCCTTCGGGGTAGTGCTGAGCAAGCGCGAAGGTGGGGCTGGTGATTGGTTCTTGGATCCCTAGAGCCTCGGCAAGGCCTTGCACTAGAGAGGTTTTGCCTGCACCGAGGGGTCCCTCTAGCAGCACGATGTCATTCGGTTGAAGGCGCGCTGCCAACCTCCGGCCAAGGTCTTTTGTGGCCTCGAGATCGTCAAGGATCCTTGTCTCATCTGTAGATTGGCTGATAAGGGAGCCCGAAGCCTCGGCGTCTCCGAAGTATTTATCGTTCACATCCTCCCCAGGGAGCTTTTCAATATGGTGGCAACAGCCGCGGCAACGGCCGAACTTCAGGTCGCAAAGGATTACGTGATTGCGGATATCGGTTTAGCCGATTTCGGCCGCAAAGAGCTTGATATTGCTGAGACCGAAATGCCCGGTTTGATGGCATTGCGTACCAAGTACGGCAAGGAGAAGCCCTTGAAGGGAGCCCGGATCGCCGGCTCTTTGCACATGACGATTCAGACCGCTGTTCTGATCGAAACCTTGGTCGAGCTCGGTGCTGATGTGCGCTGGGCCTCCTGCAACATTTTTTCCACCCAGGATCATGCTGCGGCTGCGATGGCGGCTGGTGGAATTCCCGTCTTTGCCGTCAAGGGTGAGACCCTTGAGGAGTATTGGGATTACACCCACAGCATCCTCGAGTGGGGTGATGGTGGAACGCCCAACATGATCCTGGACGATGGTGGCGATGCCACCGGTCTGGTGATGTTGGGCAGCAAGGCTGAGCAGGACATCACCGTGCTCGACAACCCTTCCAACGAAGAGGAGACCTTCCTGTTCGCTTCGATCAAGAAGAAGCTGGCGAAGGATTCCAGTTTCTACAGCCGTATCAAGGCTGAAATTCAGGGCGTGACCGAGGAGACCACCACGGGCGTGGCTCGCCTCTACAAGATGCAGAAGAGTGGAGAGCTTCCCTTCCCTGCGATCAACGTCAACGATTCGGTTACGAAGAGCAAGTTCGACAACCTCTATGGCTGTCGTGAATCTCTGGTTGACAGCATTAAGCGTGCGACCGACGTGATGGTGGCTGGCAAGCAGGCCCTCGTTGTTGGCTACGGCGACGTGGGCAAGGGTTCAGCCCAGTCATTGCGCGGCCTCGGTGCCACCGTTTGCATTGCTGAAGTGGATCCCATTTGCGCTTTGCAGGCTGCGATGGAGGGTTACCGGGTGGTTCGCCTCGAGGATGTGGTGGATCAGATGGACATCTTTGTGACCGCAACCGGCAACTACCAGGTGATCCGCAATGAGCATCTGGTGAAGATGAAGGACGAAGCGATCGTCTGCAATATCGGACACTTCGACAACGAGATTGATGTGGCCTCGCTCAAGTCCTATGAGTGGGACAACATCAAGCCTCAGGTGGATCACATCACCTTGCCAAGCGGTAACAAAATTATTCTTCTTGCCGAAGGTCGTCTCGTCAATCTGGGATGCGCCACTGGTCACCCTAGTTTCGTGATGAGCAACTCATTCACGAATCAGGTGTTGGCTCAGATTGAGTTGTTCACCAAGGGCAACGAATATGGCAAAGAGGTGTATGTGCTGCCTAAGCACCTCGATGAGATGGTAGCTCGCCTCCATCTTGAGAAGATTGGTTGCAAACTCACCGAATTGAGTAAAGATCAGGCCGATTACATCAACGTTCCTGTTGAAGGCCCCTATAAGCCAGATCACTATCGTTATTGATCTTTTTTAATTTGATTGAGGGCTGCAATTGCAGCCCTTTTTTATTGCCTTGTTATTGTGGACCATCGTCTAGGAGAGTGATTTTTGTGCCTTCGGTTTGCTTTAAATTTAAAAATTGGCTCTAGTTGGTGCCACTTAATAGATTATTGATTCAAATGCTTGCTTGTCCTATAGACGCCCTGCTGGTGGATATTGAATGGATTTCGATGTCGCCTTGTCGCGGGCTAAAACTCTTTATTTATTTGATGAATGAAACGTATAGTCAGTAGTTGCAAGGATTGTCTAAATTATTCTAATCGGAGCTATTTGATTACTGTTTTGTGCGCTGTCTCTTGCTCTGATTTTGAGAATAGGCTCGAACTCTTTCGTCTGGAATAATGCCTTGTTGGTACGTAGGTGAAGGGGCTTCTCTTTCTGCTACGGATAATTCCTATGCCTGAATCACAGCCCAATTGGGGATGTCGCTTGGCCGCAAGGTGTGAAATACTGGCAAAACTTTGTTGTCGATGTTGATGGGTCTGTCTGAACTGATTACCCAGCTTCCAGAGCTGATTGGACAGGCCGTCGAGGCAAATCAATGGTTGGGGTATGGCGCCATTTTTGCGGCCATGTTTCTCGAAAATTTGTTTCCGCCTATTCCCTCTGAGCTGATCATGCCTTTGGGAGGCTTTTATGTGCAGCAAGGGCAACTGCAATTCGTCCCCGTTGTGCTTGCGGGTTTGATTGGAACGGTGCTGGGGGCGTTGCCTTGGTATGGCATCGGCCGTTTGATCAATGAACAACGCATTGAACAATGGCTTGAGCGCCATGGCCGCTGGATCGGCATTAGCCCTGAGGAGTTGGCGCGGAGTCGCCGCTGGTTTAGCCGCTACGGCACGGCCCTCGTGTTTTGGGGACGGTTGGTGCCAGGCATTCGCACTTTGATTTCGGTTCCCGCAGGAATCGAGTTGATGCCGATGGCGCCATTTTTGATTTGGACTACGGCTGGCAGCCTGATCTGGACGCTGTTGCTCACCATCGCTGGGATGGTTCTTGGTGAG
This sequence comes from Synechococcus sp. UW179B, assembly GCF_900474245.1. Lineage (NCBI taxonomy): Bacteria > Bacillati > Cyanobacteriota > Cyanophyceae > Synechococcales > Synechococcaceae > Synechococcus > Synechococcus sp. UW179B. The sequence goes on from NZ_UCNZ01000006.1 coordinate 33,883, forward strand.
GGTTACAGCAATGTTGAGGTCTGGATCGACCCTGTCTCCAAGGTGATCAAGGTGGGCTTGGTGATTGCCGTTTTGGCTGGTGGGATCTGGCTGGCCCTCAGGATTTGGCGTCGCCGCCAGTCGGCCGACTAACCAGCGGATAGGCGCCGGCGCCCGGCTGTGTTGAGCCCCTCCATGCGAGGAATTCGCCGGTCGCCGTGGGCCCCTGTTTCAGAAGGGAACTTCTTCGTCGCTCGGGCTGCCTCCCCCGAATCCACCGGAGCCCGCTTCGCTGTCGCGTTTGGAGCCGAGGAGTTCGAGGCGATCAACGCGAACAACAGGCTTGCTGCGTTCTTCACCGCTGTTGCGATCGGTCCAGCGATCCAATTTGAAGCTGCCGATGATGCCCAGGAGTGATCCTTTTTTGACGTAATCGGCGGCAACCTGGGCTTGTTTGCCCCAGATCTCAAGGTTGAACCAATCTGGTTCGTCGTCGCGGCTGCGGCGATTCACGGCAATGGTCAGGTTGGCCACCATGCTTCCCGATTCGAAGTAACGAACTTCGGGATCTCGGCCGGCGCGGCCGACCAGGGTTACGGAATTGACACCCATAAAGGTCTTGTTCTGTGTGGATCAATGATGCGCCACGGTTGACGTGGCTGCTTTTAAGGAGTTCCACCCTCAGCGCCGGATGTATCAGCCGATGGATCAGGCGATGCATGAGTCAGAGCATGACACCCCTCCTAAGATTCGGCGACTTGTGCCACAGCCAGTGCTTTTTCGTCGATTTCAACTCTCCCGTGACATCGGTATCGACCTCGGCACTGCCAACACCCTGATTTACGTCTCCGGAAAGGGGATCGTGTTGCAAGAGCCTTCTGTGGTGGCGATTGATTTGGAGAGGGGAGTGCCCCTGGCCGTCGGTGATGAAGCGAAGCTGATGCTGGGCCGGACGCCCGGGAACATTCGTGCCGTTCGGCCCCTACGTGATGGCGTGATCGCGGACTTTGATGCGGCTGAGCAGATGCTCAAAAGCTTCATTCAAAAAGGCAATGAGGGGCGCGGGATCATTGCGCCGCGTTTGGTGGTGGGCATCCCAAGTGGTGTGACGGGTGTGGAGCGCCGCGCCGTGCGTGAGGCGGGCCTGGCCGGTGCCAGAGAAGTGCATCTCATCGATGAGCCCGTGGCTGCGGCGATTGGTGCTGGGCTGCCGGTGACAGAGCCCGTCGGCACGATGATTGTGGACATCGGTGGTGGAACCACCGAAGTGGCGGTGCTCAGCCTCGGAGGCACCGTGCTGAGTGAATCCGTTCGCGTTGCTGGTGATGAAATAAGCGATTCGATTGGCGTCCATCTCAAAAAGGTTCACAACCTCGTCGTGGGTGAGCGCACGGCCGAAGACATCAAGATTCGAATCGGCTCTGCGTTTCCAGACAACGACTTCGACCAGACCGTGATGGATGTGCGTGGTTTGCACCTCTTGTCTGGTTTGCCGCGCACGATTCAGCTCCAAGCGGGTGATCTTCGTGAGGCGATTGCTGAGCCCCTCAACGTGATTGTTGAGGCGGTGAAGCGCACGCTTGAACGCACTCCCCCTGAGCTGGCCGCAGACATCGTCGATCGCGGAATCATGCTCGCGGGCGGTGGGGCTCTGGTGAGGGGGATTAGTGATCTGATCAGCCATGAAACCGGGATCTTCACCCACGTGGCGGAAGATCCGCTGCTGTGTGTAGTGAATGGCTGCGGACAGGTGCTGGAGGATTACAAGCGCCTGCAGCGTGTCTTGGATACCCCTGAATTCGTTCGCTCTGCCTCGAGCCTCTAATTCCGATGGGCTCCTCGCCGTGGCCGCAGGGAACGCGTTCCCGGAGCCTGAAACGAATTTGGCCTTGGCTGGCTCTGCTTGGCGTGCTGGGGATGGTGCGTTGGAGCAAGGGCGCCGGTTTCGCGGATGCCTACGCCTTGCTCACGCGTCCGTTTTGGCCAGGCTCAGCTCAGAAAGAGTGGGTTCAGTCAGCGCAGCAGCAGGACGATGCCACGCGTTTGCAGTTGCTTGAGGTGGATAACGCCCGTTTGAGGGGTTTGCTTTCGTTGGATCGTCAAGGTGCCCAAGGGGCGATTTCTGCTGCCGTGATCTCCCGAACGCCTGAGGGCTGGTGGCAGCAAATCGTGCTGGGGAAGGGGGGGCTGGATGGCATCAAACAAGGGGATGCGGTGAGCGGTCCGGGTGGATTGATTGGCCGCGTGCAAAGTGCCACGCCAGCGACAAGCCTTGTGCGCTTGCTCACCGCTCCGGGAAGTCGTGTCGGCGTTTGGGTGCCTCGGACCCGTCAACATGCCCTCCTGGTGGGAATGGGCACGGCCCGTCCTGAACTGAAATTCATCGATAAAGACGTGAAGGTCCGTCCTGGTGATTTGGTGAGCACCTCCCCGGCCAGCACTCTGTTGCCTGCAAACCTTCCTGTGGCCGTTGTGCAGTCCTTGAACTCCAGAGCGGTTCCAGCTCCCACGGCCCTGGTTCAGTTGATTGCGCCTCCGGATGCGATCGACTGGGTGCAGGTGAGTCGGCGCTGATCGATGGCTCGTCTTCACAGCCAACCGATCTGTGTTGCCTCCGGATTGTTGGTGCCGTTGATCAGCTTGGCGGCACCGTCATGGCTGAGCTTGGGAGGTGTCTTGCCGAGCTGGGCGGTGCTGTGGCTGTTGCCATGGGCTCTGGTGGATGGACCGGTATCGGGAGTGATCGCGGGCGCGGCAATGGGATTGGTCCTGGATGGCCTCAGTGTGGGAGATGTCAGTCAGGTGCCCGCTTTGATGCTGTTGGGCTGGTGGTGGGGACGGCTTGGGCGGCGGGGCCGACCGATTCAACGCAGTCTCAATTTGGGTCTGCTGGCTTGGATCGGCACGATGTTGCTGGGGTTGAGCCTCTGGGCGCAGCTGTTGGTTCAGGGTGTGGATGCTCCTTTGGCCCAAGCCTTTGCATTACACACCTGTTTGGCTCAAGGCCTGATGACGGGCCTGATGGCCCCGATGATTGGGTCTTGGCAACTTCTGATCTGGCGACGGCGCACTCCCGCATGATTCAGCACACTTCTCATCGCCATAGGTCCCATCGCTTTAGGTGGCTCGCCTTGGCCGTTGTCAGCACGTCTTTGCTGATGGGGGGATGCCGGCGTGCCGCCGCTCCAGAAGGAGCTCTCCAGCTTTGGACGCTGCAACTAGCGCCCAAATTCAACACCTACATGGAACAGGTGATTGATCGCTGGGATGATGAGCATCCCGATGCGCCGGTGCGTTGGACCGACCTGCCCTGGGGCTCGGTGGAACGGAAGCTTCTGGCTGCCGTGTTTGCGCGCACCGCTCCGGATGTGGTGAATCTCAATCCCCCCTTCGCGGCCAATTTGGCAAGTAAGGGTGGGTTGACCGATCTCACGCCGCTGTTGCCGCCCGATGCCGCTCAGCGTTATTTGCCTTCGGTGTGGCGTGCCGCGCGCGATCCAAAGGCGGGCCAGATTGCCGTGCCCTGGTATCTCACGGTCCGCCTCAGCCTGGTCAACCAGCAGCTGCTTCAACAAGCTGGCGTGAAAGAGCCACCCCGTCGTTGGGAGGATGTCCCCGCCTTCGCCCGCCGCATCCGAGAGCGAACGGGACGCTACGGGCTGTTTGTCACGGCCGTGCCCGACGATTCCGCTGAATTGCTGGAGTCGATGGTTCAGATGGGGGTCGTTTTGCTCGATGAGCAACAGCGCGCTGGATTCGATTCGCCAGAGGGGCGCAAGGCGTTTGCGTTTTGGACTGATTTGTATCGAGAGGGGCTTCTCCCTCGGGAAGTGGTCAGTCAGGGGCAGCGCCGGGCGATTGAGCTCTACCAAAGTGGTGAGCTTGCCTTGCTGGCCAGTGGGGCTGAATTTTTACGCAGCATTCAGACCAATGCCCCTGGAGTGGCGGCGGTGACCATCCCTCAACCGCCTCTCACAGGAGACGATGGCACCGCCAACGTGGCTTTGATGACGCTCGCTGTTCCTCGCCAGAGTCAGCGACCTCAAGAAGCGTTGTCATTCGCCCTGGATCTCACCAACGGACCGAACCAAGCGCGCTTTGCGCGCGAGGCCAGAGTGTTGCCCTCCTCCCTGGCGGCTCTCAGGCATGTCCGTGCTGAGCTTGAAGCCGAGCGACCTGCCACTCCCGAGCAGGCTCAAATTCGAGAGGCGAGGCTTCTGTCGGCCAAGACGCTGGAGGGAGCGAGGGTCCTGGTGCCTGCGACGCCAGGGGTGAAGCGACTGCAAAGCATCGTTTACACCCAGCTTCAGAGGGCGATGTTGGGTCAGATCAGTAGTGAGGAGGCGGTGCGTACCGCTGCTGAACAGTGGAACCGTTATTCAGAGGCGCGCTGGCCCTAAGGGAGCCATTCACTGCCTTGAATTGAAAACATAAAGACAATCGAAAGCCTGAGTCGATAGCTTTTTGTCACTCACGAACCGTTTGCGCTGACCGGTAGAGTCGCTTCTCTTCACATTGTGTTGCGATGCCCACAGATGGGCCTTCTGTAAAAGGAACCATTCTTGTGGTTGACGACGAGCCCGCAGTCAGGCGGGTTCTGTTGATGCGTCTGCAATTAGCTGGTTACAACGTCATTTCCGCTGAGGACGGAGAGGAAGCGTTGGAGATGTTCCACAACGAAGCTCCAGACCTCGTTGTGCTCGATGTCATGCTTCCCAAAATGGACGGCTTTGCTGTATGCAGGCGCCTGAGAGCGGAATCCTGCGTCCCCATTATTTTTCTCTCGGCGCTGGAATCGATTTCTGAACGCGTCGCTGGCCTCGACCTCGGAGCCGATGACTATCTGCCAAAACCTTTCAGTCCAAAGGAGCTGGAAGCCCGCATCTCCACGATTTTGAGGCGGGTTGGCTCTGGCTCCGCCACCGTTGAGCCACGGGAGATTCCCAGCGGCCAAGGGGTGATGCGAGTTGGAGACCTGGTGGTCGATACCAATCGCCGTCAGGTGAACCGAGGAACCGAGCGGATCGCTCTTACCTACACAGAATTCAGCCTCCTTGAGTTGCTGTTTCGGGAGCCAGGTCATGTGGTTCCTAGGGCTGAAATCCTGGAGCAGCTCTGGGGCTATCCGCCCAGACGTGCAGCCGACCTCCGGGTCGTTGATGTTTATGTCGCACGCTTGCGCGGCAAGCTTGAGCCCGACCCTCGCAATCCTGAATTGATTCTCACGGTGAGAGGGATTGGCTACGCGTCTCAACGCATGGGTGAGCCCGCGGGAGCACCGGCAGCAGTTTGAGAATTTGGCGTAATCCGCTCGCTCTCGTCCCCGTCGCGGGGCAGGATGGCGCCCGACTGCTTCTTCTCTCTTGTCTGAACTTCGTGAGACCCGCTTGGAGAAGGCGAATGCTCTCAAAGAACAGGGGCAAGAGCCGTATGCGTTGCGCTTTGATCTCACCGATCGCATGGCTCGCTTGCAAGCCGATCATGCAGATCTCCCGAACGGTACCGAGCGAGACCTAAAGGTTTCGGTGGCTGGTCGGGTGATGACGCGCCGGGTGATGGGCAAGCTTGCCTTCTTCACGCTTGCGGATGAAACGGGAACGATCCAGTTGTTTCTCGAAAAAGCAACGCTGGGAGACAGCTTCGCTCAGCTCAGTTCCTTGGTGGATGCAGGAGACCTGATTGGGGTTCACGGCATCTTGCGCCGCACTGATCGCGGTGAACTGTCCGTCAAGGTGAGCGAATGGCAGATGCTCACCAAGTCGCTGCAGCCCCTGCCAGATAAATGGCATGGCCTCGCCGATGTGGAGAAGCGCTATCGCCAGCGCTATTTGGATTTGATCGTCACGCCGCAGTCTCGTGAGACCTTCCGGCGTCGAGCGATGGCCGTCAGTGCGATCCGCCGTTGGTTGGACGAACGCGATTTCCTAGAGATCGAAACACCGGTTTTGCAATCCGAAGCCGGTGGAGCTGAAGCGCGACCGTTCATCACGCATCACAACACCCTTGATCTGCCTCTCTACCTGCGGATTGCCACGGAGCTCCACCTCAAACGGCTCGTGGTGGGTGGATTTGAACGGGTGTATGAGCTCGGGCGGATCTTTCGTAACGAAGGGGTGAGCACGCGCCATAACCCTGAATTCACCTCGGTGGAGGTGTATCAGGCCTATGCCGATTACAACGACATGATGACGCTCACCGAAGAGCTGATCGCCTCGGTTTGTGAGCAGGTTTGCGGGACGACCCGCATCAGCTACCAGGGCGTGGAGGTGGACCTGACGCCGTCCTGGAGGCGCGCCACGATGCATGAACTTGTGCAGGAGGCCACCGGACTGGATTTCGCCTCTTTCCAGACCCGTGAGGCGGCTGTGGAGGCGATGCGAGCCGCGAATCTCCCTGCACCGGATAAGGCCGACACGGTCGGACGGCTCTTGAACGAAGCGTTTGAGCATGCGGTGGAACCCAATTTGATCCAGCCAACCTTTGTGCTCGATTACCCGCAGGAAATTTCCCCCCTGGCGCGTAAACATCGCAGCAAGCCAGGTCTGGTGGAGCGGTTTGAGTTGTTCATCGTGGGCCGTGAAACGGCCAATGCTTTCAGTGAGCTCACGGATCCTTTGGATCAAAGAGGCCGCATGGAGCTCCAGCAGGAACGCCGTGCGGCAGGAGATGTGGAAGCCAGCGGCGTGGATGAGGATTTCATTCAGGCTCTGGAAGTGGGGATGCCCCCCACGGGTGGACTTGGGATCGGGATTGATCGCTTGGTGATGCTGCTCACGGATAGCCCCTCCATTCGGGATGTGATTGCCTTTCCGTTGATGCGACCGGAGGGGTGACCTGTCAGCATGGATAATTAAACCCAGTGGCAGGGTCCAATTCCCATGAGTGGTGAGCGCGTAGGTTTCCGCTTCAAACACGCCGATGCGGTGGTCAAGCGCAATCCGCAGGGGCGGTCCCGTCGCGGATGGGTGATGGAGCCCGTGGAGCAGACCACGAGCCGAGGCACCAAGATGCCCGCTTATCGCATCCGTTGGCGTGACAGTGAGCGTCCTGAGATCGTGCTTCAGCACATGCTGATTGCTGATCCAGACCCCACTCCACCGCCTGAAAATGTGAGCCTCGAGCCACCCGCACCGAAGGCTTGATCGAGAGAGATCTCACTTGCGATGAGCTGAGGCCCTCTTAGCTGAGCCCTTTGTTGCGCCTCAGTGCTTCGAGCTCTTGCTGTGCTTCGAAGAGGGCCCAGTCCTCATCAAGGCTTCGCCGAGATGTTGACTGCTTTTCCTGAGTTTTCAGGCTGTTGAGCTGCTCTTCGAGTTCGGCGAATTGAAGGCCAAGCGCCTCCAACTCTTCCCAGAGTTCACGACCTTGCTGCATTAGGGCGACAACGTGCTGATCCGCCCGTTGCGCCAGTTCAAGGGCGCCAGCCCTACGTGCTTTCTCTCCACGCTGTGTCCAGGCTTGTACTTGTTCCGCAAGCGTGAGCAGTTGTCGGCGCAATTCTCTCGCTTGGAGTTGCTGTTGCCCGCGACGGTTGTGAAGATCCCGTTGGCGGTCCTGCAGGTGTTGTTCGCGTAGGAGTTGATCTTGGCTTGGATTGCTGCGCAAAAACTGCTCAAGCCGTTCTTCCAAGCTGCGTTCGAGGTTGTCAAGCCAGGAGGGGCTCATGGGATTTGATCCGGTGCGCGCGTGATCAATGGAGCTTCGATCTCCTGCTCGAGCGGATTGATCGCCCCTTCCCGTGAACGCAGCAACAGCTGGGTGAGACGGGCGACCGATCCTTCGCCAAGCTCGAGTGCGCCTAGGCGATCAAAGGCATTGCGGTAGACCGTTTCCAGCTCTTCGATCAGGGTTTCACGTTGTAGGCGGACGGTGGCCCGTTGCTCGTCGCGACTCATGGCTCAGCAGGGATGAAGGTTTGGATCTCAGTCTGTGGGCTCTAAAAGATGCAAGGAGAGATCATCCTCTGGATCATGCCAGCGCCGCAGCCAGCGCCATCCGGCCCGTTGCGCTAACGCAACAGCGCGTTCAGGGCTGTACTTGAGGCTGTATTCGGTGATCAGGGGTTCATCGCATTGGAAGCTCCAACGCTCACCGGCGATCCTGACCACTTGATCGCAGCGGCTGATCAAGGCCATCTGCACGCGGTGTTGCTCGGCTTGCCAATCCGCTTGGTAGGAAAAGGCTTGGGGGTCAAAATTTGCTCCCAAATCGGCATTGAGGCGATGCAGCAAGTTGCGTGCAAAGGCGGCTGAGATCCCAGCGGCATCGTTGTAGGCCGCTTCGAGGCGGACCTTGCTCTTGGGTTGGTCAAGACCAAGAAGGAGAGGTCCCCCATTCAGCAACTGCTTGAACTGGCGCAGCACGCGCACGGCATCGTCCTGTTCAAAATTGCCGAGCGAGCTGCCAGGGAAGAAGCCGATCCGCCGTTGCTCTCGCAGCAATGGGTGCTCAGGCAGGGATGAAAGCGTGCTGTGATCGCAGCAAATGCCCAGCATTGGCACCCTTGGGTGGCGTTGTTGCAGAGCTGTGGTGGCTTTGCGTAGATGCTCGGCACTGATGTCCAGGGCCACGTAGGCGGCGGGATGGGCTGCCTCGAGAAGAGGGCCTACTTTTTGGGCGCTGCCAGCACCGAATTCCACGATCACCCCTTCGCCGATGGCGGCCGCAATCTCTGGGGCAGACGACTCGAGCAGGGCAATTTCGGTGCGAGTCAGGCTGTATTCGGGTTGCTCACAGATGCGATCGAACAGGCGTGACCCCTCCTCGTCATAGAGAAACCAGGCCGGCAGCTGGCGGGGACAACGGTTGAGCCCGATCCTGACGAGCTTTTCCATATCCGCTGCTGGCGGATGGAGGTCGATCAGTTCTGTTTTTTGATCGGTTGTGTAATGGGTCTGTTGAGAGGTGGTGGTCATCGGGCCAAGCGCAGGCCAGCCGCCATCCAGCGGCTAGAGGGAGCAAAAAAGTTGCGGTAGGTGTTGCGGGCATGGCCATCAGGGGTGAGCTGACTGCTGCCTCGCAACACGAATTGGGAGGTCATGAACTTGCCGTTGTACTCGCCAACGGCTCCTTGGGCCGGCTGAAATCCGGGATAAGGCCGGTAGGGACTGGCTGTCCATTGCCAAAGTTCAGCATGACTTTGCTTGAGCTGAGGCCCCTGCTCCTTGGCGCCCATTTCCCACTCGGCCTCCGTTGGTAGGCGAGATCCAGCCCAGCGTGCATAGGCATCGGCTTCAAACCAGCTGAGATGGCGTACCGGGCGATGGGCCTCCAACGGGCAGCGGCCTGCCAGGGTGAATTCCCAGGCCCAGGCTGACGGGTCTCGCTGTTGTTGAGCACGCTTCTGTTCATCCCACTCTTGGCGCCAATAGCGCGGTGCTTGCCATTGCCGCTCTGAGCGGATGGCCCAGCCTTCACTCATCCAGAGTTCGGGGCGTTCATAGCCGCCGTCCGCGATAAAGGCCTTGTACTCGCCGTTGCTCACCAAGCGATCCGCTAGGGCATAGGGCTCGAGCCAAACGCGATGACGGGGTTCCTCATTGTCGAAATGAAAGGGGTGGGCCTTGCGGGTGCTGTTTTGCTCGATCTCCTGGCCGATCTCCACCAGGCCCCCTGCACAGGGCAGCCAAACGGGAGCTGTCCCGTTGTTTGTTGTTCCCTTAGGAGAAGAGCCTTCGGGCTCCGGCCAATCCGTTCGGTAGGCCGGTTCCAAGGGCTGACGGCTGAAAGCATCGAGAAGATCCATCAACATCAACTCCTGATGCTGTTGCTCGTGCTGAAGGCCCAGTTCCACGAGTTCCAGCCAGGGGGAAGGGGAGTCGCCGTTGCTTTGCAGCAGGTCCTCCAGGGCCTGGTCCACTTTGTGGCGCCAAGCGATCACCTCTTTCATCGGTGGCCGGCTGAGTAAACCCCTCTGCGGTCTGGGTTGCCGAGGGCCCACCGCTTCGTAATAGGAATTGAATAAGTAGTTCCAGCGGGGATCGGCCCCCTCGTACCCAGGGCAGTGGGGGATCAGAACAAAGGTTTCGAAAAACCAGGTGGTATGTGCGAGATGCCATTTAGGGGGGCTCGCATCGGCCATGCCCTGGAGGCAGAGATCTTCGGCCTCAAGCGGCTCAATCAACACTTCGCTGGTGCGACGCACGTCCATCAGCCGGCGGATCAGCGTGCCGGAGTCCATGGCGGGTTGATGCACGAGATAGTGACCTTAGGGAGGCCAGGCTGCAGGTGCTTTCCCAAAACTCGCCCTAGCATCAGCCCATTTAGGCAATGTCGTTGTGATCGGCACGCTGCTGTCTGAGCGCTACCGCTTGGATCAATGTCTGACGTCAAACACGTCCGCACCCCAGGGGCAGCTTTGGCGTGGAACGGATGTGTTGGCCTTAGATGCGCCAGTGGCACTGCGGCAGCTGCAGGATCCTGATGCGCAAGACCGCTTTCGCCAGCTTTTGCCGGCCATGCAATCGGTTCTTCACCCGCTGATTCCACGCTTCGGAGGACTGCTGGAGGAATTGGATTCGCTCTGGCTGGTGAGGGAGTGGCAGGAAGGATCCAGCTTTGGCCAAATCCAGCAGCAGCGGCGTGAGCGTCAGCTGGTGTTCGGTGGCGGTGAAGTGCTGTTGCTGTTGCGTCAGCTTCTTCCAGTGTTAGGCGTTCTCCATGGCAAAGGACTGGTCCATGGAGATATCAATCCCAGCAACCTTCTTCGCCGGGATCAGGATGGGCTGCCAGTGTTGCTGGATTTTGGCCTGCTTCAAAAACTCGGCACCGCCCCGCTCCTAGGAGCAACGGCTAGTTATGCCCCGAGGGCACAAGGCCGCGGCGAGCTGGCTGCTCCCTGGATGGATGTTCATGCTCTTGGCGTGACCGCACTGACTCTGCTGAGTGGACGGGCCCCGGAGGCCTTGCTGCCCGCTGATGCCAGTGAATGGTCATGCCCCCCAGACCTCGAACTCCATGAGGGCTTCCGCGACGTGTTGGAACGGATGCTGAGCGAGCTGCCAGGTCGCCGTTTTGAGCAGGCCGCGGAGGTCTTGCAGGCCTTGAAAGCGGTTCCCATGCCGGAATCGACGGGGCCCATGCCGAGTTCGGATCGAACGGTTGTGCTGGCGCCTGTGCTCCTGCCCACTCCTGAACGTCCTGCCGTGGAGCCGCAGGCTGTTGGCCCCTCGTCTCCTGAGCCTCGCCGGCGTCAGCGCGCCGATGAGCGCCAAATGGCGGCGGAAGGACGGCTATGGCCCGTGGTGATCGCCCTGTTGATGTCAGCGGTGGTGGGCACGGCCATCGGTTGGTTCCTCCTCAGCCGGGGCAACGCCCCGTCTGGCGTCCCCTCCACCGAGCGTGATGTGGTGGGCCGCTCGCCGACGGCCAGCTTGCCGCCGGCAGAAGTGGATCAGCGTCAACAACTGCTGAGTCGATTGAGAGCGTTGCAAGTGGACCGCAGCTGGTTCTTGGAGCTTGTGGATGCCAGCCTGTTGGCCCGTTTTCCGGAGCGGAGCGGTCGCTTGCCCAGTGATTCCCTCGAGGATGCTCCCCTTCGCCAGGTTTGGAATGAGTTGGCCAACGAGTGGTTGGCAAGGGTGGAGCAGCTGCCTCCAGGGCTGCGGCGTCGCCTGGGGAAACTCGATCCAAAAGATTGGCAGACCCAACGTCAGGCCCTCGTAGCGCAAGGGGTGAATGACAGGGTGGTGGAGCAGCTGGTCTCCGTGGCGGCCAACACCCTGTTGCCGGGTGTAGCCACGGGTACCAAGCCACCAGAACCCTTCCGGCAGCTTTGGTACGCCGCTGCCTTGCGCAGTCTGGAGGAGGTCAAGATTGAAAAGGTGAAGGCAGGGGCCGAGATGGCCACCGTGCTGTCCAGTAGGGTCCCAGCCGATAGCGCGCGCCTGATTTCCATTCAGGTGCCGGCCAATCGTCGGTTGGTGCTCGGCATTAACGGAACACCGTTGATGCAGATGACCGTCTATGCCGCTGACGGCTCTGTCGCGGCAGAACGGGGCCCTTTGCGAGTGGTCACGCTGGAGGCTGATGTGGGCACACCTGTGCAGGTGCTCGTGACGAATGAAGGGGTTGCATCCGGCCTGTTGACCTTGTCCTGTCGCGCTGATCTGCCGACTCCGACCCCTGCACCGAGAGCCGTGTCGAAACCGCTGCCAAGGGTGGATATCAATCCGATTGCCGATCCGGCGACTGGAGCGCAGGGACCGGTGGAGGCTCTGCCAGAACCCCCTGGGCCGAAGCCAGCTGGCGTGAAGGAGAAGGTTTCCCAATAGCCATCTTCCCAAGAGCAAGCGGTCCAAGAGCCCTCCGCTGAGCCAGAAGGGCTGAAGGGTCAGTAGCGGGCGATGGCCTCCCGTGTTTCCTTCTTGACCTGCTTATCTTTGGCAGCGGCCCGTTTGTCATGCAGCTTGCGCCCCTTCCCCAAGCCGATGGTCACCTTGATCCATGATCCCTGCAGGCGGAGGTTGAGTGGGATCAGGGCGAGTCCTTTTTGTTCGAGCTGACCCCGCAATTTGTCGATTTCGCGGCGATGGGCGAGCAGGCGTCTCACCCGGAGTGGGTCGTGATTGAAATAGCGGCTGGCGTGGGTGTGCGGGGAGATATGAACGTTGTGGAGGTGCAGTTCGCCGCGTCTAATCAGGCAGAAGCCATCGCGCAGATTGGCTTGTCCAGCGCGCACCGACTTCACTTCGGTCCCCAGAAGTTCGATTCCCGTTTCTAGGGTTTCGAGGATTTCGTACTGGTGTCTGGCCAGCCGATTGTCGGCCAGCAGGCGATTGGCCGCTGCTCTTGCCGCTGCACTCTTTTTGCCGCCTCCCTTGCCCATCTCGCGTCAGGCCCCACGGCCGATCGGTCTCCCGACCTTATCCAGCTATCGGTACCCTGCGACCATGGCGATTGTTTCTTCTAACGCTGGATCCTCCAAGGGAGCTCCCCGACCGAAGCCGTCGCGGGTGGTTGATGCAGCGCGTCAACAGGATGATTCGGCCGAGTTAAGCGCCACGAAGGAAGACGGTCTCAGGCCGCGTCGACTCGACGATTACATCGGTCAGCGCGAACTCAAGCAAGTGCTGGGAATTGCCATTCAGGCCGCGATGGGTCGGGCGGAGGCCCTCGATCACGTGTTGCTGTATGGCCCTCCCGGCTTGGGCAAAACCACCATGGCGATGGTCTTGGCGGAAGAATTGGGGGTCACCTGCCGGATCACCAGCGCTCCGGCCTTAGAGCGCCCCCGCGACATTGTTGGCCTGCTCGTGAACCTGCAGCCAAGGGAGGTGTTGTTCATCGACGAAATTCATCGGCTCACCCGCGTTGCCGAGGAGCTCCTCTATCCAGCGATGGAAGACCGACGCCTTGATCTCACCGTTGGCAAAGGCAGTACGGCGCGAACGCGAGCCCTGGAGTTGCCGCCCTTCACGCTGGTGGGCGCCACCACCCGGGCCGGCGCGCTGAGCTCTCCCCTGCGTGATCGCTTTGGACTGATTCAGCGACTGGAGTTCTACGGACAAGAGGATCTTCAAGCGATTGTGATGCGAGCGGCTGGTCTGTTGTCTTTGCAGCTTTCTCCTGAGGCTTGTGCCGAGATTGCCCGCCGTTGTCGGGGCACCCCCCGGATTGCGAATCGTCTGTTGCGCCGGGTGCGGGATGTGGCCTGTGTGCGGGAGGTGTCTGGTTGCATCGATGTGCAGTTGGTGGATGAAGCGCTCACCCTGCATCGTGTGGATGGCCGGGGCCTTGATGCCAGTGACCGTCGCCTTTTGGAGTTGTTGCTGCAGTCCCATGGAGGCGGCCCCGTCGGTCTCGACACCTTGGCCGCGGCGCTTGGCGAGGATCCCACCACCCTGGAGGCCGTGGTGGAGCCCTATTTGCTTCAGCTCGGATTTCTTCAGCGCACCCCCCGTGGACGGGTGGTCACCGCCGCTGGCCGAGGCCATCTGGGCTGGCCGGCGGACGAGGGAGATGCGGCATGAGCATCGATCTCAAGCGTTGTTTGTCCTTGTTGTTGGTTGCCTTCGGGGTTGTGCTGTTCCTGGGGGCCGATCCGGTTCTGGCTGAATCGCTTCCGAAGGATCAGCACCGGGAATTGTTTGAACAGGCCCTGCGTTTCAGCCGTCAGGGCGACCCGCAACAGGCCCTTGAGGGATGGGATCGGGTGCTGGAGCTGGCTCCAGAGGATGCGGCTGCCTGGAGCAACCGCGGCAATGTTCGTCTTGTTTTAGGTGACACCGAGGGGGCGATCGCCGATCAAACCAAGGCCATTGCGCTCGCACCAGAAGAATCCGACCCCCATCTCAATCGAGGCACCGCTGAGGAGGCCTTGCAGCACTGGACGGACGCCGAGCAGGATTACAACTGGATTTTGAAGCGGGATCCTCAAGATGCTTCTGCGCTCTACAACCTCGGTAATGTGCGCGGCTCCGAGGGCGATTGGGAATCCGCTGAAACCCTGTATGGGCGCGCTGCTGAGGCCCGTCCCGGTTTTGCCATGGCGCGCTCCAGCAGGGCGTTGGCCCTCTACCAACTTGAAGCCTTTGACGAGGCTGAGCGGGAGATGCGCAACTTGATCCGTCGTTATCCAATGTTTGCGGATGCGCGGGCTGGCTTGAGTGCTCTTCTTTGGATCCGGGGCTCTAAGGGGGAGGCTGAAAGCAACTGGGCCGCGGCTTCCGGCTTAGATCCGAGTTATCGAGAAGCCGATTGGTTGCTAGAGGTGCGTCGTTGGCCTCCACGACCTGTTGCTGATTTACAGCGTTTTCTGGCTTTGGAAAGTCCATGACCACCACCACCAATCCTCTCCTTAAAGCCCGGCTTGAGGCGATCTTGCCCGCGTTGATCGAGTTGCGACGCCATCTGCATTCCCATCCGGAATTGAGTGGGGAAGAGCATCAGACCGCGGCCCTGATTTCAGGGGAGTTGCGTCAGTGCGGCTGGCGTGTTCGTGAAGGGGTGGGGCGCACCGGTGTGCTGGCGGAGCTTGGTCCGCAGAGCGGTCCGCAGCTGGGCTTGCGCGTGGACATGGACGCTCTGCCGGTGGAGGAGCGCACGGGTTTGCCCTATGCCTCCTTGCAGCAGGGAGTCATGCACGCCTGCGGTCATGACATCCACAGCTGTATTGGCCTGGGAGTTGCGCGTTTGTTGGCGCAGGAGTTGTCATTGCCAGTGGGGATGCGCCTGTTGTTCCAGCCTGCTGAGGAGCTTGCCCAAGGGGCTCGCTGGATGCGTGCTGATGGTGCCACCGCTGGGCTCAGTGCCCTGTTCGGCGTGCATGTGTTTCCCACCTTGCCGGTGGGCACGATCGGGGTGCGCAGCGGCAGCTTGACGGCGGCTGCGGGAGAACTGGAAATTGAGGTGATCGGTGAAGGCGGTCATGGAGCGAGGCCCCATCAATCCCTCGATGCGATTTGGATTGCAGCCCGGGTGGTGACGGGATTGCAGGAGGCGATCAGTCGTCGCTTGGATGCCCTCAATCCAGTGGTGGTCAGTTTTGGGAAAATCGAGGGGGGCAAAGCCTTCAACGTGATCGCCGATCGGGTCACCCTCCTCGGCACGGTTCGCTGCCTGTGTGCGGATCTCCATGAACGCTTACCGGCCTGGATTGAGGAGACGGTGCAAGGCATTTGCGGGAGCTTTGGCGCCACTGCTCAGGTTCGCTACCGCTGTATTGCACCCCCTGTGCGCAACGACCCCGCCCTCACCGCCTTGCTAGAGCGCAGTGCCGTTGAACAACTGGGGGCAGAGCATGTGCAACGCCTGGAACAGCCTTCCCTCGGCGCTGAGGATTTTGCCGAACTATTGCGGGACGTTCCCGGCAGCATGTTTCGCCTGGGGGTGGCGGGTCCTGATGGATGTGCACCGCTTCATAACGGTCATTTCAACCCTGAAGAGCGGGCCCTCGGCGTGGGGGTGCAGGTGTTGACCGCTGCGATGTTGGCTTGGACTCCCACACCATGAGCCGTCAATCCAGGACAAGGATCCACACCGTGTTGTCACTGGCGGCGCCATTGATGGTGCTGCTTGGAGTGTCGGCGATGCTGCAGCGAGAAGGTCCCGACCGCTGGCAAGCTCTCACTGCCATTCTTGTGGGATCTGGTTTGGTGATCCATGCAGTGGTGGGCCGTCGTCATCGCCGCCATCAGTTGTTGATCGCCTTGCGCACCACCCGTTCTCAGGAGGATTGAGATGGCTAGCACCCCTGAACAGACCGCACCCAACCCTGAGGAGTTGCGTGCAGCGATCGCCTCGGGTGATCCAGTGCAAGCGATGCCAGCCCTCGCCAAGCTGCGAGCGCTTCCCGATTCCGATAACGACAGTGTTGTGATCCCCCTGTTGATCCTCGGAAGTGAGCAACAGGCGTTTTTAGTGCGCTCTTTGAGCTGCAGTGGCCTGGGTTATCGGCGCAATGAACAGGGCTGGCAGGTGCTGAGCCGCTTGCTGCTGGCTGATGACGATCCCAACGTGCGGGCTGAAGCGGCGAATGCCTTGGCGAGCTATGGGGTGGAGCGGGCCTGGCCCCTGTTGCGCGACAGCTTCGCCAAGGATGGCGCTTGGCTGGTGCGCTGCAGCATTCTTTCTGCTTTGGCTGAGCAACCTGGAATCAACCCCTCTTGGCTGCTGGATCTCGGCAGGCAAGCGATCGCAGACGCCGACGGAACCGTGCGGGTGAGCGGGGCGGAAATTTTGGCTCGGGTGGTGCGTGAGCAGGCCGGAGATGCCAACGGTTCCGAAGCGAGAGCGCTGCTTCAGCCGTTGCAGCAGGACGATGATCACCGTGTGGTGGCTGCTGCCCTGAATGGCTTGCAGCCCTGAAACCAGAAGTGGGTCAGACCTGAAATGCGTTGCTAGCTTTCAAAGACCACTAGGGGTGCCCTGGCTTTTTTTGATCGCTGGGGCTGAGATCACACCCTCTGAACTTGATCCGGGTCATGCCGGCGCAGGGAAGTGAATGATGTGATCTTCGGCTGTTAAGTCGGCTCCTGGCAATTCCGCTGCTGCCAAGGACATGCGTACTGAATGGGTTTCCGCTCGCAAGGGCCAGGCCAATGTGTCTCAGATGCATTACGCCCGTAAGGGTGTGGTGACGGAAGAGATGGCCTATGTGGCCACGATCGAGAACCTTCCGGAATCCCTCGTGATGGAAGAGGTGGCGCGGGGTCGGATGATTATTCCCGCCAATGTGAATCACACCAATCTGGAGCCGATGGCGATCGGCATTGCCAGCAAATGCAAGGTGAACGCCAACATTGGTGCCTCTCCGAATGCATCGGATGCAGCAGAGGAGGTGAACAAGCTGAAGTTGGCCGTGAAATATGGCGCTGACACCGTGATGGATCTGTCCACCGGTGGCGTGAATCTGGATGAAGTGCGTACGGCGATCATTGGCGCATCACCCGTTCCGATTGGCACGGTGCCTGTGTATCAGGCCTTGGAAAGTGTGCATGGCTCGATCGAGAAACTCGATGAAGATGACTTTCTGCACATCATCGAAAAGCATTGCCAACAGGGCGTTGATTACCAAACGATTCATGCTGGCCTGTTGATCGAGCATCTCCCCAAAGTGAAGGGACGCCTGACCGGAATTGTGAGCCGAGGCGGCGGAATTTTGGCCCAGTGGATGTTGTATCACCACCGCCAGAATCCTTTATTCACGCGCTTTGACGATATTTGCGAGATTTTTAAGCGCTACGACTGCACTTTCTCCCTAGGAGATTCACTCCGCCCTGGTTGCCAGCACGATGCCTCCGATGCGGCCCAGCTGGCTGAACTGAAAACGCTGGGAGAGCTCACCCGCCGGGCTTGGAAGCATGACGTGCAGGTGATGGTGGAGGGTCCAGGCCATGTGCCCCTTGATCAAATTGAGTTCAACGTGAAAAAGCAGATGGAAGAGTGCAATGAGGCGCCTTTCTATGTGCTCGGCCCGTTGGTCACAGATATCGCCCCTGGCTATGACCACATCACCTCAGCGATTGGTGCGGCGATGGCCGGTTGGCATGGCACAGCGATGCTTTGCTATGTGACGCCTAAGGAGCACCTTGGTCTTCCCAATGCTGAGGATGTGCGCGAGGGGCTGATTGCTTACAAAATTGCAGCCCACGCTGCTGATATCGCCCGTCATCGTCCTGGTGCTCGTGATCGTGATGATGAGCTGAGTAAGGCTCGTTATAACTTTGATTGGAACAAGCAGTTTGAGTTGTCTTTAGATCCAGAGCGGGCGAAGGAATATCACGATGAAACTCTGCCGGCTGACATCTACAAGCAGGCCGAGTTCTGCTCGATGTGTGGTCCCAAGCACTGCCCAATGCAGACCAAGATCACGGATGAAGATCTTGCTGGTTTGGAAGAGGTTATTAAGGCGAAAGGTGGTGCTGGTGAATTGGCTGGCGTGAAGCAACAGAAGCAATCCTGAGACAAAGGCAGGTTAAAACTTAATTGATTGAGGGATTAAATGAAAGAAGTTGCCTTTGTAATTCCTTGTTTTAATGAGCAGGAATCTATTGGCTTGGTTGTGACTGAGCTTCAGGATTTATTCCCTGAATCCAGCATTTATGTTTGTGATAATCATTCTCTAGATCGCACAGCTGAGGTGGCTCGTGCGGCTGGTGCTGTTGTTTTGTATGAGAAAGCAAAGGGGAAAGGAAATGCAGTTCGTCGTTTATTGCGAGACGTTGAAGCAAATTTATTTGTGATGGTGGATGGAGATAATACGTATGACCTTTCATTCTTGCCTAAGGCGATTGAATGCTGTCGAAGAGATCGATTTGATCTCATGACTGGTGATCGGTTTACAGGGCTGGGAACATCCTATTTCCGTAGGGGACATGGCTTCGGGAATGTTTTCTTCACGTCGTTTTTCCGTGTTGTTTTTGGCGTTCAAACTCGCGACGTTTTCTCTGGTCTGAGGATTTTTTCTCGTCGTCTTGTGAAAACATTTCCGTTGGTGAGTGCGGAATTTGAGATTGAAGCAGAGTTGACTATTTATGCAGCTAGAATGCGTTTGCCTGTTGCAGATTTTCCTACAAAAGTCAGAGCAAGAGTAAATTCAGAGAGTAAATTATCAACATATGTGGATAGTTGGAAGATTTTAATCTTTGCTTTGCGCTTATTGCATCGTGAATTCCCACTTCGGCTGTATTTGCCTATTAGCCTGGCCTCGGCTTCTGTTGCCGCGGTGCTCTTCCTCATCCCTTATGCAGAATATTTGACTACTGGCTTGGTCACTAAAATTCCAACTTTGGTGATCTCTACAGTCTTTGTTTCGGTTTCGATTGTTTTGTTTTTCTCGGGACTGATTTTGAAAGAGATTTCAAACTTAAAGTATGAGCAGCGGTATTTGCATTATCTATCAATAGCAAGTAGATAGCGTGCCGGTTCTATTGTCGCTTATGATGTGTCGAAATGCCTACTAGATATGGACAGGATTGATTGAAGCATTGCATCTTGACGCAGGGATGAGATTGATAGATTCTTCTTTTCAGGAGAGATTGAGCCGCCTATGAATAGGTGAATATTCTAAATGCCAGATCATTGGCAAAAACTAGTTAGTTTGTGATAATAAAATATGAGGGCAAACTAAATCTTGCTCTCTCTGTCGCCATTATTCTGATCTCGATCCTCTTTTGGCCACTACTAACTTGGAATGGGATCGGGGTATTGATAGCTAAAGGCTCAAAGGATTGTTTGTTGGTTTGAAGGAAGTTTTCGTCGACAATTTCGATTGTGACATTGCCTCCATAGACTTTGAGCTCACTTGCTACAAGCTGGTAATTTCCTGGCTCAAGATTGTTGATATAGAGTCCCCAAAACAAGAGGGAATTAGATGATTTTGAGATTATGATCTCTTTGTGTTGATTGCACTTAGTCTTTAAAGACTGGCTTTGTATTGATTCACAAGGCATGATCTTGATACTTCCCCTTGTGTTGCTCAATTCTCCATAATCGATTCGTTTGTTTTCACGGTTCAATGCTTGGTTGCTAAAGATGCGGAGTGGTTTAAGTCCCAGAGGTAGCGCTCGAATCTTGTTTCCTGTACTGGTGAGGATGAAGTCTTCTGGACTTAATTGTTGGATTGGTTCAGTACGAATAGAGCATTGGTAGAGGCCCCATCCATAGCGATCATCCATACGTTTTAATTTACATCGATCAAGTTTGGTATTGATCGGTTCGAGGTCGTTTCTATTCATCGTGAGGTGCAGATCTAGGGGGGCAATGATATATTCACAGCGATGGACATCTAGATTAAAAAAGTGATTATAGTCTTGATATGTTTCGCGATTGTGGAGAACTCTTTGGATGTCTGAAGAGGAGAGATAGAGTTCATATAAATAATTTGATTCTGAAGAGATAAGACGTGTGCGGATGGCAGCAAGACAGACTCTATTTGTTTTGCTGATTTCCTTAATCTCATCAATTAATGCTGGTCGACCTGAGCCCTCTGAGAGTATATTTGCGCGCGTTTGGTTCATTGTCCAGCCTGCAATACTGGAGATGAATCCAGCTATTATGAGTTTTGGATTCCATGCCATGATCTGTACCGCGATGATCAATAGGCTTCCAATTGCTAAGCCAGTAAGAGCTTCATGTTCACTCTTCAAAGCATTAGAAAAAAGGCTTGAGCTTGAGCTCATCGCATCGATGATGCTGAAGCGGTTGTCATAATCCACAAACACAGTTCCGACGATTATGGCTCCAAGGACAGGGCTCAGTGCGAGGGAAAGTCGGAGTGGCAAATTTCTTCGATTTTCATGATGTACACATTGGCTTAGACCAAGGATCCAGAGTGCTTGAATCATTGGAGCGAAGTATCTCTGATGCAGCATGAACTGATAATTTCCAACTTTATCAATTGCAAGCAGCGAGCTAAATAACAGCAACGCTATTGTCGTGATAAGGATAAAGGCAGAAACTTTTAAAAGGTTTTTTCTGGTCTGGCATATGCTTATTTGCTTAAATACTGTTAATCTGGTCAAAAATATTATGCCATAACCATATGTGGCAATGCTCATGTTTGCAATTCCATTCAGTATTGACGCGCTTACCTCGGCGATTGTTTGAAGAGTATCTTGTCTAAATGCAAGCAGATATTTGCTAATCTGCTTGCCATAGTGGCCTCCATCGCCTCCCATGCTGATATTGATCTTGCTGTGAAGTTCTTGATATAGGAGGACAAGTAATCCAGTCACTACGATCCCAAGTATTGTTATTAACAGTGATCTCAGTTGTGGCTTTTCTTTGTTGGCTGCAAGATCAGCGATAACAATAAGCCATGCACATACCGCGATCAATAATCCTGTTGGATGAACCCAATAAGCGAAAGCAGATGTGATCGTGATCGCAAAGAGTTTCCGATAATGGTGTTTTATCAGAAGCCAACGGCTTATCATGGCGATGATTAGTTGCATCCATGGATTGACAAACATCCAAGCAGTAAATCCCCATACGCTGAAGCAAACGAGAGACGAGATGCTGAGAAATAAAGCCCTAGTTTTGCTGATTCCAAAATATTGTAGTGTAGAAAACCAGAAGCCTATGGATCCAAGAAGTAAACTAAGATTGAAAAGTACGACTGCAATCCAAGTGGCTTGTTGTATGCCAAAGAGTTTGAAGATTGGTACAAGTGAAAGTGAATAGCCAGCATGCCATGAACTTGAGAGAAGATTATTTTGTCCTGCAAGGTGAGCTGCCTTTGCGGCGTAATGAACCTCATCAGAGCGGTAGATGGGCCCTGGATTGGCGAAGGAGCTTATCAGTATCAGGCTTACAAATATTATTAGTAGAACCACCATCAGGCGGTCTGTTTTACTTTGATGTATTGGACTTATGTTTGTCATCTGATTTTTGCGTATTTGAATATTAGCTTTTCTCAATCCAGCTTGATCGCTTTTGATAGGAACAAGACAGTTTTGAAATGCTTTCAGGTCGTGTAATCAAGTCTATGCATATGCTCGATTTATCATCGTCAATCTAACTGCTCTACAGCCAGCACAGTGATGGGTTGTCTTTGCATTGTGCCATCTTTAGGCCTCCTTTTGAATGATAGAAACTTATGGATTGATCCTACTCTTAATGAGTCGGGCAAGTCGTAGAGTTATGAGTTTGTCTTGCTTGCCAAAGTTAATCACTCTTATATCATTACTATTCACGATTTGCATGTGTCTCTTTGTAAATTATCGACATAGCATAGTGAATTTATTTGGTAACCGTCTCCGTTTTCAATGATCTCTATTACGATTAATATGTTGATCTATGCGTGCTTGCCTCGATGTTGAGGCCCATCGTTCACAGATTAATAAACTATATATAAATATAGACAATTCCTTTGATTGTGCCGGTGAGATGTAGCGCTGGACTAACTACATTAGGCTCGGCTGGTATAAGCTTGCAATTATTAAGCGAAAACAATTAGCACATTGCGTGGTGTTAAAAGTCTTCCTTTTTATGGTAATCTGAAAATTTACAATATTCCTAACAGTGAGGGAATACATTTTCTCGAAATCTATTTTTTGTGATCTCTCGTTTCTCCTCTAGGCTTTTTCCTAAAGCATTCGCTGGGAATGATGGAATCCAATTTCTCGTGTTTACATGGCTTTCAAATACGTCTTTCGGAAGATAGGAATCATCCCATTGATCAGTTCCAATACAAACAGAATGTTTGGCAAGGTATGTTCTTCCCCAATTCCTATAGATAGAATATACATTCTGTGTGCTAATCAATATTCCTAATAACATTGCAATCGATAATGCCATCCATGACTTTACCTTTGTGAATTTTGCTAATTGCGTAGCAATCCAACTAATAACTAAAATCAGTCCAATACCAGCAAATCTACTCGCAACATACGTTTGAGATGAATTATTTCCTAATTCTTGGTAGTAACGATCACTCAAAACTGGTGTACACCATGCCAGAAGCATGGCAGGACCCATCACAAGTACAAAATAGCTTGGAATGTTTTTTGTAAGTCTTAAATCTAATTCAGCCGAGATTTTTTGCTTTGAGGACATAACCATCATTGCATAGCATAAAAGTCCATAACACATGGAAATCAATATAATGACAATTGGCATTTCAGTTGGCAATTTATACATCGGTTGCATGCCACTTAGACCGCCTAAGCTTGTTCCTCCTAAGGCCCATCTGAAGGAGTTAGCAAGTAGATGAATCGGCTTAAGCTCTTTACTGAGCGCTTCTGCACTTCCAGTATTATGGTTAAGACGCCATACTAGCGAAATTGCTATAAACGGAATATAACGGAGTCCAGAGATAAAACTATCTTTAAGTATGCCTGGGCTCAGTGCCCTTTTTTGATCAATCAAATTTGAAAGTAGCAATCCAAACCATAAGAGGATTGATTGAAAAAAGTTGCAGGCATAGAATAAAAATGCAACTTGTTCTGCGATCCCTATCGCCAAGGAAATAAAGAGGCAAGTTGCTTTTCTCAGCTTTCTACTCTTACTTAAAATAATCTGTTGCTTGAACTTCCATAACTGGAACGTGTCAAACCAAATATTTCCTAAGACGATTATAAAGAAACAAGCGCTAAATCCTATTGGATAAGCCGAAGGCGGAAGAAACGTTGTGGATTGAACTCCAATAAGCAAATTAAAGCATAGGACTAGTAAAATTGCCGTTGCCTTTTGATTCTTACTTAGAAGTGTATTAACTATTAACAAGATTGTGCCAATTATTAAACTAGTCTCAATCAATCCAGAAAGCCATGGATGGAGAAAATCAAACCGGTTAGTTAGCGTTAGGATTGGATCATGAATAACAAGCTTCATCATTTGTTTCGCCTGGTAGGCACCATATTCCATTAATTTATGATTATTATTGATCCCATTCAATGCACGATGAACGTCATCCCAGTTTTGAGGCCATGGAATTGACTGTATGAGAATTAGTATTGCTGATGGTATTAAGGAAAGCCTGATCCAAGTTTTTTGCATCATCTACTTATTTGTCTTCAAATACTTGCATTGATTCAATAATGTAAATGGGCCTTCGCTTGCTTTCAACATAAGCTCGTCCAAGATATTCGCCAAGAATTCCAATCCCAATTAATTGCACCCCACCCAAAAATGTTACTGCTGTAAAGATGGAGGCGTAGCCTGGCACATTCACGCCACCGATTAAGGCAGAAAATACAGTTTTTATAGCTAATAAAAATGAGATTGTTGTGATTGTTAGCCCTAAATATGTCCATATTCTCAGTGGTGATGTGGAGTAATTAAAGATCCCATCCAATGCATAATTCCATAGTTTCCATCCCCCCCACTTCGTTGTACCTGCCTCTCTTTCTGGTCGCTTAAAATACACGGTTATCTGTTTAAATCCAGCCCATGCAAAAAACCCCTTACTGAAACGAATGGATTCTCTACATTGGCGAATTGCCTCAATGACCTGTCTGTCTAGTAATCGAAAGTCACTTGCATTTTGTGATATCTCTAATTTTGAAGTAGCCTGAAAAAATTTATAAAAATTTTTCGCTGTGATTCTTTTTAGGTATCCATCGTTAGTGCGAGATTTTCGGGCTGCACTTACAACTTTATATCCATCTTGCCAGTTTTGTATTAACTCAGGAAGTAATTCTGGTGGATCCTGTAGATCTGCATCCATTATGATACAAGCATCGTTATTGCACTGGTCTAAGCCAGCAATAAGTGCTGCTTCTTTCCCAAAGTTTCTGGAAAAATTGATAACTATTCCTTCGCACCAGTGGCCGTTTAGTCTTAACTGATCCTTTGATATTCTAAGCGTATTGTCACTGCTTCCATCATTCACAATAATGACTTTCCAGCTTATACCTTTAATTTCAGAGCATACTTGGCGTAATCTATCGAATAATCTTGGCAAGCATTCTTCTTCGTTAAAGCATGGTACGAGGAGATCGATTCTTGTATTCATTTTATACCTCACTGATTTTGTAGATTCCATGCTTTTCGTCATCAAACTCGTAGATTTTCTGCAAAGCATATTTGCTACACATTTTGTCTTCATCTCTCATGATAAACAAAATAGAATAAGGATCAGTGTTAATTAATCCTATACTGTTTTCGACTATTGTGCATGGCTTTTCTTCTAAAAAATTAGTTAAATCTTTTGGCGTTCTGGCAAGTGATGGAAAATAGTTCGTTTTAATCTGTGGATTTATTGATTGGATAAAATATTGTGGTAATTGTGTTATTCTGATGTTTGGATTTTGGCTAGCATTGATGAGACATTTGTGAGTAAATATTAAATTCACGAGCTTCGGATCTGCATTGGCGTGATGCTTAAGGCTAGATGCACCCCTGCTATACATCGTGGAATGAACCGATTCAATTGCTTTGAAGCTTGTCTCAAATGTAAGAATGATTAGGAATATAGCGATAAAGCTTAAGGCTTTTTTGCCATAGCGGCTGTTATTAAATAGTGAACAGAATACCCAAATAATTATGCTATAACCTACGGGCCATATGAATCTGCCGATAGATCTGAAAGTGTAAGCAACTGAGCCCATGGAGCTAACCGCTAAATTTGCATCGGAGATCTCAAATATGTTGTAATAAATTGGTCTGCCTAGCGAGACAACCCATAGTACTATCATGAATATAAGATATAATATTGGCTTCGGGAATATTGAAGGCGTTTTGATATTATCTCCAATTTGAAGCTTATTATATACCAATCTAAAGATAACTAAGGCCAACAGTGCAGCGATCGCGCTGCTTCCTATATAGCTATATCCTTCCCACTGGTAGGGCTTGATCGTTGCTTGTTCTGGGAATAAATAGGAATATTGTCCAGGATTTATTATAGAATTTACATTTGAGCTCCAGAATGGTCCTTCAGTTGCAACCTTTGCATTGGTCGGGAGATATCCGAATATATAAAGAGCTGCTATTGAAACTATGGTATACACTGAAACGTGTTTAGTTATTTCTTTTAATCTTACTTTGGCTGAGGATCCGGTCTCTATGGTGATTAGGTTAAAAGCTGCTAGCCCAATAACTATTGGCACATAGTATGCATGCACTCCAAAGGGGATAAATAATGCAAGGCCCCAAGCCAGAATGTTTTTGATTCTGGTTGCTAAAAACATTATCGGAATGATAATTGCTGATTGCATTGCTAGCGCTTCGTGACCATTCAGACGCTGTAGGGCTATTGGGCTAAGACTTAATGCAAATCCAAGTGCTACAACTCCAAAGGTGTTGATTCGGAACTTTTCACCAATCCTAATGGAGCAAATGTAAACTATTAGTAAATTTATAAAGCTAGCAATGCTAAAATATTGGAAAGAATTATGCGTTATACTTGCTATTGGTTTCAGAATGATTGAAAGTATCGGTATTGAATCGCCATAGATTAATGGGGTTTCTATTGGCCAAGTCCATTGGTCAAATTTTGGAGGCAACAAGCTTCCATTTTCACTGTACGCTAGCCAGCTATAAAAATGTTGGTGATGATCTCCTCCCCCAAAACCTGTAAAGCATGCAGTTTCAAGAGGGTTGTAGCATTTCCTCCACATGTAAAACCATATGAATATCAGAATAGAAATAGCTGTTAAATGAACAAATGTCTTCACCCCTGTCTCTCGACTAAAAATTTGTTTGATTTGCTCTAGTACGTTTTACGAGTTTCTTTGTTGACCAGCAAAAAGCTATCCCCTCTGAGTTAAGAAGTGAGGATAGCAATCTTCTGCTCTTGCGTCTTGCTCGTTTGTGCTGTTGATTCCTTGCTTGAGATCAGCCCATCAGAGCTTTTGACTTCGTTACTACATTCTCTACAGTGAAGCCGAACTTCTCCATGCAGGTGCCGCCAGGAGCGGAGGCGCCGAAACGATTCATGGTGATGCTGTCACCGTCGAGGCCAATAAAACGGTGCCAGCCGAATGTTTCTGCCGCTTCTACAACGATGCGCTTGCGCACGGCGTTCGGAAGAACTTCTTCTTTGTAGGCATCGCTTTGCTCATCGAAGAGCTCGACACAAGGCATGGAGACGACGCGTACTTTTTTGCCTTCTGATGTCAACTGTTTGGCTGCTTGGACGCAAAGGTCCAGCTCGGTACCCGTTCCGATCAGGATCAGATCGGGTGTGCCTGCACAGTCTTCAAGGACATAGCCACCTAAAGCCACCTTGTCGATGGAGGAGTTGGCCTGGTTGGCCATTCCTTGGCGGCTGAGGCACATGGCGCTGGGGCGGTTGCGATTCTCGATCGCAACTTTGTAGGCCCCACTGGTTTCGTTGCCATCACCAGGACGGAACACCAGCATCCCTGGCATGGCACGGAGTGAGGGGATGGTTTCGATGGGTTGGTGGGTTGGGCCGTCTTCTCCCACACCGATGGAATCGTGGGTGAGCACGTAAATCACCCCCAGCATGCTCAGGGCTGACAAGCGCATGGAGCCACGCATGTAATCGGCAAACACCAGGAAGGTGCCGCCGTAGGGGATCAGGCCGCTGTTGTGATAGGCGATGCCATTGAGGACAGCTGCCATTGCATGCTCGCGCACACCGAAGTGGAGGTAGCGCTTTTCAGGGCTTTCGGGCTGATAAGAACCTGTTTCTCCGGCGATGTCTGTGTAGTTGGAGTGGGTGAGGTCAGCTGATCCACCAATAAGTTCGGGGATTGTGGCTCCAAGGGCTCCGAGGCAAATCTGGGAATGCTTGCGGGTGGCCAGACCTTTGTCGTCTGCGGTGTAGGTGGGCAGGTTCTTGCCCCAACCCTGGGGGAGCTCACCGCGCAGCATCCGCTCAAATTCAGCTGCTTCTGTGGGGTACTTACTGCGGTAGGCCGCCAAGGCTTGATTCCACTCGGCCTCTTGTGATGCGCCACGCTCTACCGCTTGGCGGTATTGGTTGTAGGCCTCTTGAGGAATTTCGAAGGGCCCATGGGTCCAGCCCAGCTGTTTGCGCGTGAGCTCCGCTTCCTCTTCTCCAAGAGGGGCGCCATGGACACCAGCTGTATCACTCTTGTTGGGTGAGCCGTAGCCGATGGTGGTGGTCACCTTGATGATCGAAGGTTTATTGGTCACGGCTTTTGCCGCTTCAATGGCCTTGGCAATGGCGTTCACGTCGGTGTCGCCGTCGGCCACGTGTTGCACGTGCCAGCCGTAGGCCTCGTAGCGCTTGAGAACGTCCTCGGTGAAAGACACATCGGTGCGTCCGTCGATTGTGATGTGATTGTCGTCGTAGAGGGCAATCAATTTGCCCAACTTGAGGTGGCCGGCCAGGGAGGCTGCTTCTGAAGCCACGCCTTCCTGATTGCAACCATCACCCATGATCACGTAGGTGAAGTGATCAACAACTTTGGCGTCAGCCTTGTTGAATTTGGCGCCCAGGTGTGATTCGGCGATGGCCAGACCCACGGCGTTCGAGATTCCTGCTCCAAGGGGGCCGGTGGTGACTTCAATCCCTGGAGTCTCGAAGGTTTCCGGGTGGCCTGGTGTTTTTGAGCCCCATTGACGGAACTGTTTGATGTCCTCGATGGTCACCGAGTCGTAGCCGGTGAGGTGCAGGAGGGCGTATTGCAGCATGCAGCCATGGCCTGCTGACAGCACAAACCGATCGCGGTTGAACCACTTGGGGTTTTTGGGGTTGTGCTTCAGAAATTTGTCCCACAAGGCGTACCCCATTGGTGCGCAGCCCATGGGCAAACCGGGGTGACCGCTATTGGATTTGTTGACGGCATCAACGGCCAGCATGCGGATGCTGTTGACGCAGAGCGTGTCGAGAGAAGCGGTTGCGGCGGCCATGGAGTGAAGAGAAGGGGGACGAGGGGGGATTGGGCTGAGCTTGGTATTAGCTCATGCGTCGGAAGGCGAGGCAGACGTTGTGACCGCCGAAGCCGAAGGAGTTGGACAGCACTGTTCCTAGTGTTAGTTCACGAGCTGTGTTCGGCACAACATCCAGATCACAATCGGGGTCCGGATTGTTGTAGTTGATGGTGGGCGGGACCACGCCGTTGCGCAGGGCTAGCACACAGGCCACAGCTTCGATGCCGCCTGAGCCTCCAAGCAGGTGGCCTGTCATCGACTTGGTGGAACTCACCGGAATGTTCTTGGCACGACTGCCAAGAGCACTCTTAATGGCTGCGGTTTCGTTGCTGTCGTTGGCAGGTGTGCTGGTGCCGTGGGCGTTGACGTAGTCCACGCTGTCAGCTGAGATTCCGCCATCTTCAAGAGCGAGGCGCATGGCAGCGGCTCCACCGACGCCGCCTGGCGTTGGCGAGGTGATGTGGTGAGCATCGCAGGTGGTGCCGTAACCCACGATTTCGGCCAAAATTGTGGCACCCCGCGCTTCGGCATGGGCCAGGGTCTCAAGGACCAAAATCCCTGAACCTTCTCCGATCACGAAGCCATCCCTGGTTTTGTCGAATGGCCGACTCGCAGTGGCGGGATCGTCGTTCCTGAACGACAGCGCTTTGGCACTGGCGAAGCCCGCAACTCCCAGGGGCGTGATCGCTGATTCGGCACCGCCGCAGATCATCACGTCCGCCTTGCCCAACTGCAAGAGCTGGAAGGCATCACCGATGGCATTGGAGCCTGCAGCACAGGCGGTGGCTACTGCGGAACTCGGACCTTGGGCTCCGAGAGCGATCGCAGCGAGCCCGGTGGCCATGTTCGGGATCATCATCGGCACCGTGAAGGGGCTGACGCGACCCGGAGCTTTGTCTTTCAAGACATGAGCTTGGGTTTCCATGGTGAGCAGCCCGCCCACCCCAGAGCCGATGCTGACGCCAATGCGATGGGCATTGTCTGGAGTGATCGTGAGGCCGGAGTCGGCGAGGGCCTGCTTAGCCGCCACCACGCCGAACTTGCAGAAACGATCCCAGCGTTTGGCATCTTTGGGCTCAATGAAGCCGCTGGGATCGAAATTCTTGACTTCAGCAGCGAAGCGACAGGCGTGCTGCGCTGCATCAAACAAGGTGATCGCTTCGACGCCGTTCTTTGCGGAGGTCAAGCCCTCCCAATAATCAGCGACGGTATTGCCGATCGGTGTAACGGCACCGAGGCCTGTGACCACGACGCGCTGGAGACCCTCCACCATGCAGATCCTCAGGCTTGCTTGTCTTCGATGTATTTGACGGCATCGCCGACCGTGGCAATTCCTTCGGCGGCTTCATCGGGAATTTCGATGTCGAACGCTTCCTCAAGAGCCATTACTAACTCGACGGTGTCGAGGGAGTCAGCCCCCAGATCGTTCTGGAAGTTGGACTCAGGTTTGACTTCGCCGGCGTCGACGCTGAGCTGCTCCGTAACGATCGAACGGACTTTTTCGAGGATCGATTCCTGGGACATGGCCGTGCAGACGTGACGCCGCATCTTACGGGCTTGCCCCATGTGTCACCTCGTGGCGTTAACAACGGTGACGGCGTGCCTGCGTGAATGGCTCAGTGGCACCCGCGACGGGTACCTTGATTTCAAGTCATCCGCACCGGAACGGGCACATGTCCCACGCCGTCAAGATCTACGACACCTGCATCGGTTGCACACAATGTGTGCGTGCTTGTCCCCTGGACGTTCTCGAAATGGTGCCTTGGGACGGCTGCAAGGCGGGCCAAATTGCCTCGTCTCCCCGCACAGAAGATTGTGTGGGCTGCAAGCGCTGTGAGACCGCCTGTCCCACCGATTTCCTGAGTATTCGCGTCTATCTTGGGGATGAAACGAGTCGAAGTATGGGCTTGTCCTACTAAAGCCAGCTTTTATACCCATAAGATCAGCCCGGCACTGCCGGGTTTTTTTATATGTGCGGCATCGTTGCGGTGATCGGTTCGCGAGACGCGGCACCGCTCCTCCTGGAAGGACTTCGCCAGCTGGAGTACCGCGGCTACGACTCCGCGGGTATTGCAACGCTGCAGGGCAAGGATTTGCACTGCCTTCGCGCCAAAGGGAAGCTGAACAACCTCACCGTGCGTGTGGACAGTGAGGGTGCGCCAGGGCTTTGCGGGATCGGCCATACCCGCTGGGCTACCCATGGCAAGCCGGAAGAGCGCAACGCGCACCCCCACCGTGATGGCAGTGGAAGGGTTGCCGTCGTTCAGAACGGGATCATCGAAAATCACCGCGCCCTGCGTGAAGAGCTCACAGCTGAGGGTGTGAGCTTTCAGTCGGAAACCGACACTGAGGTGATTCCCCATCTGATTGCTGCGCAATTGCAGTTGATGGGGGTTGGTGAGGGGGCTGGAAACGGCGAAATTCTTTTAAAAGCCGTGCAGGCGGTCTTGCCCCGGCTTCAAGGGGCGTATGCCTTGGCGGTGTTGTGGGCGGATGCCCCCGGCGCTCTGGTGGTGGCACGCAAAGCGGCACCGCTCTTGATTGGTCTTGGGGAAGGTGAGTTTCTTTGCGCCAGTGATACGCCTGCATTGGCGGGATTCACGCGCACGATTCTTCCCATGGAAGACGGCGAAGTGGCGCTGCTCAGTCCGCTGGGGATCGAGCTCTATGACGCGGAAGGGGTGCGGCAACAGCGCACGCCAACCACGCTGAGTGGTTCGGATCACATCGCCGATAAGCGCCATTTCCGCCACTTCATGTTGAAGGAAATCCATGAGCAGCCGGAAACGGCACGGCTCTGGGTGGACCGGCATCTGCCAGTGGGGCTGCCTGCAAGCAATCCGGTGGCGCTTCCGTTTGAAGAGTCGTTCTACGAAGGCGTGGAGCGCATCCAAATCCTGGCGTGCGGAACTAGTCGCCATGCCGCCCTCGTGGGGGCCTATTTGCTGGAGCAATTCGCCGGGCTTCCCACCTCGGTGTTTTACGCCAGCGAGTTTCGCTATGCCCCACCACCACTGGCGCCCCACACCCTCACCATTGGGGTGACGCAATCTGGTGAAACGGCCGACACGCTGGCGGCGCTCAGCATGGATGCCAAGAGGAGGCAGGACGTTGGCCAGCCCGACTATGCAGCGAAGCAGCTGGGGGTGACCAATCGCACCGAGAGCTCCTTGGCCAGACAGGTGCCGTACATCCTGGATATCGGGGCCGGTATTGAGGTTGGTGTTGCTGCAACCAAAACTTTTCTTGGGCAGTTGTTGGCGTTTTATGGCCTGGCGATTGCATTCGCCGCAAGGCGGGGGCATCGCTCTGAGACTGAGATCAGCGAATTGCTCGAGGAACTTCGAGCTTTGCCGCAGCAGCTGGAACTTCTGGTGGAGCATCACGACAAGGGCTCGGAAGCGTTGGCCCCACGCTTTGCCGATACCAAGGATGTCATTTTCTTGGGTCGTGGAATCAATTACCCGATTGCCTTAGAGGGTGCACTCAAGCTCAAGGAGATCAGTTATATCCACGCCGAAGGCTATCCCGCCGGAGAAATGAAGCATGGGCCAATCGCCCTGCTCGACTCCCATGTGCCTGTGGTGTCGATTGCGATGCCTGGCCCTGTGTTTGAAAAGGTGTTGAGCAATGCCCAGGAGGCGAAAGCCCGGGATGCGCAAATGATCGGGGTGGCTCCTCAAGGTCCTGATACAGAGTTGTTTGATGCGCTGTTGCCCGTGCCTGAAGTAAGCGAGTGGGTGAGCCCGCTGCTCACCGTGGTGCCGATGCAGTTGCTGAGTTATCACATCGCTGCCTATCGCGGCCTGGATGTGGATCAGCCACGCAATCTGGCGAAGAGCGTCACGGTGGAGTGATTGCAGCAAATTTCTACGTTCCCACCAGGGACAGACGCGATGAGATTTGAGATGAAAGCGATTGGAATGGTCGTGCCTAAAGCAGCAACTCCTTGAAGTACGCAATCGTGGGCTCAAGACCGTTCTCTAGCGCCACCGCAGGTGTCCAGCCCAACTCCTTCTGTGCAAGATCAATGACGGGCTGCCGTTGGAGCGGATCATCTTGGGGCAACGGCTTGCAGATCAACTCCAACTCTGGATTGATCTTCTTTCGCACCAGCTCTGCCAGCTGCCGGATCGTGAATTCCGTTGGGTTGCCGATGTTGATTGGCCCGGTGTGGGTTCCATTCATCAAGCGAATCATGCCCTCGATGAGATCATCCACAAAACAGAAGCTGCGGGTCTGACTTCCATCGCCATACAGGGTCAACGGTTCTCCTTTCAGTGCCTGAACGATGAAATTGCTCACCACCCGGCCGTCATCAGGAAGCATGCGCGGACCATAGGTATTGAAAATCCGCATCACCCGGATCTCCAAGCCGTGCATGCGTTGATAGTCGAAGCAGAGCGTTTCAGCAATGCGCTTGCCTTCGTCGTAGCAACTGCGGATGCCAATCGTATTAACGCAACCCCGATAACTCTCGGGTTGGGGATGGACCTCAGGATCGCCATAGACCTCACTCGTGCTGGCCATTAGCAGCCTTGCCCCGACGCGGCGAGCTAGGCCAAGCATGTTGTAAGTACCGAGAAAGCTAGTTTTCGCCGTTTTCACCGGGTTGAACTGGTAGTGCACTGGGGAGGCGGGACAAGCTAGATGCCAGATCCGGTCCACCTCGAGCTTGATTGGCTCGGTGACGTCATGACGGATCAGCTCAAAGCGTGGATTCCCAATCCAATGCGCAATGTTCTGCTTTCGGCCTGTGAAGTAATTGTCCAGGCAGATCACCTCTTCTCCTGCTTCCATCAGACGGTCGCAGAGATGGGATCCCAGGAAACCAGCACCTCCTGTGATCAGATTGCGAGTGAGGGATGCTGGCATTCTTCAGGTCGTCAGGATTTGATTAGAGATGACTTGAGGTTGAATCTGTTTGGGCTTGTTCAAGCTGCCAACTGAAAAGCATCGCAAACCATCAACAAGGTCAATTCCAAGGTAAGTGAGAGCGGAAAAGTGTTTCTGGGAGAGGCGTTTGCCGATCGCTTGGTTAAATTTGCATGTGCCTGCTTGCGTTCGTTTTCTGGCTTGATGGTTGAGAAGGCGTTGAGTACCTCCCAATAGGTAAAAGCTTGAGACATGCAAGGGAGTGATCGGAAGTCTCTGTTCTATTGATTACTTCTTCCGTAGCGGTCTTCGAAGCGCACGATGTCGTCTTCGCCGAGGTACTCGCCGCTCTGTACTTCGATCATTTCTACGGGAATCCTGCCTGGGTTGGTGAGCCGGTGCTTGCAGCCCAGGGGGATGTAGGTGCTTTGGTTTTCGCCGATCAGCTGCTCTGTGCCGTCGCGTTCCACAACGGCGGTGCCGCGCACCACCACCCAATGCTCGGCGCGATGGTGATGCATCTGGAGCGACAAGCTGGCCCCCGGTTTCACGGAGATGCGTTTCACTTGCCAGCGCGTTCCCTCCACCACTCCGGTGTAGGCCCCCCAAGGGCGATAGATCTTGCGATGGGCTTTGCCCTCGGGGCTTCCCTCCGCTTCCAGCTGCTTCACCACCGTTTTAACGTTTTGTGCTTGGTTGCGATCAGCGATCAGCACGGCGTCATCGGTTTCGACCACCACCAGGTTCTCCACGCCGAGGCCCACCACCAGCCGGTGTTCGCTGCGTAGATAACAATTTTTGCTGCCTTCGCTGATCACACGGCCGCGCAAAACATTGCCGTTTTCATCGCGATCCGCGGTGTCCCAGAGGGCACTCCAGCTGCCCACATCGCTCCAACCGGCGTCGAGGGGAAGCACGGTGCCGAGCTCGGTCTGCTCCATCACGGCCACATCAATGGCCACATTGGGGCATTTGGCGAAGGCCTCTCGATCCAGGCGCAGAAAATCAAGATCGGCCATATCTTGTTCAAGGGCAGCGCGGCAGCAGCTCACCACTTCAGGGGCGAGTCGCTCTAGTTCGGCGAGCATGGCGCTGGCCTTAAACAGAAACATGCCGCTGTTCCAGGTGAAGCGGCCACTGGCCAGAAATTGTTCGGCGGTGGCTTGATCGGGCTTCTCAACAAACCGCGCGATCGGAACAGGCGTTAACGCTCCTGGCTCGAGCGGCTCAGTTGCTTCGATGTAGCCATAACCTGTTTCGGGTGCGGTCGGCACGATCCCAAAGGTCACCAAACGACCTGCCTCGGCTTCCTTTCGTCCAGCGGCAATGGCAGCTTGAAAGTGTGCCCCATCACGGATCACATGGTCGGCAGCGAGCACCAGTAACAGGGGATCTTCCCCTTGGGCTGTGGCTTGAAGGGCTGCCACAGCCACAGCCGGAGCGGTGTTGCGACCCATCGGTTCGAGCAAGATGGCTCCAGGCTGCACCTCGATTTGGCGCATCTGCTCGGCCACGATGAAGCGGTGGTCCTCATTGCAGATCAGCAGAGGGTCACCAAGGGCGTCGATGCCTGCCAAACGCTTCTGGGTTTGTTGCAAGAGAGTGTCATCTCCGCTACCGCCAAGGGGCCAGTACTGTTTGGGGTAACTTGCCCTGGATAGGGGCCAAAGGCGCGTGCCTGTGCCGCCACAAAGGATCACAGGAATCAGCGAGGTGACCACTGGCGCGTAGTGAAGTGGACTCATTGTTGCGCAGGCCTGCCGCCTTGCACCTTGATCCACTGTGTTTGTTGGAGCAGTAGCTCGATGTCCGATGCTGAGCTCACGTTTGTGTTGCCCATCCCAGTGAGGCCCTCTTGAGCGCCCTGGTCACGTTGCTGCTGTTGGCTTTGGCAATCGCCTGTTTCATCGGCGGTTGGCTGGCTCCTGAGCTGGTGGCGTTGTTGGCCGCAGGATTGCTGATGGCCACAGGAGTGCTTACACCTAATGAGGCATTGGCTGGTTTTGGCAGCCCTGCCTTGATCACGTTGGTGGGGTTGTTTGTGCTCTCCAATGGCTTGCTGCACAGCGGTGCTTTGGATCGCTTGCGTGAACTGTTGGCATCGCCACGGATTCGTAACCCCAGTCAGTTGATGGTGGTGTTTGGCTTTGTGGTGGCACCGATTTCCGGCTTCATCCCCAACACCCCGATCGTGGCGATCTTGCTGCCTGTGGTGCAGGGCTGGTGTCAGCGCCGCGGAATCAGCCCGTCGCGGGTGTTGATGCCCCTCTCGTTTGCAACCCTGATTGGCGGCACGATCACCCTGATTGGCACCTCCACCAGCCTGCTCGCCAGTGATTTAGTTACGCGGCTCGGCTACGGCACCTTTGAGCTGTTTTCCTTTACGGCCATCGGTATTCCTGTGTGGCTGATCGGTGCCTTCTACCTGGTGATAGCTGGCCGTTGTTTGCCCGATCGCGGTGATCAAAGCGACGACAACTTGCAGGCGTTGAGCCGTGATGGCTACCTCACGGAGGTGGTGATCCCAAACCGCTCTCCGCTCTGTGAGGTCACCTTGCATGAGAGCCGGTTGCAGCGCCGCTTTGACGTGGATGTGCTCGATGTGCACCGCGACGGCCAACGGCTTCAGCCGCCCCTGGCCCAATTGCGCTTGCAAGCTGCCGACCGCTTGCTACTCCGCTGCAGCCGCCAGGAGCTGTTGCGCTTGCAGCAAGACCGGATGGTGGATTTGGCCGGCACCCTGCTCGCTGCGGAATTGCCCCACATCCGTCATGCCGAGGTGTTGGTGCCGGCTGGCTCTTTGTTGGCAGGAGCCACCCTGCGCGAGCTGCGCTTTCGTCAGCGCTTCAATGCCACCGTGCTGGCTGTGAACAGGGCGAACAGCACCCTTCGCGATCGCTTAGGGCGGGTGGTTCTTCGCGAGGGAGACATGTTGCTACTGCAGGCCCCGCTCGATGCCCTGCGCGGGCTGCAGCAATCCAGCGATCTGGTGGTGCTCGATCAGCTCGACGACGATCTCCCCTCCACCCACCGCAAGGGCTTGGCGATCAGCGTGATGCTCGCCGTGCTGTTGCTGGCAGGTTTGAAGGTGATGCCACTTGTTGCAGCCGTGCTGGTGGGTGTGGGGGTGTTGGTGATCGGCAATTGCCTTGATGCCGGTACGGCCCTCCGCTCGATTCGTTGGGATCTTTATGTGCTGTTGGGTGGTCTCTACAGCTTCAGCGTGGCCCTACAAAAAACGGGTCTGGCGGATCAGGCGGCCTCAAGCTTGCTCACGTTTCTTCAAAACAGCTCCGCCTATGGGGCCTTGCTTGTGATGTATGCGATCACCCTGGTGGCCACCGAACTGCTCAGCAATGCAGCCGCCGTGGCTCTGGTCTTACCGATCGCTGCTGCTGTAGCCACGGGATTGGGGCAGCCGCCGATGCTGTTTGCCACCGCCGTGCTGTTTGCGGCCAGTCAAAGTTTTCTGTCGCCGATTGGCTACCAAACCAACTTGATGGTGTACGCCCCTGGCCGCTACCGCTTCCTGGACTTTTTCCGCTTTGGTTGGCCGCTCTCGTTGGCTTACACCCTGATCGTTCCCCTGTTGTTGCTTTGGTTTGCTTAAAGCTCCAGGAGTCCTGGCGGTGGGGTGAGCAGCAACCAGCCCTCCTCCAGCTGCACCTCTGGAACGATCGCTTCCACGAAAGGAACCAACACCGTTTTGCCATTGCTGAGCTTGATCTCCAGCAGGTCATTGCCGCCGCTGATCAGGTTGCTCACCGTGCCGATCGGTTCGTCATTTCCCCCTAATCGCGCCTCGAGGCCCACCAGATCGAGCAGGTGAAACTCCCCATCCGCCAGCTCGGGCCGGTCCGTAGCAGGCACCAGCACCGTGCAGCCAACGAGCGCTTCCGCATTGGCCCGGTTGTTCACGCCTTTCAGGCGCACCACGTAAATGCTTTTGCCTGGCAGCTGCCGGCCTTCGAGCAGCTCCACTTCTTTTGGCTCTGATCCCTTGGCTTGCAGCCAGCGAGGGCCTGGCTCGGTGAAGCGTTCGGGAAAATCACTGGCCGGGTTCAGGCGCAGCTCGCCCCTTAATCCCTGAGCGCCCACGAGCTGCCCCACCGGCAGCCAGTCGTCTGTGCTGCTCGGATCAGCTGAATGAGGTGACGGAGTGGAAGTCATCATTCGATAATGGCGCTACGACCGCCGTTCCTTCCATGGCTTCTGCCGCTCCGATCCTGCCTGGTACCACGGTCACCGTGGTGGACACCCGCTCGATTTACAACGGCTACACCGGGTTTGTGCAGCGGATCAGTGGCGATCGTGCGGCGGTGCTCTTTGAAGGCGGGAATTGGGACAAGCTTGTGACGATGCGCCTCAGCGATCTCAGCGCCGCTTGATGGGATGACTTGGCGTCTGCGCTTGCGGCGGATTGTTCTTGATGCCGACACCAGGGCCGGCCGTGTTTACAACCTGATCATTTTTGGCACGATTCTGCTCAGCGTGGCTGGCCTTTTAGTCCAGCCCCATCCCTTGAGGTTGGCCGCGCCGGGTGAGGTGCCCAGCTGGGTGGGGCAGTTAGAGCATGTGTGTTTGTTGGTGTTCATCGCCGACTTCCTGCTGCATTTGTGGGTATCCCCCAAGCCGCGCAAGTACCTATTCAGCTTCTACGGCTTGATTGATGTTTCAGCCGTTCTGTTCTTTTTCGTCCCCCAGATCAGCAGCGGTCTGATTCTCTGGATTTTCAAGTTTGGGCGGGTGCTGCGCGTGTTCAAGCTGCTGCGCTTTCTCGATGAAGCCCAGCTGCTGGGCAATGCCTTGAAGGCCAGTGCCCGCCGGATTGGCGTGTTTT
This sequence comes from Synechococcus sp. UW179B, assembly GCF_900474245.1. Lineage (NCBI taxonomy): Bacteria > Bacillati > Cyanobacteriota > Cyanophyceae > Synechococcales > Synechococcaceae > Synechococcus > Synechococcus sp. UW179B. The sequence goes on from NZ_UCNZ01000006.1 coordinate 72,329, forward strand.
TGTTTTTTGTGGTGATGGCCCAGGTGGTGCTGGGCTATTTGATGGTGCTGGTGGAAAGCAGCCATCCAGAAACCCAGTTCCAGACTGTTGGCCAAGGGGTGTATTGGGCGATCGTCACGATGACCACCGTTGGTTATGGAGACATCGTTCCCCAAACGGTGCTCGGTCAATTGCTGGCTGCTGTGGTGATGCTGCTGGGCTTTGGGATCATCGCCATCCCCACGGGGATCATCACCGTGGAAACGATGCAGCAGGTGCGCCGCGGTGGCCGCAGCTGCCTGAGTTGTGGAGCGCAGAGCCATCGCTCGGAAGCTCTGCATTGCGATCAGTGCGGAGCGATGCTGCCGTCTGCCTCAGCTAAAGGTTGACGTAAGGCTTCTTTAGCTGCCTGCTGCTCTGCTTGGCGCCGCGATCCACCCCAGGCCTCTGCTGTTGGACAGCTTTGGTTATGGATGAACACCTGACAGTGAAAACGCCGGGGGTCACCATGGCGCTGGCTGATTTCTTTGCAGGTGTAAGTCGGTAGCCCCAGCCCCTGGGATTGGGTCCATTCCTGCAGCGCTGATTTGCTGTTTCCTCGGTGGGGATCCGCGAGCACATCGCGGCTCGTTTGCCGCCAGTAGGGCGTGAGCCAAGTCTGCACGGGAGATACCTTGCAGCTGATCCGGTAGATCGCGCCGATCAGGGCTTCGCAGTGCTCGGCCCGAAGGGTGGCGCTTGCGGCCACATCGCCGCTTGCCTTGGATCCCAGCTTCAAGAGCGCTTCGATGCCGATGGCTTCGCCCAAGTCCGCCAGCCAGCGGTCGCTTACTAATTGGGCGCGCAGAGCAGAGCGTTCCCCCACAGGCATTTGCGGGTGTTCGGATTCGATGAAATCCGAAGCCGCCAGGCGCAGCACCGCATCACCGAGAAACTCCAGCTGTTCGTGATGGCGCGCGAACCCTGTGGAGGTGTGGGTGAGCGCTTCGTCGAGGTGCTCTAACTGCTCCGTGTTTAGGGCACTGTTGTTGGGGCTCGACTCTGGAACGAGTTGGCGCCAGAGCTCTTGAAGTTGTTGTTCGCGCAGGGGAGTGATCACAGCAACTCCGGCGGATGCGAATGACTTGTTTTTAGCTTGAGGCTCTTGATGATGCAGCCTGACGGAACAGCAACAAAGAGGGTTGAAAGCAGGACATAAGCCGGGTTCTGTTCACCCTTCCAAGGAAGGGGGGTGATCATCTATCTGGGATCGTCGTTACCGACGACCTCGAGCGGCGCACTCTGGCGGAACGGGGAAGATGGCCACCCGTCGTTCCTAGGCCTTGCTCCCAGCCGGGGTTTACCGAGCCAGCACCTCTCGATGCTGCTGGTGCGCTCTTACCGCACCTTTGCACCCTTGCCTGTGCCGGCGAACCGGCCATCGGCGGTGTGTTTCTGTGGCACTCTCCTCACGGTCACCCGCACTGGGCATTACCCAGCAAGCCTGGCCATCGGGGAGCCCGGACTTTCCTCAACCAATGACTGCAGCCCGAGGGCAACGGCCATCAATTGCGATCACCTCGCCTACTTTCAACCCCCATAATGGCTCCTGAGGGGCTGTAGCTCAGCCGGATAGAGCGACGGTTTCCTAAACCGTAGGTCGTGGGTTCGAGTCCCGCCAGCCCCGTGACTGAAGGCCATCGCGCTGTTCCTTTCTCTTGATGAGCTGATCCTTTTGGTTGGTTGGGGTAGCTAGGTGCTCAACCCCCGCTAATTTTGGAAGTGTGAACCGGTTCCATGACCCAGCTTCACGAGCTTCGGCTGCGGCTTTTGGTTCAGCAGGAAAGCGAGCGCATCGCTGCCAGCCAGCCAAGCGACCTTGACTTATCTGTGGTGCAAGCGCGTTGCCTCTGCTGGCTTGCCCTCTTGGCGGAAGCCCATGAAGATCAGGCCAGTGACGCTGAGAGTCGTGGAGATACCGAGCAAGCGATGGGGTGGTTTGCCGATTCCATGCGTTTGCGGGATGCTCTCAATGTGGTGAGTTCGATCGAGATCCCTCTGCCAGGTGTTGTGGACAGGGATGCGGATCCGTTCCTTGATCAGCTCGATGATCGGTCCGGGTTTGATCAGGATCCGCCATTGGCTGCTTGATCAGGTGTCATGATGGTTACTAACTGAGGGTCTGCTTTGCCTGAAGAGCCCTGTCAATGCCCAGACTGTCAACGCTTCTACCGTGAGCATGACCGTCTGATCAGAGAGTCACCAACCTTGCGTCAGCAGCAGGAGCTGAGTTGGGCGGCCCTTCAAGCCTTCAGAACCCTCTCTGGCCGTGTGCTCGAGGATCTGCAAAAGCAACATGGCACCCCGGGCGCTGACGCCCAAACCCATGCCACCCCGATTGGTGGTGGAGAAGAGCCTGCTGATGCTATCCATCAAGCGATGGCTGATTTGGAAAATATCAATGCTCACCTTTTTTCCATCGAAGCCTTGATGGAGCGCATCTTTGATGTGCGTGTGCCTGACGATATTGAACAGAAGTTCAGGGAGCTGGCGGGTGAACTCGCCCCAGATCCCCTCAATGCCGATCGCCTGCGCTTGAATCGTCTGCTGCACCAAACCCCTGATCTGCCCGATCGCAGCTGAGCAAGCGGCGTCTTTTTGTAGCTTTCATAGAAGAGTGAGTTAAACGCTTCAAAAAAAGCCCCCGAGAATATCTCGGGGGCTTTTGAATATCAGCGGACGTCGCAGGTGATCTCCACTGGCATGGCTTCCACCTTCCAGATGTCGCGGCAGTAATCACGAATCGAACGATCCGAGGAGAAGAAGCCGCTTCTAGCGCTGTTCAACACAGACATTCGGTTCCAGTGATGACGATCGGTCCAGGCCAGGCTCACCGCATCCTGCGCGCGCAGGTAGTCGGCGAAATCAGCCATCACGAAGAAGGGATCATTCCCGGTGAGATTGTCAATCAGAGGACGGAAGAGCTCACCATCGCCATTGCTGAAGTGACCCATTTCCACCAAGCGGATGGCCTCTGCCAGCTCAGGAACCGATTCGACCACTTCCCAAGGCCTGTATCCGCCTTGCTTGAGAGCAGCAATCTCTTCCACGGTCTTGCCGAATAGGAAGAAATTCTCCGCGCCCACGTGCTCACGGATTTCCACGTTGGCGCCATCAAGGGTGCCAATCGTGAGCGCTCCATTCATCGCGAATTTCATGTTGCCGGTACCGGACGCTTCCTTGCCGGCCGTGGAGATCTGTTCGGAGAGGTCTGAGGCTGGATACACCTGTTCGCCGAGCTTCACGTTGTAATCAGCCAGGAACACCACCCGCAGCCGTCCGTCCATGTCGGGATCAGCATTGATCGTTTCGGCGATGCCGTTGATGAAGCGGATGATCAATTTGGCCATGTAATAGCCAGGTGCCGCTTTGCCTCCAAAGATCACCGTGCGTGGTGCCATGCCATCGGCCTTGCCGTTTTTGATCCTCAGGTACTGGGTAATCACCTGCAGAGCATTGAGATGCTGGCGTTTGTACTCATGGATGCGCTTCACCTGCACATCAAACAAGCTGGATGGATCCACCAACACACCGGTGTTGCGGTGTATGTAGGTCGAGAGCTTGCGCTTCACGGAGAGCTTGGTGTCTTCCCAGTGGTTCAAGAAGCCAGTGTCATCCTGACGATCCTCAAGCTTGCGCAGGATCTCCATGTTGGTAACCCAGTCTGGGCCCACATGCTCATCCAGAAGGGTTGAAAGTCCTGGATTGGACAGGGCCACCCAACGCCTTGGGGTGACGCCATTGGTCACATTGGTGAATTTTTCGGGCCAGAGCTCGGCGAATTCCGGCATCAGTTGCTCGCGCACCAAATCGGAGTGGAGCGCCGCGACACCATTCACATGATGGGCGCCAATGGTGGCGAGGTGGGCCATGCGGATGGACTTACCACCCTCTTCATCGATGATCGAAAGTTTGCGTTGAATCGCTTCGTTGCCGGGATAGCGCAAGCGCACCTGCTGCAGGAAGCGACGGTTGATTTCATAAATCAGCTCTAGATGCCTGGGTAACAGGCTTCCAAACAGCTTGAGATCCCATTTCTCGAGGGCCTCGGGGAGCAGGGTGTGATTGGTGTAGGCCACGGAACGGCGAGTGATGTCCCAAGCCTTGTCCCATTCCATGTGGCGATCATCGATCAGCAGACGCATCAGTTCTGCAACCGCGATGGCCGGGTGAGTGTCGTTGAGCTGAACAGTCCAGTACTCGGGGAAGTCGTCGACGGAAAGACCACGGTTATCGAGACTTCGCAACATGTCCTGAAGCGAGCAGCTCACAAAGAAGTGCTGCTGCTTCAGGCGTAGGCGCCGGCCCTCATCGGTGCCGTCGTTGGGATACAACACTTTGGAGAGGGTTTCGCTCCCCACTTTTTCTTCCACGGCGCCGTAGTAATCGCCGATGTTGAAGGCGTAGAAATCGAAGCTTTCCGTGGCATCGGCGCGCCAGAGACGCAGGCGATCGCAGGTGTTTACGCGGTATCCGAGCACCGGTACGTCGTGGGGAACACCAATGGCGTGATCCGAGGGGATCCAGCGCGAGCGGTAGGTGCCTTTGTCGTCGAGATAGCTCTCCGTGCGGCCACCAAAGCCCACGAAACAGGCTTGATCGGGTTGCGGCAGCTCCCAAGGCCAGCCTCCTTTCAGCCACTTATCGGTGACCTCCACCTGCCAGCCATCGCGGATCAGTTGGTCAAAAATTCCGAATTCGTAGCGGATGCCGTAGCCCGTGGCTGGGATTTGCAAGCTTGCCAGCGACTCCATGTAGCAAGCGGCGAGGCGCCCCAGACCGCCATTCCCGAGGCCAGGCTCCTCCTCCACCTCGATGATCTGCTGCAGGGATTCAATCCCGAAGCGCTTCACGGCTTCTTCCGCTTCGTTCTGAATTCCCAAATTCAGCAGATTGTTGGCAAGCTGCGGCCCAATTAAAAACTCCGCAGATAAATAGGCCACGGTTTTTTGCGGTCGAGCCCGAATCGCCTCCAAGCTGGCCAGGTAGCGCGTCATCAGCCGATCGCGCACCGCATAGCTCAGGGCCATGTAAAGGTCGTGGCGGCTGGCGGATGGTGCAAGCTTGCCGAGAGTGAAAAACAGATGTTCTGTCATGCCGTCGAACACGGCATCAGCATCCAATCCCGCCCGTTCTGGGTCGGCGTAGCAACCAGGAGTTGGAAGGCGAAGATCGAGGGGTTCGGAGCTGCTCATGGAGAGAGAAATATTGTGATTGCTTTTTGTGTTGCGTTAAGTGTGGTGGTAATGAACCAAGAAAGCTTGAAATGGTCGCCGAACTGTGACCGAGGCTTCAGGTTCAACGGTCGGTCAATTAAGGGTTGAGCAGCCTCTTTTTTGTTGCCATCAGCTAGCAGGCCATCGCAATGCGCGGTCAGAGATCCCGTTTGCCCTTATGGTCCCGCTGAGAAAACATGCCGATTCCGATGCTCGCTGCTGCGATGCCGCCCCTTCTCACGCCGCTTTTGGCTGAACTGTCAGCCCACGATCTCGAGATGGCGGGCACCTTGATTGGGGTTGGCCGATTCATGCTGATCTTCGTGGCGGCGCGAGCGCTGGCCGAGGTTTTGGTTCGCCTTCAGCTCCCCACAATCTTGGGAGAGCTGCTGGCCGGTGTGCTGATCGGCGCCTCTGGTCTCCATCTCTTGGTGCCACCAGAAACCCAAGTGGAGCTGAGCAATGGCTTAGTCACCCTGTTGGGATCCCTGGGCAATGTGCCCCCCGAGGCAGTCACGGAGCTCTACAACGAAAGCTTCCCAGCGCTGGAATCGGTTGCTCAGCTTGGTCTGTTTGCTTTGCTGTTCCTCACCGGTTTGGAAAGTGAGCTCGATGAACTGATCGCCGTTGGCACTCAGGCCTTCACCGTGGCTGTGGCCGGTGTGGTGTTGCCCTTTGCCCTAGGCACCTGGGGGCTGATGGCTCTTTTCCATGTAGGAGCGATTCCTGCGATCTTTGCGGGTGCGTCGATGACCGCCACCAGCATTGGCATTACCGCCAGTGTGTTCGGAGAACTCGGATATTTGAAAACCCGCGAGGGGCAGATCGTGATCGGCGCGGCCGTTCTTGATGACATCCTCGGCATCGTGATTTTGGCTGTGGTGGTGGCCTTGGCCTCCGGCGGAAACCTGGAAATTGGTCCGATCGTCAAGCTCGTGGCTGCAGCCGCTGTGTTTGTTGTGGCGGCGATTGGCTTGAGCCGAACGGCAGCCCCAGCCTTTGACTGGTTGATCGACAAGCTCAAGGCACCGGGTGAGGTGTTGGTGGCATCCTTCGTCATCCTTGCGCTGAGCTGCTTTACCGCCACCGCGATTGGCTTGGAGGCCGCCCTCGGTGCCTTTGCGGCTGGTTTGATTCTCAGCAGCTCAAAGCACAATCACGCCATTCAGCAGGCCGTCCTGCCGATCGTGACCTTGTTCGCCACGATCTTCTTTGTGCTCGTGGGTGCCGGCATGGACCTGTCGGTGATCAATCCTTCGGATCCCGCGAGCCGCACTGCCTTGATCATCGCCGCCTTCCTGTTTGTGGTTGCCGTGATCGGCAAGATTGCTGCTGGTTGGGCCTTTGTGAGCAAGCAACCCACCCGTCGTCTCGTGGTTGGACTTGGCATGATGCCCCGCGGTGAAGTGGGTTTGATTTTCCTAGGACTAGGTACCAGCGCCAAGCTTTTGTCGCCCTCTCTCGAGGCAGCCATTCTGTTGATGGTGATCGGCACCACCTTCCTGGCACCGGTGTTGCTCAGGTTGGTGATTGGTGGGGATAAGCCCGATGACGATGACAAAGTCGATGCTGAGGTGGCGGCTGATCCTGTTGGGTTGATTTAACCGCGCAAGCCTCCAGGACTTAATCCCCTTGCCCGCGAGCGACTACGAGAAACAAACTCCAGCCAATGGTGATTAAGGCCAAGCTGGAGGCCCAACCTGGTCCGAGCGCCCAAGCCAGCACGAGTTGGGTGATCACACCTACGGCAAGGGCGAGCAGAAGACTGCTGATCACCAAAGCGGCCTGACGCCAGGCCCCACTCAGGGGCCCGTCTTCCAAACTGGCCTCCAGCCGTTGAAGTGGGCCACTGAGCGGTAGGTAAAGGGCAAGAGCCCAGAACAGGCCTCCGCTGAGGGTGCTGCTTTGCAGCAGGGGCCCCATCTCGTATGTGTCCATCGTTGGCAAGTGCCCGGCGCTGCGGAGGAATGAACAGGATGACTAGCATCGCTCCTCGACGGAAAAAGAGTGGTGGGCGAGACCTGGTGGCAGTTTGAGACCCATGCGGTGCATGGTCTTTGCCAGATGCCTGAGCAGCCTGAGGCAGCAGCCCAGGCCAAAACGACACCAGCGTTGCTGTTGGTGCATGGCTTTGGCGCTTCTACCGACCACTGGCGCCACAACATTCCAGTACTGGCCAGCCACTACGAAGTGCATGCTCTGGATCTTCTTGGCTTTGGACGCAGCGCCAAACCTGCGGGACTCACCTACGGCGGTGCTCTCTGGCGTGACCAATTGGTGGCCTATGTCCAGGAACGGATCGGTCGCCCCACCGTGATCGCTGGAAATTCGCTCGGGGGGTTTGCGGCCTTAGCGGCTGGTGCCGCGTTAAAGGACCAGTCAGCGGGTGTGGTGCTCCTGAATGCGGCAGGTCCCTTCAGTGATGAGCAGCGCTCGACGCCGAGTGGCTGGGGCAGCATCGCCCGTCGCACGATTGGTTCAGCTCTGCTCAAAAGCCCTGTGCTGCAAAGGGTGTTGTTTGAGAATTTGCGCCGGCGGTCCACGATTCGACGCACTTTGAATCAGGTGTATGTCGACCGCACCAACGTGGACGACGCCCTTGTGGAATCGATTCGGCTTCCGTCGCTTGATCCTGGGGCCTTTGGGGTGTTTCGCACCGTGTTCGATATCCCCAGCGGTCAACCCCTCGATGAGTTGTTTGCCCAGCTGCAATCCCCACTGTTCTTGCTCTGGGGGATCCGTGATCCCTGGATCAACGCCGCTGGACGTCGTGCCAGCTTCCAACGCCACGCTCCGGAAAATACCCATGAAGTGGTGTTAGAAGCCGGTCATTGCCCCCATGACGAGGTTCCCGATCAGGTCAACAAGGCCCTGCTTGATTGGCTTGGCTCTCTGCAAAGCCAACCAACCAAAATACTCCAACTTGATTGACATCCTTGGCTGCGCGGATCAAGCGCCTGTGATCACACTGTGGGAGCTCCGGGTTTTATGGCCATGACCCTCCGTCAACTGTCGACGCCGTATGCCCATTGGGAATACGTGCATCCCCAAACTGGTGATCGCCTGCGTGTGGTGCCTGAACGCGGGGGGATCGTCACGGAATGGCTCTGCAATGGGCGGGACATTCTCTATTTCGATCAAACGCGATATGCCGATCCAACGCAAAGCATCCGTGGTGGGATTCCGGTGTTGTTCCCCATCTGCGGCAACCTTCCTGGTGACCGGCTCCCCTTGAAAAGTGGTGAGGCCACCCTGAAGCAGCATGGTTTTGCGCGCGGCTTGCCCTGGCAGCTGGAGCTACTCGACGACCAAAGCGGCGTGCGTTTGTGTTTGACGGATACGGACGAAACGCTTGCTCACTATCCGTTTCGCTTTCGCCTGGAGATGGCGGTGCGTCCTGTGAGTGGTGCGCTGGAGATCACCACCACGATTGCGAATGCCAATGAGGGCGGCGAGTCGATGCCGTTCAGTTTTGGTCTCCATCCCTATTTCAACGTGACGGACCTCAGTCGCACCAGCCTTGAAGGCTTGGCACCCCAATGCCTGAACCACCTCGTGATGGCAGAGGCTGAAACCGGCGATCAATTGAGCCGCTTGCCTGAGGGAGTGGACTTTCTCACCCGCCCGGCTGGACCGGTCAGCCTGGTGGATGAGGCTGCGGGCACGCGCTTGCAGCTGCAGCATCAATCGCCCATGGATCTCACGGTGGTGTGGACCGAGCCTCCTCGCCCGATGGTCTGCCTCGAGCCCTGGACAGGGCCGCGCCAGTCCCTGATTACAGGCGACGGCAAGCTCGAGCTCGCTGCTGGAGAAAGCCTTCAGCTCAGCTGCCGCTATGCAGTGACTTGAGCGGTGCTGCCACTCCGGGCAGCCGTCCTCTTGAGAGCTGTTGTTTCGGGTCAAATTGACGCTTCACGGCTTCAATGAGAGGGCGGGATGGGGCATCCAGCCAGGCCGGTAGGGCTCCTGGCTGGGTTCCAGGTTGGATCAGCACGCTGAGCTGCCCTCCTAACGCGATCACCCGTCGCCTCAGTGCTTCGACTTGATACTCCGGTGCTGGAGAACCGCTTGGCTGCCAGGCCTCACCGCTGCCGGCACCAGCGGCGAGCTGCCAATGCCAGCCTTTGAGAGCACTGCATTCGCGTGAGCTGAACAAGTGCTGGAGCTCGGCGGGGGGCAGACAAAGGCGCAACAGCCAGGGTGGATCTGCGCTTAGGCCAGATTCTTCGGGGATCGGGTGGTCCCACGGCTGTCGCTCTGCGCTTACCCCCGCCTGGGCAGCGAGCGTCTCGAGCCGGTTGAGCTGGTCGACGACCGCAGCATCACTGATGCTGGCTACGCCAAGAAGGATCCTTGGCCCCTGGTCTGGGCGGAGCTCCCAATCAATCCACTCGGGTGTGAAGCTGCTGCCCACCACCTCGGCTCTGAATGCTTCGAGCTGGCTGAGCTCACCCTCTAGAACAAGCTGCCCGCGCGGTTCACGCAGCGGTTGCACGCGCAACGTGACCCCGGAGATCAAGGCGACACTGCCCCAGCTGCCGCAGAGCAGGCGCATCAGGTCATAGCCGGCCACGTTTTTCACCACCCTGCCGCCGGCCCGGGCGCTCACCCCATCGCTGCGGATCAAGCTGATGCCGATGATCTGGTCGCGCACGCCTAGGTGGCGTTGGCGCAGGCCTCCGGACAACCCCCGAGCCACCAGCCCGCCGATCGTGCCCGCCGATAGAGGCGAGGCCATGCTGCTGCCCCAGGGCCAGTTCAGCGGAAGCCACTGCTGATGGTCTGCCAGGGCTGTTTGCAGGTCCGCCATGGGCATGCCCGCATCCACGGTGATCGTGAGGTCATCCACGGCATGGTCAACAATCCGCGACAGCTGGCGCATGCTCAGCCGCGGCCCCGCATCAGCGGCAAGAGGAGGGCCCCAGTGCAGACGACTGCCTAAGCCAGAGGGAACCCAGGGCGTCCCATCGGCATGCATGGCGGCGATGAGTTGGCCAAGCTCCTCAAGAGAATTGGGTGCTAGGACCGCAGTGGAGGACAACCCTTGTTCAGGCACGTGAGCGAACAGGCCAGTTCAGTAAACCCATCGATCGTGCCATGAAGATTGTCGTAATCGACGACGATCCCACCGGTTCTCAGACGGTGCATAGCTGCCCGCTGTTGTTGCGTTGGGATGAAGGGGCATTGCGTCGAGGGTTGAGGCACCCCTCGCCGTTGCTGTTTGTGTTGGCAAACACGCGGGCGCTCACGCCTGAGGCCGCGGCCAGCCGCAACCGCGAGATTGTGGACGCTCTGGCGCTGGCCATGGCCGCGGAAGGCATTCAGGAGCATGAACTGCTGCTCGTGAGCCGCGGTGATTCCACCTTGCGCGGCCACGGCGTGCTCGAACCAGAGGTGCTGGCGCAGGCCTGGGAGGCGCACTTCGGAGCGGTGGATGCCACCTTGCATGTGCCTGCCTTTTTTGAGGGAGGGCGCACCACCGTGAATGGGGTGCATCGTTTGCACGGAGAGCCGGTGCACACCACAGCGTTTGCCCAGGATCGCCTGTTTGGTTATGGCACCAGTGATCTGGCGGAGTGGCTCGAGGAGAAGAGCGCTGGCCGGATCGCTGCCAACGCCGTGGTTCGCATCCCGCTGACGCTGCTGGAAGCAGAACGATCTGCGGATCTCTTGGCTTGTCTTGAGAGCCTTGAAGACAACAGTCCCGTTGTCGTGGATGCGACCCGTCCCGAGCAGCTGCAGGCGCTCGGAGTCGCCATCCGCAGGTTGCAGGGGCGCAAGCGCTTCTTGTTTCGTTCTGCCGCAAGCCTTCTCAATGGACTCGTGAATTCCGGTCCGACGCCCTTAGGACCCCAGCCCCTTGATGCCCATGGCCTGGCGGGCTTGCGTCGCCGTGATCTCCACGGCCAGCCGCTCCCTGGTTTGGTGGTGGTGGGCTCCCACGTTCCTTTGGCGGATCAACAGTTGAAATCTCTGTTGGCCAACGTGCGTTGCCGCGGCATTGAGCTGCCGGTGGCTCGCATCGCCCGGGTGTTGGAGGGGGGATCTGCTGATCTGCTCTTGCCGGATCTGGAGGCGGAATGGCGGAGTCAACTGGAGCGAGCCCTGGATGAGGGGCACACGCCGGTGCTGTTTTCCAGTCGTGGTGAGTTGCTGTTTGGATCAGGGGCGGCAGCGGCTGCGGGGCGGCTGCGCTTTGGGATGGAGCTGGCATCCCTGATGGCCCGTTTGCTGGCCGGCGTGGGACCGCGGCTTGGCTACCTGATCAGCAAGGGAGGCATCACCACCGGCACCCTGCTGGTGGAGGGGCTTGGCCTCGAGGCTGTTCAGCTGGAGGGTCAGCTTTTGCCAGGCCTTTCACTGGTGCGATCCATGTCTCCCTTGGATCAGGGGCTTCGGGAGCAGGAACCCAGCGACCCATTGCCGGTGCTCACCTTTCCGGGAAATCTTGGTGAGCCAGACACCCTCACCGAGGCATGGCGTTGGCTCGAATGCTTGAGGGGTGAAGGGCTTTAGGCCTTGCTTGGCGTTGGGCTGAACGGTCCCACCCCAGCGGAGCGGGCGAGCAGTTCCATGGGGTGCTCCACCTTGGGGCCGTCTTGGCTGAGGTAACGCCTCAGTTGCAGGCTGCAGCCGATGTTGGCGCTAGCCACAATCTCGGCTCCCGTGCTGCTGAGGTCGTCGGCCTTGAGTTGGCCGAGTTCTGCGGCCTCGTCTGGTTGCACCAGGTTGTAGATACCGGCACTGCCGCAACACACCCCGGCTTCCGTGGCTTCTTTGAGCTGGAGTTCGGGAATGGCACGCAGCAAGTCCCTGGGCTGGGCGGCAATCCCCTGGCCATGGATCATGTGGCAGGCGTCGTGATAAGCCACCTTGCAGGGCAGCGGTGTGAGCGCCTGTCGAAACGACTCCGAAAGCCCCCGATTGGCTAAGAATTCATGCACGTCCAACACCGGTGCATTGAAGGTGGCTGCACCATCGAGCAGCTCCCCGTAGGCCTTCATGGTGTGCCCGCAGCCGGAGGCGGCCACTAGCACGGCATCCAGGGCGTCCTCTTGAAAGCTCTGCACCAAAGCACTTGCCAGCTCCTGGGTTTGTTGGAGTTGGCCTTGGTGGTGGCTCACCGCACCGCAGCAGCCTTGATTGGTTGGAATCACCACCTCGAAGCCATTGGCTTGCAGGACGGCCACGGTGGCCGCGTTCACCCCAGGATCAAAGCAGCGTTGAACGCAACCAAGCACCAAGCCCACCCGGCCGCGTTGTTCGCCATGTGCCGGATTCACCCTGGGGAAGCGATCGGCAAACCCCTCGGGAGATAAAGGAGGCAGGAGTGCTTCCATCGCTTCCAGTTGCGGGCCAAGCAGCTGGATTAGCCCTGTTCTGCGCGTGAACCGCTGGAGTCCTGTGCCTGCATAGGCGCGTAAGGGTTGCAGGAGCGCGCGTAGGCGTTTGGGGTAGGGCAGCACCAGGAGCAACAACTGGCGAAAACTGGTTTGCCAGCTGCTGCGTAATTCAGGTTGGTTGAGCTTTGGGCGGGTCGCTTCAATCAGTTGGTCGTAGCGCACGCCGGATGGACAGGCGGTGACGCAGGCGAAGCAGCCCAAGCAGCTATCGAAATGGCTGGCCACCGTGGCATCCATCTCCAGCTCTCCAGCCTCGATCGCTTTGAGGGTGTGGATGCGCCCGCGCGGGGAATCCATCTCTGTGCCCAGCACCCGATAACTGGCGCAGGTGGGCAAACAAAATCCGCAGTGAACGCAGGGGTCGCTTGGGTCGACAAAAGCCATAGGCCGATTCTGGCTTGAATCGGCCTGTTGGTGCTCAAAAGCGCTCCGTTTAAAAACGCTTGATGATGGCGTCTGCGAAGCCACTACAGCTCACGGGATCCACTTTGGGTTCCATCAATCGTGCGAGGTCATAGGTGACCTGCTTGTCCTTGATGGCGGCGCTGAGGCCCTTCGTGATCAGGTCGGCTGCATCCTGCCAGCCCAGGAATTCCAGCATCATCACGCCACTCAGGATCACCGAGCCCGGGTTGATGCGATCCAATCCGGCGTGCTTGGGGGCGGTGCCATGGGTGGCCTCAAAGATTGCGGCCGTTTCACCGATGTTGGCTCCTGGAGCCATGCCAAGGCCTCCCACCATGGCGGCGGCGGCATCGGAGATGTAGTCGCCATTGAGGTTGAGGGTGGCCAGGATCGAATATTCCTGAGGCCGGGTCTGGATCTGCTGGAAGATGCTGTCGGCGATGCGGTCATCCACGAGCACCATGCTTTTCCATTTGCCGTAGCCGTGGCTTTCACCAATCGCTGCGAGCACCTCCCGCACTTCTGAATCAATCGCCTCTTTTTTCTCGGGCGTGAGGCTGTCGTAGCCGGGCTCAATCATCCGCGCGTTGTCCTGGGCGCTCAGGGAGTGATCCCGGTCGAGATTGTCGAGGATCCAACTTTCTCGTTCTGTGATGCAAACGTCGCGGAATTCGGTGGTGGCTAGCTCGTAGCCCCAGTCACGGAAGGCCCCTTCCGTGAATTTCATGATGTTGCCTTTGTGCACCAGCGTGACGTGACGCTTGTTCCCTTCCAAGCGCAGGGCGTGTTGGATGGCTTTACGGATGTGGCGTTGGCTGCCGTGCTTGCTCACCGGCTTAATCCCGATGCCGGATCCTTCAGGGATTTGCCGTTTGCCGAGCTTGCCGTTGGCGGGGATCACTACCTCATTGAGATGCTTGCGCAGCTCTTGGCCGATCGGATCATCGGCTTCCCACTCCACCCCCATGTAGATGTCTTCGGTGTTTTCCCGGTACACAATCACGTCTAGATCCTGCGGGCGTTTGTGCGGGCTGGGCGTGCCTTCGTAGTAGCGGCACGGACGAACGCAGGAATACAGATCAAAGAGCTGGCGCAGGGCCACATTCAGCGAGCGGATACCTCCACCCACTGGAGTGGTGAGGGGCCCCTTGATCGCCACACCGAAGCTGCGGATCGCTTCGAGGGTGTCTTCAGGAAGGTATTGATAGGTGCCGTAAAGGTCGCAGGCCTCATCACCGGCGTATACCTTGAACCACTCGATCTTTTTGTCTCCCTTGTAGGCCTGCGCGACAGCTGCGTCGAGCACCTTTTGAGTGGCGGGCCAGATATCCACGCCTGTTCCGTCACCGCGAATGAACGGGATAATCGGATCGTTGGCCACTACGGGTTGGCCGTTCTCGAAGCGGATTGGGGTGCCCTGGCTGGGGGCTGTGAGCTTCTCGAACTGGGCCATGGTTGGTTCGATGTCGCAGAGATGACGTGTTTTAGAGCCTATGTCTTGGGGGCTCGGTTGAGGCGTAACCTGAGCCAGATTTCTCAAGCTCAATGCCCTCTGAAATCTGGGTTTTTGCAGCCCGTTTCAACGAAGAGGTGGTAAGAGAGGCGTTCATCGAACGCGTTTTGCTGGTACCAGGCGTAGACCGCTTGGTGCTCACTGACGATGGCTCCTGAGATGCAACCGTGGCTCGGATTCGCGATTGGATGGCACAACGGCAGAGTCGAGGCGATAAGGTTCTCGCCACGTTGTTAGAGCTCACGCGCAATTTCGGCAAAGAAGCCACCATGCTGGCTTGCTTGGATGATGCCCTTGGCCAATGTGCCGCCGCTGTGTTGATTGACTCCGATTTGCAGCATCCCCCTGAGCTGATCGAATCGATGGTGCAGGCATGGCGGGACGGGGCAGAGGTGGTCACGGCTGTGCGCGATGACAGTGATGAGGAATCACGGCTCAAGGTGGCAAGTGCCCACTGGTTTTACCGCGTGTTCAACAAGGTGGTGGATTCGATTCAGATCAAAGAGGGAGCAGGTGACTACAGACTCTTGGATGCAGAGGCGCTCGAAGCGTTGACGAGCTTGCGTGAATCGACCCGCTTCTCGAAAGGATTGCTGCCGTGGACTGGTTGCCGCAGTGTGGAGCTGCCCTATCAGCGAGTGAGTCGTAGTGGCGGGCAGACCTCATGGAGTCTGTTCAAGCTCGTGAGTTATCCCTTTGATGGAATCTTTTCCTTCTCCGTGCTGCCCCTCAAGATGTGGACAGGACTTGGAGTGCTTATTTCCTTCTTGAGCTTGGTGTATGCGTTCCTGGTCGCATTGCGCACAGTTCTGGTCGGAGTGGACGTCCCTGGCTATGCCTCGAGGATGACGGCGGTGCTGTTCCTGGGAGGCATTCAGTTGATCGGAATCGGCGTACTCGGGGACTACATGGGTCGGATTTATGTGGAGGCAAAGCGGCGTCCCCGCTACTTCATCCGAGCGATTCACAACTCCTGAAGCGCTTGCCATTCGCGTTGTCGCCACGGGGAGGCTGCAAAGGGTTGCGACACAGAAAAGCCTGCATCCATGAGATTGCGCGAGAGCGGTGCGCCTGGATGGGCCAAGAGAATTGGTTGAGTGCGATTTGCTCGAGCTGGGAGGGCTGAAAGGGTTTGGTGGGCGGCTCGCAGCGGTGGCCCCGCCATCTGTCCGGTGAACAGGACACCGGCGAACCCCCCATTGCTGGCAATGCCCAGGCGTTGTTGCTTTCGCTGTGCTCGGCGGCTGAGAACCTCGAGCACGATCCATTTGAGCAGCCCCGCTTGGCGGATCGCATCCCACCACCAACGCAGCGCGAGGCCGGTGGGAAATGACTCTGATGTGTTGCGCATCCAGGTGATCTTTTGATCGCGGGAAACCCGCACCAGGCAGTCATGCACGACCGGTACAAGGTGCACGTGCTGATGTCCGTCAAGGTGCAGCGGAGCGTCATCGCTGCAGAGGAGCCGGTAGCGGGCAATCTGTGCCAGAACCTCTTCGTGGAGTTGACGGCTGATGCGCTGTCGCCGCGGATGCATGGGGGGTAACAGCGAGAGCGACAGCCAGGCCCCAAAAGAAAGCTTGAGATAGCCGTCTTGGTTGATGAGATCGGGGATAGCGGAAGCGAGGGCGGCACAAGGCCCCTCGGTTAAGCAAAGGTGGAGGCAAAGCTGAAGGTCTGGCCGCTCGGCTTGGAGTGCTTTCAAGGCCGCTACCCCCTGCGAGACCGCAGGGCCCTGCACCAGCACGCTGGCTCCATCCAACTTGCCGGCACTGGCGAGTTGAAGGATGGCGTTGTTGGTGGCTTCGCTAAGACCCAGATCATCCGCATGAATCCGTGGTTGCTGCTTTCGTCTTCGCTGCTTTGCGGAGAAGCGGGCGGCCTTCGACCAGATCAAGGCATTGAGAACCGTGGGGGTGAACACCAGAATCCCCACTCGGACCATATTTGGGACGGCGGCGGGGAGGACGAGAGGCAGCACCCCGCAAACCGACAAATTGACGACGTATTGAATGACAAGCCAGCGCCGCGCAAAACGTTGCCCACCGGTTTCTGGCCGGAAGGTGAAGCGCGCGTGACCGAGATAACCGGCGATGGAGGCCGCCAGAAAGGCCAATGGATTCGCTGCCCAAAGCGGCATCAGCAAACCCAAGCCGAGCAAGACGCCTGCGTGAACGATCGCTGCCACAATGCCGACGAGCCCGTAAAGACTGATCCGAGTGATGGGATTGGCCAGGGATCTGTTGCTGGTATGGATGAACCGTAACGGCAGCTGGCGCAAGACCTGGTAACCCTTCACTCTGGGTTTAGCGGCGATGAACCCTGTGAATGCGGCGGCGGCGGTCCATAGCGTGGCCTTGGCCCAGACTTTGGCCTCCAGCGTCACGCTGGTGCGACGGCAGTTCCCTGCGGCTAAGCCGAATTTGAGCCCTTGGCGTGATGACCCTTGCACCCGTCATTGGGATGAGGCCGCAACCTTGGATTTGGCCTTTGATTTCCCAGGCTGGAGCCCACGGCTGCAGTGCCGGAGTTTGTTGCTGCAGTTACGGCTCAAGTCGGAGGAGGGAGGGATGGACGCGTCTTGCCCATCCCTCCTTGGCGTGGTCATGCGTGGCATGACCTTTGAGGGCGAACGCTGGCGCTTGGCCACGGTGGGCGATTGGTTGCCTGCTGGCCCCCACCTACCTCAAAGGGATCAGGTGGAGCAGCTGCAATTGATTTGTCGAGAGTTGTTTGAAGTGTTCGAACAGGGTGTGCCCGATCGCACAAGTTCTTAACCCTTCGCAACCGATCAGAGCCATCATCGCAAACTGAATTTAAGGTCGTTAAATCGCTTCGTCTTTCACTCTTATGTCCGTCGCTCTGGCTACCCAGCTCCGGGAAGGAACGAAAAAGTCACACACCATGGCCGAGAACACCGGCTTCGTGAGCTGCTTCCTGAAGGGTGTGGTGGACAAGCTGAGCTACCGCAAGTTGGTGGCAGACCTTTTCTTTGTGTATGAAGCCATGGAAGAGGAGATGCATCGACTCAAGGATCACCCCGTGTTGGCCCCGATCGCCTTTGAACAGCTCGATCGCGTCACAGCCCTAGAGGAAGACCTCGCCTTCTACTTCGGCCCTGAGTGGCGTCAACAGATCGAAGCCTCTCCTGCCGCAACGGAGTATGTGGCTCGGATTCGTGAGGTGGCTCAGACGGCTCCTGAATTGCTCGTGGGTCATCACTACACCCGCTACCTGGGCGATCTCTCTGGTGGGCAGATCTTGAAGAACATTGCTCAGAAGGCGATGAACAACCCCACTGATGATGGATTGCACTTTTATGTGTTCCCTGAAATCGCAGACGAGAAAGCCTTCAAGACCACCTATCGCTCGGCGATGGATACTTTGCCGATTGACCAGCCCATGGCAGATCGCATCGTTGAAGAGGCCAATCAGGCGTTCCACCTGAACATGAAAATGTTCCAGGAGTTGGAGGGGAATCTCGTCGCTGCCATTGGCAAGGTCCTGTTTGGTTTCCTCACGCGTCGTCAGCGCACTGGAAGCACTGAGGCCGTTGTGGCTTAGATGTTTGGCGAGGAAGACATTCAAGACTCCTCAAGATTGTTGACTCCAATTCGGGTTCTGGTGCCTGGCACCGGGCCCCGTTTTCGCTGTGGTGGATTGAGCGTTGCCTTGCAAACGGCTCGACTCCTATCGGAGTTGCGTTCCACGCAGGTAGTGACGTACCGCGAGCGTGAACTTGGTTATCCATTTTTAGAAGATGTATTGAGGCGCGAAACTGCACCAGGGGAAGCGCTTTGGCTGGTGAGCTGGGGGTTTGATGTTCCCCAGTTGATTCACAAATTGAAGGGAAGACCTGTTGCTTATCAAGCTCACAGCAGTGGATATGGTTTCGACCTCCCGCCAGGTGTTCCAGTAATCGCAGTCAGCCGCAATACTCTTGGTTATTGGGGAGATCGTGTCCCGCGGAATCCGCTGTTTTTGATCCCCAACGGATTGGAACAGAAATGGCTAGAAAATGGTGCACGTCCCAGATCAAATCAAACTGCTGACTTGGCATCAAAACGCTCTATCGATGTTTTGGTACAGCAGCGAAAAAGCAGCCCCTATGTGCTTCATCAATTAGTGCCTGCGCTGAGGAAGAATGGATTGCGTGTGGAAGTGCAAAGCGGTTGGGTGGACGATCTTGTGAGCTTGTTCAACAGCGCCACCGTCTATGTCTATGACTCTGCTGAGTACTGGCGTGGCAGCGGGGTTAGTGAGGGTTTTGGGCTTCCACCCTTAGAGGCTCTGGCATGTGGTTGCGTTGTGTTTAGCAGCCTGAATCATGCTCTCGTTGATACGTTGACTCCAGGTGTAACGGCCCATCAGATTGGCTGCGGCAGCCTTCGCTATGACGTGCAACGGATTGAAAAGGCCGTGGCGAATCCGCAGAGATGGCAAGCCCCAATTCGAGAGCTGGAGGTTCTGATGGACTTGAGCTCGGAAGCTGTTATGCAGAAGCGATGGAAAAACGTGCTCAATCAGTTGCAATCATGTGCTGATGCAGGGGGAATGAGCCCATCAGATCAACTTCTAATGTCAAAATCCACGTGGCGCTTGAAGTGGGAAAAGAGGATAAGACTTGTGTTGGCTAGGGCTAGTAGATTGCTTGCTAGCCATTAAGGATTTGGATAAATACTGATGTTGGATTTTGGCTTGAATGATAAATGAGGGATCGATTAGTTAGCTTGGTCTAGATGTGAGTTGATAATTGATTTCCGAAAGATTTGCAATAGATGGGCAAATGTCAAGCTCTAACTAAGCTTGTCCTGCTTCTGTCTTAGGTTAAAAGTACTAAAATATGCAGTTAAAGGCAAAGGATGCCGCGAGTTTGGATAGGTTTTTCCTCGGCTTTGGCGGGCTTTTTATTGGGGAATGATATCTGATTATTGGCTGAATGCTGCTCATGTTATGTGTAAATATCTTTTATTTTAGCCGGGAAAGCTGGTTTTATTGATGGGGAGGAGTATTTTTTAGCAGTAGGGATTGATCGGATTTGGTTTAATCTACGATTTTTCTGGTTGAGGTTGTTATCGGACCTTCTCAATCTTGAGATGGTTGATAAAGAATTTTTGATTTTGGTGGTCAATCGGTTGTCCGGCTGACACATCCTCCGGATGTGGCGGAGGGCAAATGGATTTATATTCTTTAATACTGGTGCTCAGGGGGCTCTTGTTGAAACGACCCTTTCTTGAGCGGACCTCTTTACGGCGCAGTCAAACGCTTCGCCTATTGAGGGCTCTTATTGCTTACCTGCCTTCGCAGCAGCATAGAGTTTTGGGTCTGTTGCTATTGATCTCAATAGTTGTTGGTATTGGAGATTTGGTTTTTGTAGGTTTAGTGGCAAAGCTTGTTGGCTCTTTTAGTGGTTCAGACTTGGCTGATAATGTTCCATTTGTTAGGGTTTTTGGAGGTGATGCCTTAAATCGTGGGCTTTGGATTGTTGCAATTTTATTGGCATTGATATGGATTTCTACCGCACTAAAATTTGCCTCTAAATTAATAGAGGTTCGAGTGAGTGCTGATATATGGGCTGTTTTTGGCAATCGTGTTTACAGTAATCTAATTCTTCAAGGTTACGATTATTATAAGGACACTAGTTCGATTACGCTGTTAACGAGATTGAATCGCGTGCTCAGCAAGGTATCGGATAATATAGTTATTCCAATGCTATCCATTGTTAGCAATATCCTGTCTTCGGGTATTCTTGCTTTAGGAGTTGTTGTAGCATTTGGTTGGATCGCAATTGCTGTATTTGGCCTTTTGACTATATCGTATGTTTTAGCTTCATACTTTATTTCCCCCCGTCTCCGGTTTTTGACAAGTCAGCAATACATTTACAAAAGTAAAGTTAATCAAATATTGATTGAATCAACGCGCTCAATTCGCGATATTCATTTGCACGGTGCTGAAAATTATTTTATAAATCGTTTTGGTGCGATTGGGTCCCAGGGAAAACGCTACGATAGATTATTAAAGTTACTGCCTGACATTCCACGATTTGTCATCGAACCTGCTGGTGTAACCGTTCTATTTGGTTTGGGTTTATTGCCGCCTTTGCTTAGCGGAGGTGGAACCGAGTCTGTTCGCGATGCTTTGCCGGCTTTGATTGGTGTTGTATTTGCGTCCTTGAGACTTGCTGCTCCAATGCAATCTGTATCGAAATCAGTTAATAAATTACGAGGATCTCTTCCAGACCTTGAAGATGCATTGAGTTTGTTGGAATTAGCGCCTGTCCGTTATGCCTTTCAGTCAGAACTACCAGTAACTCCTGCGGGAATCATGCCTCGCCATACAATTAAGCTTAGCAATGTATCTTACAGTTATAATGACACTTCCGGCATGGCATTAAGTGATGTTGACGTCACTGTTCCAGTGGGTGCCCGGGTTGCATTGGTAGGTAGTACGGGAGGGGGGAAAACAACAGCGGCTCATATCATGCTTGGATTGTTAACTCCAGTAGAAGGTGAATTACTTCTCGATGGAGTTTCTTTGCAAAGAAACGAACTGCAAGCATGGCAGAAGTGTTGTGCTTTTGTCCCTCAAAATATCAAGCTACTTGATGCAAGTGTGCGTGGAAATGTTGCATTTGGTGTTGACGATGACGATATTAATGAGGATCGGCTTTGGGAATGTTTAGAGATGGCTCAGCTTGCTGAGTTTGTTTCGGAGCTACCGTATGGCGCTTTCACCAAAATTGGAGAAGATGGAATGCTCCTTTCTGGTGGTCAGCGTCAGCGCTTGTCATTGGCGAGAGCTTTTTATAAGCAAGCTCAGGTGCTTGTACTAGACGAAGCGACTAGTGCCTTAGACAATAAAACGGAGAGTGAGGTAATGGAAGCCCTCGAGCTTATTGGCCGACGTTGTACAACAATTGTTATTGCACATCGTCTTTCCACTATTCGTTATTGTGATCGTATTTATGAGTTTAATCATGGAAAGGTAGTTGCTTATGGTAATTATGAACAGCTGCAAAATCGTTCTTCTAGTTTTCGGGAATTGGTCGAGCTGCAGGGACTTTAAATTTAGTTATGGCTGATGTTGTTGTACTGGCTACTGCAGATTGGGAGCACCCTATTTGGACGAATAAGCAGCATGTTGCCATTTCAATTGCGGATACTGGATTTCGTGTTCTTTATTTAGATTCATTGGGATTAAGGCCTGCTAGGGCCACGGGACGTGATTTAAAACGCATTATTAAACGTTTGTGGCGTGGTTTGTGCCCTCCTCGGCGCGTCAGGCAAAACCTTTGGGTTTGGTCGCCATTGGTTATTCCTGGTGGATCCGGAAGCTTTGTGATTTTGATTAACAAATTAAGTTTAGCTTTTGGTCTTTGGCTGGCTTTGCGCTTTCTCAGATTTCGTAAGCCTTGGCTGTGGACTTACAACCCCTTAACGGCATCCTTCCTTAATCTTCGATCATTCTCTCTCAAGATCTATCATGCTGTGGATGCTGTTCAGGAACAGCCATGTATGCCTCGCGAATTGATTGAATCGCAGGAGCGCCGCCTTTGCGGAGAAGTTGACCAGGTTTTTGTAACCTCTCCCGCATTGAAGAGAAAGTTGGCCCCCTATTCGCGGCATATTCGCTTTGACCCTAATGTTGCTGACCAGGCTCACTTTTCGAAAGCAATGTCTTTGTCGTTGAGCTCTATTCCAGCAGATATTGCATCAATTCCAGAGCCACGGATTGGTTTTATTGGTGCTGTAAGCAACTATAAGCTGGACTTTGCTTTGATTGCTGCTGTCGCTCGTGCTCATCGTTCATGGCAGTTTGTGTTTATCGGTCCGACAGGTGAGGGCGAACCATATACGGATACAACACTTTTGGATATCGAGCCAAATGTTCATTTACTTGGGCAGCGTCCATACGGTGATCTTCCTAATTATTGTGCAGGATTTTCTTGTGGCTGGTTGCCGCTAAAGCTCAATCCTTATACCCAAGCTATGTTTCCAATGAAATTTTTTGAGTATTTATCTGCAGGCCTTCCAATCGTTGCTACTGATATCGATGCGCTTGGGCAATTCGGTCACGTTGCATTTTTATGTAAGCCCAATGAAAAAGATTTTTCTAAGGCCTTGTCGCTCTCCTTGCTGAATAAAGGGCCTGATTTGGCTTTACGTCTGGCTTTGGCTGCTGAATATACTTATCCTGCTCGGACCCGAAGGATGCTCACGGTATTAAGGGATTTGAGGGGATTTGAGGCGATATGAGAGTGGTTGCTGCCTGTACATTGATCATAAATAGTGTCAGTGGGTGTTAATTTTCCAACTGATACTATCTAGGAAATTAGCTTCCTCTGATTTTTAATCAATTTGAATAAGAATTCGAGCGTTACCATGATCAATATGTATCATTTTTTTGTGCGTTGAGAAGAGCGACTCCCTTCAAGAGGTGAGTCACGGTAGGGAAATTGTTGCATTTATTTCTGCGTTGATTTGTTAGACAAGGGTATCTCAAACTATTTTTTTACCAAGCCAAATTTTGATTTTTGCTTTTGTCAAGGAGTCTCAAGGAAATGAGATGATTGCTTGATGCTTTTGTTTAGCCTAGGGGTAGAGCAACTGTTTGGTCTGCATAATTTTCCTTTGCCGCTGGATTGTCTAGACAGCTTTTAAAGGAAAATTGTATTTTAGTTTACTTCGCCCATTAGAGTTCTACTAATGGAACCGATTCGAATCGCTTTT
Source organism: Synechococcus sp. UW179B (assembly GCF_900474245.1). Taxonomy (NCBI): domain Bacteria; kingdom Bacillati; phylum Cyanobacteriota; class Cyanophyceae; order Synechococcales; family Synechococcaceae; genus Synechococcus; species Synechococcus sp. UW179B. Next base: position 95,613 of record NZ_UCNZ01000006.1, read on the forward strand.
AGCATCGACTCGCTCAAGCTGGGAGGGGCCGAAAGAGTCCTTTTGCGTTGGGCAGCTTGGTGCAGGGAAGCTGGGTGGGACGTGGTAGTGATTACACGTCAGACGGCTGATCTTGATGTCTATCCATTACCTCAAGGAGTGCGCCGTTGTTTTGAGCCTCTTTTGCCTGCTGCATTGGATCGGCTTGGGTGGGTTGCTTTTCCCCTGAGGGTTTATCAGCTACGCCAGCTTCTACGGCAACAGAGATGTCATCTAGCGGTTGGTGTGACCACGCTTCCGTCGGTGAAGCTGCTTTTGGCCTGTTTCGGCTTGCAGATTCGTTGCATCGTGTCTGAACGGAATTATCCCCCCGCTAAACCACTGCTTTTGCCGTGGCGCTGGTTGCGGCGTCTGACCTACCCCTGGGCAGACCTTCATTTAGTGCAAACAAAGATCACCGGCTTGTGGTTGCGTGATCACTGTGGTGTGCGTCGTCAGCTGCTTCTGCCGAACCCCGTAGCTTGGCCTTTCCCTGATCGTGAGCCTCGTGTCGACCCTGATCACTGGATTGATGCCGATGCTCCCTTACTTATGGGAGTTGGCACCAAAGCGATGCAGAAAGGTTTTGACAAGCTGATGCCGGTCTTCAAGACGTTGGCTGGAGAACACCCCACCCTTCACTTGGCTCTGCCTGGTGTATCCCAAGGGATCTATCACGGTCGCGATCAGCAAGGCTGGTTGCGGGGGCTGTTGGGAGATGATCCGAACCTTCAGCAACGCTTCTTGCTCCCGGGAACAGTTGGAAACATGTCACGCTGGTATTCACGGACCACTGTGTTTGTTCTGCCATCTCGCTTTGAAGGTTTCCCAAACGTGCTGCTTGAGGCGATGGCTGCAGGGTGTGCTTGTGTCGCTAGCGACTGCTTGACGGGTCCTGCTGAATTAATCCAGCACGAGGTTAATGGCCTGTTGTTGCCCGAAGATGCAAGCAGCGACGATTGGGCCATGGCTATCCGAGAACTACTGAATGATCCTCGGCGGTGCATGGCACTGGGTCGTGAAGCAATAGCGGTGCGTGAAAGGTTTTCCTCTGAACGTCTCCGGCATGATTTTCTAGAGGCTCTACGACCGCTGAGCCATGGATGATCTCTGGGTCATACTTCCTCATCTCGGCGCCGGAGGTGCACAGAAGGTTGGTCTGCTAGCTGCTGAGCATTTTGTTTCTCAAGGGTTTCGCGTTCGTGTGTTGTCACTTCGACATAGCCATCCCATCAAGCAGCAAATTCCCTCAGGTGTGGAGGTGTTTGATCTTGAACCCGATATTCATCCTTGGTTTCGCGATGTCTCGAATCGATCGTTCAAAGCGCGCAGTCGAAGATTTGTTTTGGCGCAAGTTCTCAAGCTTCTACGGATCCTTTTCCTTTTAGCGATTGCAGCATCGTGGCCGTTGATTGAGCGTCAAATGCATCCTGATAGTGATAATTGGGCAAGCCAATTGCTGCGTCTAGGGATGCCATGGCTGGCGGGATATCGCTCCAAGCGTTTGCGCCAGGAGATTGTGGAGAAGCGACCAAAACGGGTCTTAGCTCTGCTCACTAAAACTAATATTCTTTGTTGCGCGGCCGTTTGGGATCAGCCCGTGCATTTGGTGGTTTCCGAGCGCAATGATCCTCGTAGGCAGACCCTTGAGCGTCTTTGGAGTCGCTTCCGCAAGGTGTATTACCGGCGAGCTGATGTGGTGACGGCCAATACCAAGGGAGTGATTGAAGCTCTTCGCTCGATGGGCGACTGGCAACGCCTGGAATTGCTCCCCAATCCTCTGCCCGCATCGTTATCTCGAGCTAGTGATGGGCCAACACCAGAACGAACACTCCAGATTTTGGCAGTTGCTCGTTTGGTTCCTCAGAAAGGATTGGATGTGCTTTTGCAGGCGTTTGCCGCATTGCCCTTGCACTGCCGCAACGGATGGAGCATCACATTGGTGGGCGATGGCCCAGAACGAACAGCCTTGGAGAATCAGGCTCTTTCTCTGGGTATTTCTGAGGTGGTCAGCTTTGCTGGCTTCCGCACCGATCCACTTACGTTTATGCAGCAAGCTGCGATTTTCGCCCTTCCATCACGGTTTGAAGGTATGCCTAATGCGCTGCTTGAGGCGATGGCGGCTGGTCTGCCTTCAGTGGTGAGTGACGCGTCGCCAGGCCCCCTGGAAATGGTGACCGATGGAGAGCACGGCTTTGTGGTCCCACGGGATGACTGGCGCGCTTTTTCTAAGGCGCTCGAGCAGCTGATGTTGGATTTGCCTCTGCGCGAGCGTCAAGGTGCTGCCTCAAAGGAGAAGTTGTGTTCGCTTGATTGGAGTGTGGTGGAGCCTCTCTGGCGCTCGGTTTTAGCACTACCGAACCACTGATGACAGCTCCCACGGCATCGCAGCACAAGCTGCTCGTTTTGGCGCCGACCCGTCGCGCCGCTAGTGAAACATTTGTTCGTGCCAATCTTCAGGGTTTGCCGTTTGATCTGACGGCTTTTTTTGGTGATGAGCGCCCCCTTAAAAGTCCTTGGCGATTGGCTTATGGATTGGCGATTTTGATCAGTAAGGTGTTGACACGCCTGAGATGGTTCCGTCTTGCCAGCTTGCCTGCAGCCATCGTTACCTTGGGTTTGATTCGTCAGCATCGCCCCAAAGCGGTGATGGTGGAGTTTGGGTTCGAAGCTGTAAGAGTGATGGAGGCGTGTTCCTGGACAGGTGTGCCTTTGGTGGTGCATTTCCGAGGATCGGATGCTTCCGCTCACGCTCGTTTGGGCCTGCTGCGTGACAGGTATCGCCGTTTGCTTTGTATTGCTGCTGGTGTGGTGGTGAAGTCGAAGCCAATGGCGCAAACGCTAGAGACCCTTGGGGCTCGACAAGATCGCCTGCTCATTAGTCCGTCTGGAGCAAATACTGCCTTGTTCAAGGGCAGTGCTCCGGAGCACACTCCGCCGGTCTTCCTTTCCGTGGGTCGTTTCGTTGAAAAGAAGGGCCCGCTCCATACGATCCGGGCTTTTTCACTCATCCACTCTGCCGGAGTGTCTGTGGAGGAGCAGCCGCAGCTTTGGATGGTGGGGGAAGGCCCTTTACTGGGAGAAGCCAAGTCTTTGGTTCAGTCTCTCGCGTTGCAAGAGTATGTTCACTTTTTGGGTCTGCGAACGCAGGAAGAGATTGCAATGCTGATGCGCGATGTCCGTGGATTTGTGCAGCATTCTTTGGTGGCATCTGATGGCGATAGCGAAGGGAGTCCTGTGGCCGTGATGGAGGCCCAGCTGAGTGGTTTGCCTGTGGTTGCGACTCGTCATGCAGGGATTCCAGAGGTGGTGTTAGAGGGCGAGAGCGGCTTCCTTGTGGATGAGGGAGATGTGGCTGCTATGGCTAGGGCGATTACTCGGTTGATTGAGGATCCGGAGCTGGCGGCACGGCTAGGAGGTTGTGGTCGCAGAAGAGTTCAGGAGTGCTTCACCATTGACCATCATTTACATCAAGTATCAGATCTATTGAGGCAGGTGATTGAGACTTCTCGCTAAACAAAACCAAGAGAAGAGTATTTAATGCTTTAGGTTGACTCATTCATAAGCAAATGTTTTATTTAACAGGGTAAAGCCTTAAGTGTCAGTGGAGATTCGAAGTTCATATTCTTTTATAGATGTGCATCTGCCCGGAGGAATTTAATTGGATTCATTGACTCAGCCCAATAAATTCCAAGTGCCATCAAGTGATTCATGGATTCGGCGAAGAAGACTATACCTTTAAAAGTGATGTCAAAAGCAGCGCCTTGACATAAGATTTTGTAGGGAATTTGTCGATTGCATATATGTAGTTTGAAATTTAAAAATAGGCACTATAAAGGCTTCTTGAATGTCCTGTTGTGTTGAATGAATAGAGAGAACAGATGATCAGGGAGAAGCAGATAGCTGTCATCATGGTAGATGCCTATTTTAATTCAATGATAGATCTTTGGGCGAGATGATATTGCCTTGTATGCGATCAGTTGTAGCAGAAAATAAATGATCTATATGACAGATATTTATTTCAGTCTTTTGATTTCTGGGCTCTTTGTTCGAGCATGGTGTTGGGCAGTTGGGCAGTTGGGCAGGATCAATTCACCTCTCAATAAGGCAGGAGTCTTAAATATATCTTCAATCACAGAGCAGAGACGGCTTAGTTGAAAGTTTTGATGTAAGTCATTGGCTAACTTCCTTTATGACGAATTTGCTTTTGATGTGGACTAATTGGTTGGTTCAATGGCAAAAACAACTTTAGGAAGAAGGGCTAAGTTTTCTGATTTATCTGTTTGTAACCGCTTCTTGCTTTTCGTAAAAAGTCTTCTGAGTTTTAGTTTGTAATTTCAAATTCCAACCGAATATTTCCTCGTTCGACGCTGTAGCTTGTGAAGCGATCGCCTTATTTTTACCTGGATTGTGTTTGTAGTAGCCAGCTGAATGTATAATGAAATGGCTCGACGATGCAAGTCCTAAAGTTTTGATTATGCCGATGAAAAAGAGATTAAACTTGATTTTAATTTTTTCAATCATTTCTTTTATTGCTTATTGCGCTCATCTCGACTTTCAGATCATTGATCCATCAGGGATCGGCGATGATGCTTCACAGAACTTACGTACTGGCTTGAATCTACTCAAGCATGGTGTTTATAGTGAGAAGGGAGTCACAAATGATGTTATAGCGGGGTTTAGACGGGAGCCTATTCCCAATTTTATTCTTGCTTTCCAGCTAAAGTATGCTTCTTTGTTTGATGCTGACTTATTGAATTATTCGGGAAAAGATGAGTTTCCGTCTGAGCTTCTTCTGGTCGCTAAGCAGGTTAATTTAATTTATGCATTGGGACTAATGATTAGTTTATGGGTTTTGACTTTAATGCTTGTTGCTCCAGCTTGGATGGCAAATACTATATCTTTCCCTTTAATAGCTCTTGTAAATGAGCAGTTTATTGCCGGTGAGATGAACACTTTAGATACTGAGCTACCAGCTGCTTTTTTCATGGTACTTCTAGCTCTCATATCGCTGGTAATGGTGAAAAATCTAAGTTTAGGTTGGATCCTTCTATCAGGGATTTCATTTGGACTTTTAGTGATGACTAAGCAAAGTGGAGCTTATGTTGCAGTTATTTGTATCCCAATTATTTTGACATTATTGCCTTCTGCCCGAACCAAATTTTTCATGAATCTGTTTTTGTTTTCTTTGGGTTTCGCAGTTGTCGTTTCTCCTTGGGTTATTCGGAATCGAATTGAATTCGGGCGTTCTGTGATTTCTAGAGGCGGGGGTGATGTGTTGTTGATACGCTCAGTTTTTAATCAGATGTCACCTTTGCAGTTTAGAAATGCTTTTTATTCATTTTCTCCTAAACCCATTCGTGATGATGTGTTAGGGCCAATAATGGGTCTCGAAAGCCAAGATCATTCATGTGGAAAGATTCTTGATGTTTTTAATCGAAAATTACTTTGTGATTCTCAAGCCTTAGATGAAGGTCGATATCAGGATGTAAGGTCTTTTTATATACGTGGAAAGCGAGCCGAGCCCCTTTCCATGAACTTATCAAACTCACTGCGAAAGCGGGAGGCTTTATCAAGAATATTGGCTAACCCTCTTCAGCATCTGATCATATCTTTCCCTTTGGCGTGGAGAGGAATCTGGGCCGTTCGTCCCGAAGGTTGGGGTGACGTTATTTTGAATATTTTATCATTTTTAGCTTTACTAGCTTCTCCATTGTTGTACTTTTTGGAGAAGCGTAAGTCTTGGTTGATCGTTTCAATTGTTCCAATTGGGTATTTCCTGTTTTATGCATTGTTTAGTCATTTTATACCACGCTATTCTCAGCCATTAGTGCCATTAGCATTCATATGTTTGATGATGGTAGTAGTTGATATGGCTTCGAAAATGTTGCCTCCTTCTGTTGTCAGGCTTAGGGATTATTAATAATCAGTTTTTGATTCTTTGCCGCAAGCCAATGGAAGGGACAGTGTGAAGTGTTTGCAGCAGTTTTAAGCGAAGATAGAAATTTTAAAGATTCAATTCCGTTTGTCTATCATGTCAGCCAATAACGCAAACATTAATATGTTGAGGCTTGTAAATCCGAAAAGTAATGTTTTTTCGGTTAAGTTGCTAAGGACTGCAATGTCGTAAATCCCGCTCAAAACGAATAAAATCGCTAGGCCTATGAAGAGTGGAGAAAGAAGTCTCAAGGGGGCAAAATACATGCCTGTTCTAAGTATTAGTTGAGTGAAACGTAGGGTGTCCTTGATTGGCTTAATGTGGCTCTTCCCTATACGTCTTGTATAGCTAATAGGTACATACTCCACCATGTATTTATTCCTGAAAAGGCAAATAGTGATTGTTGTTGTAAAGCTAAATCCGTCTGGAAGCAGCTTAAGGAATTCAAGTGCAAGCTCGCGCCGAAAAACCCTTAGCCCTGAATTCATGTCGGGCACATCAGAGCCACATAGAAATGATACCCATGGCACAAGTATCATTTTGGGGATAGAGCGAACTTTGGAGTAGCTAACATCTGCTCCTATTCGAGCGCCAACCAGCATATCAAGTTCCTTTTCCAGGGTTTTGTTTATTAGCTCTAAAATCCTGTTATTGGGATATGTGCCATCAGCATCAGTGATGCAAATATATTCGCTATGGCTTTTTCGAATGCCAGTTTTTAGTGAAGCACCGTATCCGCGATTTCGCTTGTGGTGAACGATTGTGAGAGGGTAGGTCTTGAACTCTTGTTGTATGGAATTTAATACATGTTCGGAGCCATCTGATGACCCATCATTGACAACAATTACATCGATATCGCTCGCCTGTGATTTGTCAAGACTGTGAAATATTTCTTCTAACGTGCCTCTTATGGCGTCTTTTTCGTTGTAACAAGGGATAACGATAGAAGCTTTCATTCCGTTGATCAGCTGATACGTCTATTGTACGACCGCAGCCTTTCTATTTTTCAATGAAGATGTGGGCGTGGTTCTTCTCAGTAAGGCCGGTATCATTTAAGCAGCTTCTGCTTTTAGTTACACCTGCAATAGTTGTTGGCTTTTTAGTGAGAGCCTTGTTAATTGCAGCGATCCCTCAAGGATATTTTGGAGCCGATAGTGGTTCTTATTATGAATTCACGAGCCTGTTTTGGAATAATAATGTTCTTTTTGATTTAAATGAAAAGCGCAGATGGTTTTACCCAATTTTCTTGTTCTTTACTTCTGTCCTGCCTATCCCTCCATGGTATTCAGTCCCATTGATTCAGCATTGTCTTGGCCTTTTGTCAATTTTGGGGATTGGATGGAGTTGTGCTCAAGTAGTCAATCGGCCCAGGTTAGTAGTTCCATTTGTTGGCCTAATTTGTAGCTTATGGCCCAGAACGATTTGGTATGAACATGAATTTATTGCTGAGTCGTTGCAGCTTACATCTTTTATTCTTGTTGTAGCGTTGCTGCTGACTCCTTCAATTGTGAGAAGCCGTCATGGATTGGTAGCACTAATGATTGCTTTTTCACTTCTTGCAGGGATGAAGGGTTCGAGTCGCTTTATCTGGTTGGGATGTGTCATCGGTCTTTTCCTTACGCATCATGATCCACGCAGATGGATGTGGACAAAAATTTCTGCTTTTCTGGCGGCATTTTCTTTTTTGCTGTTCTCTACCGTTGGCAAGAATTCTCAGGGTGATTGGTTGGCTTTGAGCTCATCACTTCCATTGGTTCGTCTTGAAGGTAACCCCTATCCCCATTATCGATCTTTCTTGCGCGATCAAATCATTGAGTCACGAGCATATGGTAATAATTATCCTTGGAAAGTGAAAGTTTATAAAAAGCGTTTGAGACAGAAGCGTAAATCGCTTTCTTTTAGCCCTCAATGGGCGGAATTGGTTGGGAATAAGAAGGAGTTTTCTAAAGTCTCACGAGCTTTTTGGACTGATGCTGTTTTTCGCAACCCAATTCGTTTTGGATGGTTTACTCTGAAAACATTTGGCATAGCGTTGTCTTCCTCCATTAATAAGCCACGCTTAGATCCGCAAGTTTTTTGGCCTGAGCAACTCTCAAATACTCAAGAGCGCATGGAGCGAAAATTTTATTATTTCAAGCGTCTTTTTGGAGTCAAGGACATGCATTCTTTTAGGGTTCTGTATGAGAATGGTCGTAAACATAAATATGCCGCATACCCCTTAATGGTCAAAATGAATCAATATTTTGGGTGGATGGGACGCGATCAGGTCACGAGTTCTGGCGGAGCCAAAGATGTCTTTCCTTCTTTGTATCTGAAACCTATGGGTTTTTCGGCAGTTTTTGGGGTGATTGGCGGAATCACTTTCTCTAACAAGCGTTTAAAGATCTTGATTCTGTTCATTCCTTTTTTCTTGTATTTGGCTGGTACGTATGCAGTTGGAGATGCTGTTTCTCGTTATCTTCAGCCAGTCGAATGGTTAGGGGTGATCTTTGCGGGTGTTGCCTTGGATTTAGTTATTGGTATGGTGGTGTGGATCCGTTTTCGATTGCTTACGGTTTTTAATAGTTGAATGTTTATGATAATGCATTTATTGTTTGATCATTCCATGTATTGAAGTCGTTTATTTTAGAAAACATTATCGAAATTGTGGCAATTGGGTAAGACGGTTTTTGATTCCTGGCATTCAAGCACTCTAAAATGTTCGTTCTGAGTCGTTCTTTTATCGCTTTCTTGTCAGAGTGATTTTGACGAAAGGTCGTGATGTGCATGCTTGGTGTTTTCCACAGACTCTGATTGGCTTCTTGTCTCTTTTGCGAGCAGTGGGTGAGCGGGGACAGCCATTGCAGGCTCAGAAGTCACCATTCTTGTTCATACAGGGATCTGTCAGGCTTGGTTCAATTGGATAGTGATTGGTTCTGTGTTGGTTGAGCGCTTAAGGGTTGCCGTGCCCTGGCTGGATGCCCTGATCCCCCTATCGCTTCTGGGGTTTGTTTGGGAACGCAGCGCTGATCCCTCCGTCACGGTCTGGCTTCTGGCCCTGTGGTGCGGGCTCAAATTGGTCAGCCGTCTTGCCAAGACACCGTTGTATGGAGTTTTGATCGGTGTGTTGCTGGTCAGCTTGAGTGCCCTGTTCCACCCACTCACGGTTTCGGCGCCAACGGATCTGGTTTTGGTGTTGCTCGCCTGCGCTGCGGGGCTTCAGCAAACCCCTCGTCAATGGAACATTGCCTTTTGGTGTCTGCTTGCGGTCGTTCTGGTTTGCCTTCCTTTTGTGGAATGGGACCGCTTTAACGGCAATCTTCAGCTGATCCCTTTGGCTCAACTGCGCGACTGGCTCCCTCAAGAGGCGCTTCGGATTCAGCGGATCACCATTAATCGATCAGCCTACTTATTTGGCTTATTCAGCCTGATTGGTTACTCCCTTTGGCGGTTTGAGCGGCGCATCTTGTTGCGTTGGCTGGCTGCAATCTCAGGGATTCTTAGCTTAGTGATGGCTTTCGCTACTGGTTCCAGAGCAGCCTTTTCTTATCCCCTTTTGGCTGTGATGCTCACCGAAGCGGCTTGGCGGCAACGCGATGTTGTGGTGCGCTATGCCCGCTCGTTTGCGACCGCTCTCCTGATGGGAGGTCTGTGCTTCAACGTGTTGTTGTACTGGCCATCAGGCCCTATCGCTAAGGGCGATCCCAGTGATGTCGGTCGGGCCGAGGTGGCGCGATGTTTTCTCGCGGAGTCGGCCCGTTCATGGCAAGATTTTTTGGGTGGGCATGGATACGACCGTGTCTCTGATCGGTGCGTTCAGCAGGTGTTCCTCCCGGATCCACCACGTGGCATACCCCACGCTCACAACGCTTTTCTTCATGTGTTGGCGGATCAAGGCGTTGTCGCTTTTCTGCTGATGGTTTGGGCGCTGTGGCTGGGGTTTACGCGTCTTTTCTCCAGCCTTGGCCGGGTTGCCTCTGTTCTGTCCTTTGTTGGGTTGAGTTGCTGGTTGTTCATGCTGGCGGCGGCTTTGGTTGAATCAACTTTGCTGAAGACGGTGTTGCAACAAGTGGTGTCTGGATATCTTTTGGCGATTCCTTGGTGGTTGGCGTCTGCTCCCAGTTCGTCAGATCGCTCGCATACCATCAGCGGATGAGTTTTCTTGCCGGTCTGAATGACGCCCAAAAGCGGGCTGTTGATCACCATGAAGGCCCTCTTCTGGTGGTTGCTGGAGCGGGGAGCGGCAAGACCCGGGCGCTGACCCACCGGATTGCCCATTTGATCGGTGAGCATGGCACCGATCCGGCCCAAATCTTGGCGGTGACCTTCACCAATAAGGCTGCCAGAGAGATGAAAGAGCGGTTGGAACTGCTACTCGCGCAGCGATTGGCTCAAAGTCAATTCGGTCAGCCCTGGAGCACGCTCCCTCCCGTGGAGCAGCGTCAGTTGCGCACGCGGATTTATCGCGAGGTCACGAAAGAATTATGGATTGGCACCTTCCATGCCTTGTTTGCACGGATGTTGCGCTTCGATATTGATAAATTTAAGGATCCAGAAGGCCTCACTTGGACGAAGCAATTCTCCATTTATGACGAGGCAGACGCTCAGAGTTTGGTAAAGGAGATTGTGACTCAAGAGTTGCAGCTTGATCCAAAACGTTTTGAGCCCAAAAAAGTACGTTGGGCGATTAGCAATGCCAAAAATCAAGGCTGGTCACCTGACGATTTAGAGGCCAACGCTGAAGGGCAGCGGGGCAAGCTCAGCGCTGATGTGTATAGGCGCTATCGCAAGGCTTTGGCTGCGAATAATGCCCTGGATTTTGATGATCTTCTGCTTCTTCCTGTGCAGTTGCTTCAGCAGAATGAGCAAGTGCGCGGGTATTGGTATCGCCGGTTTCGGCATGTGCTAGTTGATGAATATCAAGATACAAATCGCACTCAGTATGAGTTGATCAAGCTGCTGGTAACGGATGGAAAAGAGCCGCAAACAGTGGAAGATTGGTCAGGCCGATCGGTGTTTGTGGTGGGTGATGCGGATCAGAGTATTTATAGCTTTCGTGCCGCAGATTTCACCATTTTGATGGGGTTTCAGGACGATTTTGGTGACAAAGCTCCTGACGATGTCACCCGCACAATGGTGAAATTAGAAGAGAATTATCGCTCCACTGCCACCATTTTAGAAGCTGCGAATGCCCTGATTTCCAATAACAGCGAGCGGATCGATAAGGTGCTTCGTCCCACGCGTGGTGAAGGTGAATTGATTTCACTCACCCGTTGTGATGACGAAATCGCTGAAGCGGAAGCGGTGGTGCATCGGATGCGGATGATGGAGGCGGCCAATCCAGATCTCAGCTGGAAAGACATGGCGGTGCTCTACCGCACCAATGCCCAGTCTCGAGCGATCGAAGAATCCCTAGTGCGCTGGCGCATTCCTTATGTGGTGGTTGGGGGCTTGCGTTTCTACGACCGTCGCGAGATCAAAGACCTCTTGGGCTACCTACGCCTGCTCATTAATCCAGCCGACACCGTCAGCCTGCTGCGCGTGATCAATGTGCCCAAGCGCGGGATTGGTAAAACCACCATTCAGCGCTTGACCGACGCCGCCAATCAGCTGGGGATTCCGCTGTGGGATGTGGTGAGCGATCCCGAGGCGGTGCGCTCCTTAGGCGGTCGTTCTGCCAGGGGGCTGCTGCAGTTTTGCGAATTGATCAACAGCCTGAAGGAACGCATTCATGCGGCAACTCCATCCGAACTGATTCAAGAGGTGATGGAGAAGAGCGGCTATGTCAGCGAGTTGATCGCTGACGGTTCCGATGAGGCCGAGGAGCGCCGCCGCAACCTGCAGGAGCTGGTGAACGCCGGCCTCCAATACCAGGAAGAAAATGATGAAGGCGATCTAGAGGGGTTTCTGGCCTCCGCCGCGCTTGCCAGTGATGCCGACAGCAAGGACACGGCGGCCGACAGGGTCACTTTGATGACGTTGCACAGCAGCAAGGGACTCGAATTTCCAGTGGTTTGCCTGGTTGGCTTGGAGCAGGGCTTGTTCCCGAGCTATCGCTCCCTCGATGATCCGGCGTCGCTCGAGGAGGAGCGCCGGCTTTGCTATGTCGGCATCACTAGGGCCAAAGAGCGTTTATTCATCTCCCATGCCAGTGAGAGGCGCTTGTGGGGTGGCATGCGTGAGCCAGCCATGCCCAGCGTGTTTCTGTCCGAATTGCCGGAAGGTCTCGTGCAGGGCGATGTCCCTCAAAGCGGGGGAGCGGCGCTGCGCCGTGAGCAGCGCCTGGAGCGACTCACCCGCGTTGACCGCCAAGATTCCCAACGGGTGGCTTCTGGCGGAGCATCCGGAGCGCCCGCCAATGCCGTGCGTCGCCGCCAGGCCGGACCGGCCCCTGGAAAAAGCTGGAGTGTGGGCGATCAGGTGGTCCATGCCAGCTTCGGTGTCGGGGAGATCACCCACACCTTTGGCAGCGGTGAAAAGGTGTCGATTGCCGTGAAATTTGCGGGCATGGGGCCCAAAATTCTCGACCCGCGCTTGGCACCTATCGAGCCTGCTGGAGGCTGAGCGGGTGGAGCGTCCAGGCCTTCCTGTCCAGCTCTTGCCGGCACTTCAGGCCAGCGCATCACCCGCTGGAGTCAGCCGATTAGCCCTCGTGGGCGGCGCTGTGCGTGATGCCTTGCTGCACGATCAGCAAGGAGATCCATGGCGAACGTTGCCGGATTTGGATTTGGTGATCGAGGGGTCGGCTTCGGAGTTTGCGGCGGCTCTTGAGCAGGACTACGGAGATCAGCGGGTCGAGGAGGTTCGTGTGCATGCTGCCTACGGCACAGCGGAGCTGTCCTTCGATGGCGTGCTGATCGATCTCGCTGCGGCGAGGCAAGAGCGTTACCCGGCTCCTGGCGAAAACCCGTTGGTCGAGAGCGGCTCCTTGGAGCGAGATCTGGAGCGTCGGGATTTCACGGTGAATGCGATGGCCTTGGAGCTACCGCTGTCAGGGCATGGTGAGCCCGTGCTCTTGGACCCGCACGGCGGCCGGGTCCACCTTGCACGTCGTGAACTTGCCTTCTTGCATGCCTCCAGCGTGACCGATGACCCCACGCGCGTGGTGCGTGCTGGCCGGTATGCCGCGCGCTTGGCCTTTGTCCTGGCACCAGAGGCGCGGCAGCAGATCGATCAAACGCTCGAGGCTTGGCCATGGTCATGGACCCATGGGGATCCACCGGCTGCGGCTCCCCCCGCCCTCGCTACGCGGCTGCGGATGGAATTGGAGCTGCTGTTTGACCAAGAACCATGGCCAGCGGCCCTTGAAGCTCTCCAGTCCTGGGGTGCCCTGAGGCTGCTAGACCCTGCCCTCCAGTCTGATCCCCGCTTAATTCGGAGTTTGCTCCAGGCCCAGAGGCTGCAGCTGCCGTTGTTGCTAGCGCTTGTGGCGGGAGCCGCTGATCCATTGGCGTTGGCGGCTCGGCTGCAATTGCCGCAGCAGCAGCAGCGCTGGTTGCAGCAGCTGCAGGCGCTCAGCGCTTGGCTTAACGCCCGTCTAGGCCAGGACGCGTGGGAAAGCTGGACGGCTGAGCAGTGGAGTGATGCTTTGGAACAGCAGGCCTGGGGAGCGGAAGCGGTGGCCTTGCTGGTGAGTCAGAACCCGCCTTGCCGAAGGCCGTTGTTGCGTTGGTGGGGGCGCTGGCGCCATTGCACATCCCCCCAAACTGCGAAGGATCTCTTGGCCCAGGGTTGGCAGCCAGGCCCTGAGCTTGGGGCGGAATTGCAGCGCTTGCGCCGGCAGCGTCTGCGCGGGATGCGCTGACAGCTGATTGTTCGATCACTCCTGCATGGATTGGACAACTCCGATGTGATGCCATGCCGTGTCGTTGGCTTGAAGCAAGGCGTTCGCCATGGATTCGGAACAGCCCAGCAGCAGAGGCCCGCAGGTTTGGGGATCAATGAGCAGTTCGAGCAGGGCCTGATCGTCCTCGGGAGCGCCGCCGCTGCCTGCGCGAGCAAGGATCACTTTCGCTGGATGGTCCTTGGTGGGATCGAGCAACGACCAGGACCTGCGGTTGGCGGGCGCCAAGCTGCTCGCATGCTGGGCTTTCAGCAGCTTCAAGGCTCCTGGTAGGGCCGGAATGGCGCTCGCATCGAGCACCACTTGCAACCGGTGGTGGCTGGCCTGGAGCATTTCACCGAGATGGCCCAGCAGCCCAAAGCCAGTCACATCGGTGCAGCTGAGGAGCGTCTCGGATTCAAGGCGGATCAGCGTCTGCAGCTGCTCAACGATGGGGTGCTGGCTCGTCCCCATCTGCGCCAAGGCATGGTCGAGATCCTCTGGTTGGGCGGCACCGGCCATGGCCGCGGCAAACAGCACGCCTGTTCCGAGTGGGCGTGAGAGCAGCAGCTGGTCCCCTGCCCGCAGTCCCCCTTTCGTCCAGGGTCGAGCGGGACGTTTTCCATTCACGCTCAGGCTGACTTGCAGCCCGAGCGATAGCGGGGTGGGAGCCTCTGAGCGTGCCTCCAAGGTGTGTCCCCCAATCAGCTGGGCCCCTTGGGGCTCGAAGCCGGAACGCAGTCCCGACAGGGTTTGGCTCAGCAGCTCCTGCTGCAGCGCAGCGGCTGTCTTGGGCAAGGTGATTACGGCCATCGCGGAAGCCACGCTGGTGCCGCAGGCCCAGAGATCCGAGCTGGCATGCAGGGCGGTGAGCCGTCCATTGAGCCATGGATCACTGATCAAGGCGGGGAAGCCGTCCACACTCTGAAGCCAGTCCTTCCCAAGGCTGGCGGCATCTTCCGGCGCCGTGCCAAGTGATTTCAGCCCCGCTGCTTCGAGGGCTGCTTCCAGGGGGGCGGCGGGGAGCTTGGCCGCGCAGCCCCGGCAATCCATCGCTTCGGACTCCATGGCGGGAGCTTGATCAAACCGCTCCATGAACTGGCGGTCGATGCGCTGTTTCCAGCGCCAAATCCAGGGGTGGGGACCGATTTGAATCCCGCCCCATAGGGCCCAGGCTTGAGGGCAGCCCTCTGGATTCACCCCGCCCAGCAGTTGCAAGGCCCGGCGTTGAGGTCGCCATTGGCGTAATCGATCCCCTTCACTGGCCGCACGGAGATTGTGCGCCAAGGTGGCGGCAGCGCGAACGGCCCATACGCCAGACGGGGGGCGGGGGTGCTCGTTGATCACCGCGCAGTCCCCGGCCGCAAAAATCGCTGGATGTCCCAGGACCTGAAGGCTGGCCAGAGTGAGAACCCGGCCGCTGTCTGGGCAACAGGGCAAGCCGCTGGTGCTTAGCCATTCAGGGGCTTGGCTTCCCGTGCAGCGCAGCCCTGGCCCGGAGGGGTTGAGAGCTGTGCTCGGCAGCACGTCAATCTTGAGCTGGCTGAGGCTGGAGAGCAGCCGGCTGGGTACCGATTCCGGTCGATGCAGAACTTGCAGCCTGCGCTTGGGCCAGCGCTGCCGCAACGCCATGGCCACCTCCATGGCTGCCAGGCCGCTGCCCAGGAGTTGGAATGGAGGGGAGGCCGGGCCCTGGGCCGCGTCCAACGTTTCCAGGGCTGGTTCCAGAGGCTTGATCGCAAGCAGAGGACCTGGCCGTGTGCCCCCTCCGACGTTGATGCTGAGTTGGCTGAAGCTCAGGGCGGGCCGGTCTCGCAATTGCAGCTGCTGTTGGCTCACGTCCACACCGGTGATCTCGGCGATCACCAGCGAAACGCCGGCCCGATCGCAGAGGCGGCGGAGGTCAATGGAGATTGCAGAGCGTTCGTAATGGCCGGCGATCAGGCCGGGCATCATCCCGGAATACAGCGTTGAGCTCTGCTGATTCACCAAGGTGATCAATCCAGAAGGTCGCCGTTGCGGATGCATGCACCAATGGAGAAGCACCAGGGCGTGGCTGTGCCCACCACCCGCCAACACGAGATGCTGAGGGCTGGTCAGCGGCATCCATCTCCATAGCCATTCGGATTGGCCTGTTGCCAAGCCCAGCCATCACGGCAGATATCCGTCAGCGAGCGTTGCGTTTGCCATTGGAGCTGTTGGGCGGCCAGGCTTGGATTGGCCACGCTGATCGCGGCATCGCCAGGACGCCGGGGCGCGATGCGATACGGAATCGCTCGCTGACTCGCCGCTTCCATAGCTTTCACCACATCAAGCACGCTCGCTCCCTGCCCGCTCCCCAAATTGAGAGTGAGCATTTGGGGGTCAGCCCTGAGAAGGGAATGGAGCGCTTCTCGGTGCCCTTCGGCGAGGTCCATCACGTGGATGTAGTCGCGCACTCCGGTTCCATCCGGCGTCGGCCAGTCATCGCCAAACACGGTGAGTTCCGGCCGGCGGCCAATGGCCACCTGGGTGATGAACGGGAACAGATTGTTGGGGATGCCGTTCGGGTCTTCACCAATTCGGCCACTGGGATGGGCGCCTACGGGATTGAAGTAGCGCAACCGGGCGATCCGCCAGCCACCGCCGCTGGCTTGGATCGCTTCCGCTGCACCGCTGCAGCGGGCTAGATCGGCGAGAAGCGCTTCCACGGCGTGTTTGCTGGCGCCGTAGGGATTGATCGGTTTGATCGGGGCCGTTTCCGGAATCGGCACTTGCTCGGGGGATGGGTAGCCGTAGAGGGTGGCGCTACTGCTGAACACCATGGTGCGGCAGTTGTGCTGGTCCATCGCCCTGAGCAGACGCTGAGAGCCAACGAGGTTCACATCCCAGTACCGCAAAGGCTGTTGAACGGATTCACCCACAGCCTTGAGTCCAGCGAAATGAATCACCGCTTGTATCGGCAGGCCGAACGCCTTGGCGCTGGCGAACAGGGCCTCCAGGCATTGGGCGTCCCTGATGTCTCCCTCCACCAGGGTCAAGGCGTCCGGTGCTGCCTCCAGGGTGGGTTGAGCTCGCTGCAAGCGAGTGCCAGCGAGTTCGGCGACCCGCTCAAGGGCGACCGCTGAGCTGTTGCTGAAATCGTCGAGCACCAACAACTGATGCCCCGCCTCCAGCAGCACGAGGCAGGTATGGCTGCCGATGAAGCCGGCTCCGCCCGTGATCAGCAGTTGGGCCATCGAACGATCGTTATCCACCAGCATTCTGAGGGGAGATTGGAGCCGTTCACACGATTGGGCGGCAGACTGCTTCTGTGATGGTGGAAGCGCTGTGAGTCAGCTGCAGACTTTGCGCGGCATGGTTGACCTGCTGCCGGAGCAGACGCGACGTTGGCAGGCTGTGGAGTCTGTGGCGCGCGAACACTTTCGCTGCGCCGGCATAGACGAAATTCGCACGCCTTTGCTCGAATTCACGGACCTGTTTGCCCGGGGCATCGGTGAGGGCACCGATGTGGTGGGAAAGGAGATGTACACCTTTGTGGATCGTGGCGACCGCTCGTGCACCCTGCGCCCAGAAGGAACCGCCTCCGTGGTGAGAGCAGCCCTGCAGCATGGCTTGCTGAGCCAGGGGCCGCAGCGGCTTTGGTACGGAGGTCCGATGTTCCGTTATGAACGGCCTCAGGCTGGCCGTCAGCGTCAGTTTCACCAGATCGGTGTGGAATTCCTCGGGGCTAGCAGCCCGCGCAGTGATGCTGAGGTGATCGCTCTGGCCTGGGATCTCTTGTCTGCGTTGGGGATTCAAGGCCTTCAGCTTGAAATCAACAGCCTCGGCACTCCTGAGGATCGCCTGCGCTTTCGCTCTCAGCTGGTGGGCTGGCTCGAGGAGCGTGTTGAGCAGTTGGATGCCGAGTCCCAGGCGCGTCTCACAACGAACCCCCTGCGCATTCTTGACAGCAAAGACAAGGGCACCCAGCGGTTGTTGAACGATGCCCCAACGTTGTTAGCTGCGCTCAGTGAGGAGAGTGTGGAGCGGTTTGCGCAGGTGCGTGCCCTGCTGACTGCGCTGCAGATTCCCCATCAACTCAATCCCCGCTTGGTGCGCGGCCTTGATTACTACGGTCATACCGCGTTTGAAATCACCAGCGATCAACTCGGTGCCCAGGCAACGGTGTGTGGCGGAGGTCGTTATGACGGTTTGATCCAGCAGTTGGGTGGTCCAGCCACGCCCGCGATCGGCTGGGCCTTAGGGATGGAGCGTCTGTTGCTGGTGATCGCCGCTGCTGCGCAAGCCAATCCCGATGGCCCTGCGGACCGGCTAACAGCGACGCCAGCACCGCTGGTGTATGTGATTAATCGCGGCGAGCAGGCTGAACCGCAAGCGTTGAGCTTGGCCCGGCAATGGCGGCGTGCAGGCCTTGCCGTTGAGTTGGATGGCTCGAGCGCGTCGTTCGGCAAGCAGTTCAAGCGTGCTGATCGTTCAGGGGCGCCATGGGCTGTGGTGCTTGGAGATGACGAGGCATTGGCTGGCCAGTTGCGGCTGAAGCCCTTGCGTGGTGAAGGTGAGGAACAACAGCTCGCTTGGGAAGAGGCCCTGTCTTACCTCATGAATCAGCGATAACCTGCCGGGATCAAAGACGGCGCCTTAGTTTCTCCGATGAGCAGCAATCCCACCATTCGATCGATTTGCTGTATTGGCGCCGGCTATGTGGGTGGACCAACCATGGCGGTGATCGCTGATCGCTGCCCAGATGTCAAGGTCACGGTTGTGGACATCAATCAGGATCGAATTGCTGCTTGGAATCACCCCGATCTCTCCAAGTTGCCTGTCTATGAACCAGGCTTGGATGCGGTGGTGGAGAGGGCGCGGGGACGAAATTTATTTTTTTCCACGGCAGTCGAGGAAACGATTGCAGCAGCAGACATGGTGTTCATTTCCGTCAACACACCCACCAAGACCCGCGGTATTGGAGCTGGTCAGGCCAGTGATCTGCGCTGGGTGGAAGCCTGCGCCCGCACGGTGGCGAAGGAAGCGACTGGCCACACGATTGTGGTGGAGAAAAGCACCCTTCCGGTTCGAACGGCTGAAGCGGTGAAGGCGATTTTGGGGTCCGTGGATTCTTCAGCGGAGCAGAAAACCTTTTCTGTGCTCTCCAACCCAGAGTTTTTGGCGGAGGGGACGGCCATTCGTGATCTCGCCAACCCTGATCGCGTCTTGATTGGCGGCGAAAACGCTGAGGCGATTGACGCTTTGGCAGAGATTTATCAACAGTGGGTGCCCGAGGAGAAGATTCTTCGCACCAATTTGTGGAGCAGCGAGCTCTCTAAGCTCACCGCCAATGCATTTCTGGCTCAGAGAATTAGCTCGATCAACTCCGTGGCGGCCCTGTGTGAGGCCACCGGTGCGGATGTGCGTGAGGTAGCGAAAGCGATCGGCACCGATAGCCGCATCGGACCCAAATTTCTCAATGCAGGCCCTGGCTTTGGGGGGAGCTGTTTCCAGAAAGACATCCTCAATTTGGTGTATCTCTGCCGTCACTTCGGTTTGCCTGATGTGGCCGACTATTGGGAGAGTGTGGTTCTGCTCAACACCTGGCAACAGCACCGCATCGCTCGCTTGGTGGTTCAGAAATTGTTTGGCACGGTCACAGGCAAGCGCCTGGCCATTTTGGGTTTTGCCTTTAAGGCGGATACCAACGACACGCGGGAGGCTCCTGCGATCCGAATTTGCAAAGACCTGCTGGAAGAAGGTGCCCAGTTGGCCATTCATGACCCGAAAGTGGATCCGGAACAGATCAGCCGCGATTTGAAATTGATCGCAAGCCAAGCTCCGGAGGAGGATGCAGGGCCAACGCGTGGGGCCTTAAGCGGGGAAGCCACATGGTGGCCGAGCCCCGATGTGGCTTCGGCGATCCGTGGTGCTGACGCCGTGCTCATCCTCACGGAGTGGCAGCAGTATCGGGAGCTGGATTGGACAACCTTGGCGCCTCTGATGCGCAAACCAGCCTGGGTGTTTGATGCCCGGGGGGTTGTGGACCCCAAACAATTGGAGTCCTCCGGTTTGAATGTCTGGCGTGTTGGAGAGGGCGACGCATGAGCCAGCTCTCTTCTCAATTGTCTTCGCGGCCGATTCTTGTCACCGGTGCTGCCGGATTTATTGGAGCCGCTTTGTGTGAGCGACTGCTCCAACGCGGTGATCGTGTGATCGGCATTGACAATCTCAATGATTATTACGACCCAGCCCTGAAGCAGGCACGCCTGGCTCGTATCGAGACGCTGGCCGCGCCAACGCCGGCAGCGTGGCGTTTCCAACGGCTGGCCTTGGAGGATGGTGAGTCCTTGCTCAAGCTGTTTGCGGCAGAGCAGCCGCGCGTGGTGGTGAATCTTGCGGCCCAGGCGGGTGTTCGCTACTCACTGGAAAATCCAGCTGCCTATATCCAGAGCAACCTCGTGGGTTTTGGCCACATTTTGGAAGGTTGTCGTCACCACGGCGTTGAGAATTTGGTGTATGCCTCGAGCAGCTCGGTGTATGGCGGTAACCGCAATTTGCCGTTCCACGAACAGCAAGCGGTGAATCATCCAGTGAGCCTTTACGCAGCCAGCAAGAAAGCGAATGAGTTGATGGCGCACACCTATAGCCACCTGTATGGGTTGCCAGCCATTGGCCTGCGCTTTTTCACGGTTTATGGCCCATGGGGAAGACCGGATATGGCACCCATGTTGTTTGCCAAGGCGATCTTGGCGGGTGAACCGATCAAGGTGTTTAATCACGGCAAAATGCAGCGCGATTTCACCTTCATCAATGACATCGTGGAGGGTGTGTTGCGCTGTTGCGATAAACCAGCCACACCGAATCTCAACTTTGATCCGATGCAGCCTGACCCAGCGACGGCAGCGGCTCCCCATCGCGTGTTCAATATTGGCAATAGTCAACCCACCGAACTGCTCCGTTTCATCGAGGTGATGGAAGAGGCTTTCGGCAGGGAAGCAATCAAGGATTTTCAGCCCATGCAGCCCGGTGATGTGGTGGCTACGGCTGCAAATACAGAGGCGTTAGAGGCCTGGGTGGGATTTAAGCCTTCGACCCCGATTGAAGAGGGCATCCAACAGTTTGCTGATTGGTATCAGCACTTTTATCAACCGTAAAAGCATTCCCCATCCACCCATTTTTGTTGGTGCCTGAGGGCTTGCTTGCGGGTGTATTTGCTCACGGTTGGATGGCCACGCTGGGGGTCAACATGGGTCACCTTCTCCCATAGATGCTGGGGCGCCCAGCGCACGCTGTATTGATCAGGGGAATATTTGGTGATGTGGTAATGATTGCTGCTGCATTGTTCGCAAAACAGCTCTTCAAACCACTCGTTGCTCAACGCAAAAACTGGAAAAGTATTGAACACGAGTCGAGCAGTTTTGGCTGCTATTTATACCCCGTTGCTGAAGGGCTTCTGTGCCCAATAAATGCAAAAAATATTTTTTTCCGTTTCCTCGCAGGATTTGATCCTGGTGCGATGGGACTCCTTTTCTGGTCGTGATCCACTGAACAGGACATGCCGTAACAGCCTTTTCTGTTACGGCTACAAGAGTCGGCTTAGTCTGTCCCTGACGGCGTGATGACTTGATTGTTTTATGGCCAAAAAAAATCCCATCCACAACAGTGAATGGGAAGCAATGAAGTCAATGTTGAATGGTGCTTAGGCGGAACCCACGCCTGTGTAGGAGCCGTAGAAGAAAAGACCTACAACGAAAATGACAGCCATCCCACCAGCCGTGGCAACAAGCCAAAGAGGAAGAGTGCCTTCAGTCCAGCGTGACTTCCAGGCAACTGCTGGTCGGCCATCGGGGAGACGATCTGGAATACGACCGTCAGGCAGATTAGATTTCTTGCCGCTCATGATTCAGTCCTTCAGTTGAAGAAGTAGCTGGAGAAAAGGATTCCAGTCGTAAAAACAATCAGCAGACCTAAGTAAAGGCTGGTTCGGTTGAGTTCAACCGGGAGATTGTTTGGGTTGGGATTGCGCTCCATGGAGATTTCGTTGGGTGATTAGCGGCGAATAAACTGCATCGCAGCTAGGGCACCCAAGAAAAAGACTGTGGGAACACCCAAGGTGTGCAAAGCAAGCCAACGCACCGTAAAGATGGGGTAATTGCGAGGCGTTGAGGTGGCGGGAGTCTGTGTCATGGCTTATTTCAAGCGCAGGTCGAGTTCAGATTTGCCCTCATAACGCTGGCTCACAACGGGAGCTTTGCTCTCAGAGGCTTGGAAATAAGCATCTGGACGAGGTGTGCCGAAGGCGTCATAAGCGAGACCTGTGGACACAAACAAGAAACCTGCCAAGAAAATGGATGGCAAGGTGATGGCATGAATCACCCAGTAACGAATACTGGTGATGATTTCAAAAAACGGGCGTTCCCCGGTGGAGCCGGCAGCCATAGCGTCGGGCGTATCAGCTGATTGATCTTAGGGCAGCTGCCCCAAACTCGCGCTGCTCAAACCGCACTGGTTACAGAGCGTTGTCAGAGCAGCTGTCGAATTCCTTGGATCAGCTGGTCGCCGACCAGCGCAGAAGGTTTCCGCGTTCGCCGAGAAGGAAGGCATGTAACTGATTGCCGCTGTGATCGAACACGAAACGGTTGAAATTCGTGGGGGTCTGATTGGCTTCAGGATCCCGCTCCCAGCTATCGCCGTTGTCACGACTCACCAGCAAGGTTCCATTGCCGCCACCTGCCCAAATCGCACCGTCATCGGACCAGGCCATGTCCATGTAGCCGTAGCCATTGGTGATCGGGATGATCGCCTTGCTCCAGTTCTCGTTGTCAACGTCGTCTTCGTTGAAACGAATCTGAGCCCCGCGAGCCACCATCCACAGCTTTCCATCAGGTTGGTAGCCGATGCTTTGCAGTCGCTGACTGCTTACTCGTTGGTGGACTTGCCAGACGTCTTGCCCAGGGGCCCATCCGGCATAGAAGTTGCCCAGGCTGCTCACGCTCACATATCCCCCTTCAGGGCCGCGGCGTAGGTCGCGAATTGCTCCTGCGGCATCACTCACTTCAGCTTCCCAACTTCCGCCTCCGTCACTGGTGCGATACACAGCGCCAACATTGGTGGCTAGTTCGGCTGTGTTGGGTCCAAGCGCCGTAATCAAATAGGGCTCGCCGGGAAGTTTCGTGTCAAGGAAGAGCCTGGTCCAGTTGTTGCCACCATCGGTGGTGTGCATCAGCAAACCAGGCTGACCGGCAATCCAACCATCGTCACCGTCGAAGGCAATGCTGATCAGGCGAAAGTTCTCTTCTTCTGGAAGATCCAGGCTGCGTTCATTCCAAGTGGCGCCGCCATCATTGGTCTCAAGAATCAGTCTGTTGCTGCCTACCAGAAATCCGTGATCCGCGTTCGTGAAGGCCACATCCAGAGGATTTCCCTGGGTGTTGAGGTCGATGGCTTGCCAGGGGCTGGACTGTGCCATCGGTAATCGCGTGGTGACACACCCGCCGAGACCGAGGCCGATGCAGGCCACCAAGACAAGGTTGAAGAGAGGGGTAAGCAGTTGCTTCATTGGGATCAGAGGGGGTCTCAGCGCAGGGAATAGAGGGAGAGGAAAAATGCAAAGCCAAGGGCTAGCCCGCCAAAAATCAGAACATTTTTTTGGCCAGGAGTGAGGCGGTTAACTCCAAGACCGAAATTAAGGTTCTCTTCAAAGCCACTGGCCTTGGAGCGAGGCCCGATATCGGTAAAGGCTCCGACCCTGCTGCGGCACACAGGACAACGGAAGCCGATCGGGTCGAGATCTTCAAAGGCCGTGCCGACAACGATCCCGAGCTTCTTAACCCCTTCATTGGGGTCGTAGACGTAACCACAGCTTCGGCACTCGAACCGGTGCGTGCGTGGGTCGGTTGTTTCGCTCTCCTTGCTGACAGGAGCCTCGTCTTCCTTCGCCATGGTTTCAGGCGCTACTGACAGCTCTGCAGGGGGGTCAACTTCGGCGGGAACTTCCGCTGATGGGCTGATCTCGTCGCTCACCGCTCCTCTTCCAGGTGACAAGACTCTATCGGCGTTGGGACGTTGAACGACAGAGGTGGTCTGCGAATGCCAGACTGAGTTCCACAAAGGGGCTGCCTTGATGTTTGTGCTGCCGGGTTATGACGCATTCCTGGGGTTCCTGCTGATTGCCGCAGCGGTGCCGGTCTTGGCGTTGGTGACCAACAAGCTATTGGCTCCACGCAGCCAGGGCGGAGAGCGTGAACTCACCTACGAATCCGGGATGGAGCCGATCGGTGGAGCTTGGATTCAGTTCAATATCCGCTACTACATGTTTGCGCTTGTTTTTGTCATCTTCGATGTCGAGACGGTCTTCCTCTATCCCTGGGCTGTGGCATTCCACCGCTTGGGATTGTTGGCATTCATCGAAGCCCTCGTTTTTATTACCATTCTGCTCGTGGCATTGGCCTATGCATGGCGCAAAGGCGCACTCGAGTGGAGCTGATTGATGACCAACCCCATCACCATGACTTCAACCGGCGATAGCCCTTCGATTCAGTCCCTTCGCGACCTTCGTGAAGCAAGTTGTGGGCCCGTTGGTGGTGCCGCAGACGGGTCGCCCACGGTCACCAATGACCTCAGCGAAAACGTCATCCTGACGAGCTTGGATGATTTGCACAATTGGGCTCGTCTCAGCAGCCTTTGGCCCCTGCTGTACGGAACGGCCTGTTGCTTTATCGAGTTTGCCGCTCTACTCGGTTCGCGTTTCGACTTTGACCGCTTCGGACTGGTTCCTCGCAGCTCACCCAGGCAAGCCGATCTACTGATCGTTGCTGGCACGGTCACGATGAAAATGGGTCCTGCTTTGGTTCGTCTCTACGAGCAAATGCCGGAACCGAAATATGTCATCGCGATGGGAGCTTGCACGATTACGGGGGGCATGTTCAGCGCTGACTCCACCACCGCTGTTCGTGGCGTCGACAAATTGATCCCGGTGGATCTTTATCTGCCCGGATGTCCGCCACGCCCGGAAGCAATTTTTGATGCGGTGATCAAGCTGCGCAAAAAAGTTGGGAATGAGTCGATCAGTGATCGCCGCCAGCTCAAACAAACTCACCGCTATTGCACTGTGGATCACGCAATGGTTCCGGTTGAGCCGATCGTGAATGGTTCTTACTTGCGCGCTGAGACGCAGGTGGCAGCCCTGGCCGCTGGAACAGGCGTTCCGATGGCTGCCCCAGAGCAAACTGAATCCGCTGAGCCCGTCTCCTCCGGTACGTCCTCATGAGTCCTAACTCTTCCGAGAAGCAGTCATCTGCAGAGGTTCCTGTTGCTGCATCTCCTCAGCCGGGGCCTGTGAGCCAATGGCTGAACAAGCAAGGCTTCGACCATGAGGCCCTCGACGCCGACCATCTCGGGATCGAGCAAATTGGCGTTGAGGCTCTCTTTCTGCAAGTGATCGCTGCTGCCTTGAAAAGCAATGGTTTTGATTATTTGCAGTGTCAGGGCGGATATGACGAGGGCCCTGGCGAGAGGCTTGTCTGCTTCTATCACTTTGTGGCGATGGCTGAGCTCATCGACGGCAAGAGAGACACCCTGCGTGAAGTGCGTTTGAAGGTGTTCTTGTCCCGGGAAGGAGAACCGAGTCTTCCAAGCCTTTACGGGCTGTTTCGTGGCGCTGATTGGCAGGAGCGTGAAACCTTCGACATGTTTGGCATCCATTTCGAGGGCCATCCCCATCCCAAGCGTTTACTGATGCCTGAAGACTGGACTGGTTGGCCGCTTCGCAAGGATTACGTGCAACCCGACTTCTACGAGATGCAAGACGCTTACTAATTAAGCGTTTTGATTGTCACGCTTATGCCGCCTGTAAAAGCGCATGACGGCTAGGGCGAGACTTCGAGGATCGTGGCGGAGTGTTGCGGTGGGGCGGCTCCCTTGAAGGGGGGCTTGCATCACGTCAAATCCTTCTTGTTGCAACTGCCTGCTGTCGCAGATCACGGGTTCTGCGCCCAACTTGCGATAGTGAGCCAACAGGGCAGATTCCCCGATGGGCTCCTGAGCAAGCACGCAGTCGAAAAGGCGTTTGCTCACACCGAGCGAAGCCAATTGCGCTTCGATGGCGCGAAGGTGACCACTCACATCCAACCCATCGGTTTCTCCTGGTTGGGTCATCAGGTTGCAGATGTAAAGCCTGGGCGCGCGGCTGCGTTGAATCGCCGTGACCAATTCAGGCACGAGCAAATTCGGGAGAAGGGAGGTGTAGAGACTTCCTGGTCCCAGCAAGATCAAATCGGCATGGGCAATGGCTTCCAGGGCTCTGGGCAACGCCGGTGGCTTTTCCGGAAGGCATCCCATCCGCACTATCGGACTACGAGCCTTGCCGATCGCCGATTCCCCTTCAATGCGGGTGCCGTCCTCCAGTTCAGCCCAGAGACGGACATCGGCATTGGTGGCAGGGACCACCTGGCCCTGAACGGCAAGGACGCGACTTGAGGCTGTGATCGCTGTTTCCAAGCTCCCCGTAATGGCGCTGAGGGCTGAAAGAAAGAGATTGCCAAAGCTATGGCCTTCCAGGCCGCTCCCGGCCGAGAAGCGGTATTGGAACAGACGGGTGAGCAAGGGCTCTTCGGTGGAGAGCGCTGCAAGACAGTTGCGGATGTCGCCTGGAGGCAACACACCGAGTTCGCGACGCAGCACGCCACTGCTGCCTCCGTCATCGGCAACGGTCACGATCGCAGTGATGTGGCTGCTGTAGCGCTTCAGCCCACTCAGCAGGGTTGATAAGCCTGTCCCACCACCAATCGCCACGATGCTGGGGCCTCGATTGAGGCGACTTTTGGCTCGCAGTGCATCCACCAACACCGTGTCTTTTTCCGGCGCTAAGGCCTGTTGGATGGAGCCAAAACTCTGGCTCTGCCCCCAGAGCAGTAGGCCAATGCCCAGCAGAAGAACGAGGGGCCCCGTGATCGCTCCCGGTAGCACCCTTGTGATCCAGCCAAGGGCTTCTTGGATCGCCCAGAGCATCCAATAGATCGGTTGCAGGTCTGCCCAAACAGCAGCGCCTAACAGGGCTAAGACCAATCCAAGCCCGGATGTGAACAGCCAACGCTTCACCACCAGTCCGGGTTGCAACCAGCTCATCGCTCTGCGGGAGCGCAGTATCAGATCGCGCTGCCGCTCCGCCTGCATGGCTCGGACGCGCTGACGATTTCCGCGGCGTGGAGGGCTGGTCAAAAGGAATCAGGTGCGATGGCGTCAAATCCATCGATATGGGTGAACTGTACGGAAGTTGAACCTGATGACCATCCTTTTACGGCAATCCAGGCAGGATGAGTCAACGTTCAGCCTTCAGCCCTTTGGTTCACGCGCGGGATTCCTCGTTCAAACCCGTTGTTGAGATGCGAGATCTCACGATGCAATGGGGTTCCCATCCGGTGCTGGACGGGGTGAATCTGTTAATGAAACCAGGAGAACGCATCGCGGTGGTCGGCCCGTCAGGAGCAGGGAAATCCACGGTCTTGCGCTTGTTGGCTGGTTTGCAAGTGCCCACATCCGGAGAACTGAGGTTGTTTGGCGAACCTCAGCCCTACCTGCGCCTCGATCAGCGCCGCCCGCCTGATGTTCGGCTGGTGTTCCAGAACCCAGCCCTGCTGGCCTCCTTAACGGTGGAGGAAAATGTGGGCTTCCTCTTGAACCGGCTTGGACGGATGGGTCCGGCCCAGATTCGTGAGCGCGT
This sequence comes from Synechococcus sp. UW179B, assembly GCF_900474245.1. Classification (NCBI taxonomy): domain Bacteria; kingdom Bacillati; phylum Cyanobacteriota; class Cyanophyceae; order Synechococcales; family Synechococcaceae; genus Synechococcus; species Synechococcus sp. UW179B. The sequence goes on from NZ_UCNZ01000006.1 coordinate 123,057, forward strand.
CATGGCCTGCTTGGAGGCTGTGGGTCTGTATGAAGTCGCCCATCAATATCCCGGCGAGCTCAGCGGAGGGATGCAGAAGCGAGTGAGCTTTGCTCGCGCTTTGATTGACGATCCAGATCGCGATGAAGCCGCGATGCCTCTCTTGCTCTACGACGAGCCCACAGCAGGCCTGGACCCAGTCGCAGCGACGAGGATTGAAGATTTGATTGTGAAAACCACCACCGTGGCGCAGGGGTGTTCGTTGGTGGTTAGCCATGTGCACAGCACCATCGAACGCACGGCGGAACGCATCGTGATGCTGTACGGCGGCCGCTTCCAATGGGACGGAACCGTGGACGATTACCGAACAACCGATAATCCCTACGTTGTTCAGTTCAGGACGGGTAACCTTCGCGGACCGATGCAGCCTGCTGAGCACTGAATTATGCGTAGGAGCGTACGTGAGGGGATTGTTGGATTTTCAGTGATTGCTGCTGTGGCTGCCTTTGCCGGCACCATGCTTTGGCTCCGGGGTGAGAGGGCCTTCTCGAAGAGCTGGAGTGTGACGGCCGATTTTGAGGATGCAGGCGGATTGGCGGTTCGCTCCCCTGTGACCTATCGGGGGATCATGGTGGGCAATGTCTCGGACATCAAGGTGACGCCCCAGGCGGTCAGGGTGTCGATCGAGATTTCTGAGGATGATCTCCAGCTAACCCTTCCTGTTCAAGCCACTGTGGCTTCAGCCTCGTTGTTGGGTGGCGATTCTCAGGTGGCCCTCAGCAGTCTTGGCCCGCCCCTGAAGAAGGATGCACCGATGCCTAAATCTGCACGCTGTAAGGGCCAGGGTGTTCTGTGTGAGGGCGCGACGATTCAAGGCAGCGAAGCCCCCAGCATCGCAACCATTACCAATTCACTCCAAGAGATTTTGGAACAGGTCAAGAAGGAAGACCTGGTTCCCAAATTGGTGGGATCGACCCAACAATTTGATGCCACATTGACGGATATTCAAAAGCTTTCAAATCAACTCAGCCTTGATTTGGCGAGGGCTGCGCCCACGATTTCCAACCTCAACGAAGCCACGGCCCAGGCCGCGAGTGCCAGCCGTCATATCAACAATGTGGTGAGTGCTTTCGACAATCCAACAACGATTACGGACCTCAAGCAAACGGTGAGCAATGCTCGATCGTTAACGGCGACGTTTGATGAAGTGGGTGGTGACGTTGAAAAACTCACGGCAGACCCCCAATTCATGGCGGCCGTGCGCAGCGTCACGATTGGTTTAGGGCAGTTTTTCCACGAGCTTTATCCAGCTGGCACCCCAGACGTCACCAAGCCTTAAACCGCGTTCAGCGCATCCATCGCGACGGCGGCAATCGCCTGATCGCTCGCTTTAGGGAGCTGCACATATTTTCCTCCGGCGGCTTCGGCAAGATCTTTGCCCATGCCACTCCCGATGAATTTGCGCTCGGTGTCGATCACCAGCAGCTTGAGGCCGAGCATGCGATAGCGCGTGGCAACATCCAAGACTTCTTGCTTTAAATCGGGCTTGTCCTCGCCCTCCAACACGGGTTGTCCAAGCGAGGTGCTGAGGGGAACGTTGCCTCGCCCATCCGTGATCGCCACCACCACCACTTGGCCGAGATCACCAGTCGCTAAGGCATTGGCTCCCACCCGTGCGGCTTGGGTGAGGCCGTGGGCGAGCGGTGAGCCACCGCCGCAGGGCATGGATTCCAGGCGTCGCCGTGCGGCCGTAATCGAGCGGGTAGGAGGCAGCAGCACTTCGGCTTGATCGCCTCGGAAGGGGATCAGTGCCACCTCATCTCGATTTTCGTAGGCCTCGGTTAAAAGTCGGATCACGGCACCTTTGGCACTCTGCATGCGGTTCAGGGCCATCGAACCACTGGCATCCACCAGAAAAATCACCAGGGCACCGGCCTGACGCTGCAACAGCTTGGCGCGCAGGTCGGATTCTTCCACGATCACGACGCGGTCAGGCTGCCGCGCTCGGCGCGCCTTTTGATACGGAGCGGCAGCGCGCAAGGTGGCATCAACGGCGATGCGGCGCACCGGGCCGCGGGGCAGCATCGGTTTCACATAGCGGCCGCGGCTGTCACTGAGCACGACGGAGCGGCTGCCGCTGTTGCCGCTTTTGCTCTTGGCAGCGTTGAACAGCAGCAGATCGGGATCAATCGCCACGGCTTCTGGGTCGAGCATGAATTCTTCTGGCACCGACGGTGGTGCCTGCTCTTCGGGGCTGTCGTCCTCGTCATCCTGATCACTGTTGTCTTCATCCTCTGGCTCCTCGCTCTCCTGCTCGTCCTCTTCCCCAGAGCCCTCAGGTGGCGGCTGTTGCTCTTCAGGTGGCTGTTGCTCCTGCGGCGGGGGCGGCTCCATCTGTTGTTCAGGGGGGGGCAGTTGAGAGGCGCGTGGGACGATTACCAGCGCTACGGCTACTTGCAAGTCATCGGCTTCCACCTGATCGCGCCCGCTGAGGGCGGCATGGGCTTTGGCGGCACGCACGGCATAGAGCTCAGAGCGATGCCCTTCCACACCTCCTCGAATCGCTTCGGTGACCAGATATTCGATCTGTTCACTACTGATCTGCACATCCGGCAGCCATTGCCGCGCCAGGAGCAGCTGAGTGGCGAGCGCGTCGGTTTCTTCGCTCCACTTGTCTGAGAAGCTTCGGCTGCACTGACCGTGGGCCAGCACCGCATTGGTGATCTCCACCCGTTGCTCGGTGCTAACGATTTGATTGGCAGATAAAACGATCGCAAAGCGATCCAGCAGGTGATCTCGGATGGCCCCTTCTTCAGGGTTGTAGGTGGCAATCAACAGCGGCCGGCAGGGGTGGCTCAGGCTGAGCCCCTCCCGTTCCACCTGATTTTCGCCACTGCCAACGGCAGCCAGCAAAAGATTGATGATCCCGTCGTCGAGCAGGTTCAGCTCATCCACGTAGAGCACACCGCGGTGTGCTTCCGCCAGCAATCCCGGCTGGAAAACGGGCGAACCACTGGCCAAGGAGGCGGCGACGTCAACGGAGCCCACCAGGCGATCTTCCGTAACGCCAAGGGGAATCTGGATGAATGGGGCTGGGATGACGGCTGTTGGTGGATCTGGCTGCCGTTCGCTCCAATCCTGGGCACTGTTCGGATCGAGGTTGCGTCCGGGCAGCTTGGTCTCTCCAGCCGCCTCAAGGTCAACGACGTCGATGGGAGGAAGCAGGGCATGCAAGCCGCGAGCCAGCACCGACTTTCCCGTTCCACGGCCGCCGGCAATGATCACGCCACCTAAGCCTGGATCGACCGCTGCTAGCAGCAGAGCCAGCTTGAGTGTGCCGTGGCCCGTGATCGCCGCCAGCGGAAAAGCGCGGCTGGCTTGATCCAGCGCCGCTGTGCTGATGACTCCGTTTGATGTCACCCCGCTTGCAACCATGGATGCGCCTTGACTCCACCTGTGAGAAACAGTCTCGCTGATCAGACCCACAGCCTTGCTGTGGCCCTGGGCGCCAATCAGGCCGGCCCTGGTGGTTCGCCGCTGCAGACTCTCAAGGCCGTAAGGCCCTTGCTGGAGGGTGTGGTCAGCAGTTGGGCGCAGACGGTTGAAGAGAACAACCCAGAGAAAACCGCTTCGAACAGGGTCTCTTCAGCGCTGACATTTTCTTGGTCCCCGTTGCAGCAGACCGTTCCGGTGGGTGGACCGCCCGATCAACCGTCGTATCTCAATGCCGTTCTGCTGGTGAAGGACCTGGAGCTGAAACCTGCCTCGATGGCTGCGTTGCATTTGTTGGATGCACTTCAACAGTTGGAGCGATCGTTCGGGCGCAACCGCTCCCAAGAGGAACGTTGGGGACCGCGATCGTTGGATCTCGATTTGTTGTTTTGGGGCGAGTTGCGTTTGGATCATGCGCGTTTAACGCTGCCCCACCCCCGCTTGCATTTGCGTTGTTTTGTGATGGAGCCCCTGCTGCAGGCGATGCAGGCTTCAACGCCTTGGCTGAACTGATTGGCGGAGCTGCGGGCCTGAGCGCACGGCTGTGGACCTGAACCCGTCATGCTGGTTTTAACGATTGCGCCCCTTGCATGGCCCCGCTGCCCGCGCCTGAGCCCTCCACCTTGTTGGAGACCCTCGAGACCATGGATGCGCGCAAGATTCGTTTCGAGCGCAATCGCATCCGTTTGCCGATGGGAGTGGAGGGCACGTTTGGGATCATTCGCCACCCCGGGGCTTCACTGGCGGTTCCGATCACCGCTGACGGCCAGGTGGTGATTTTGCGTCAATACCGTTTTGCGGTGCAGGCCCGTCTCCTTGAATTCCCTGCGGGCACGCTTGAACAGGGTGAAGATCCTTTGGAATCGATGCAGCGCGAGCTTGGGGAAGAAGCTGGATACAGCGCGGCCCGTTGGGATTCGCTCGGTCCGATGTTGCCTTGTCCCGGCTACTCCGACGAGGTGATTCATTGTTTTTTGGCGCGGGAGCTCACGCGCTTGGAGCATCCACCCGCTGGCGATGACGATGAAGATCTTGAGGTGATCCTGATGCCTCCGTCCGAACTGGATGCCCGTCTGGCGTCGGGTGCTGAATGGCTGGATGGCAAGAGCGTCACCGCCTGGTTCCGTGCCAAGCAACTGTTGGGTCTCTGATGTCAGCGTCTCGCGTTCTGTTTTGGCATCGCCGCGACCTGCGCTTGGCCGACAATCTCGGCTTGCAGGCGGCAGTGGAGATCAGCCCTGCGGTGACGGGCGTGTATGTGCTGGATCCAGCGCTAATTCACCCGCCTGAGTCCTTGCCACCGATGGCTCCGGCCCGGCTTTGGTTCCTGGTGGAAACCCTGCGCGAGCTTCAGCAACGCTGGCGAGACGTGGGAAGCCGTTTGCTGGTGGTGGCTGGCGACCCGGTGCAGGTGATGCCGCGGCTGGCGTCTTTGCTTGAAGCGCCTGCGGTGGTGTGGAGCCGGGACGTGGAGCCCTACTCCCGGGAGCGTGACCGTCAGGTGGCCAAAGCCTTGCAAGCCGATGGGCGCAAGGTGCTGGTGGATTGGGATCAGCTCCTGCTGGCACCGGATCTGATCAAAACGGGTGGTGGTGATCCTTACCGGGTGTTTGGCCCTTTTCTGGGCAATTGGCGCGGTCAGGTGGAGCGCAGCCAGCCCAGAACCGCGGAGGCTCCCATCGCGTTGATCGATTTGGAGGCCGAGTCGCTAGAAGACCTTCTTGGCGGTGAGGGGGCTCTCGGAAGTTTGTGCGCGGAGGGTCAGCGGCAGCTGGAGCAGCTGCAGGCGGAACACGGTTTTCGAGGCACGGATCTCTGCCCGAGCCGCCCAGGAGAGGTCGCGGCTGCGAGGCAGTTGGCCACGTTTGCTGATCGGGCGTTGCTGGCCTATGAACCCGATCGCAATTTTCCGGGGATTCCCGGCACTTCTTATCTGAGTGCGGGCCTGAGCGTGGGTACGGTGAGTCCACGACAGGCCTGGTGTGCTGCCCAAGGGGCCAAGGAGATGGCCCGCAGCGATGAGCAGCGCCAGGCGATCACGGTGTGGGAGCAGGAACTCTGCTGGCGTGAGTTTTACCAGCAGGCCCTATTCCATTTCCCTGAACTGGCGGATGGTCCTTACCGCGAGCAATGGCGGCGTTTCCCTTGGGAAAACAACCGCGACTGGTTTGAGGCTTGGAAGGAAGGACAAACGGGGATGCCGATCATCGATGCGGCGATGCGACAGCTCAATCAAAGCGGCTGGATGCACAATCGTTGCCGCATGATCGTGGCCTCATTCCTTGTGAAGGATTTGATCTGTGATTGGCGCTGGGGCGAGCGCGCCTTCATGGAGCTTGAGGTGGATGGAGATTTGGCTGCCAACAATGGTGGCTGGCAATGGAGCGCCAGCAGTGGCATGGATCCCAAACCTTTGCGGATCTTCAATCCAGCCACCCAGGCCTCAAAATTTGATGCTGAGGGCGAGTACATCCGTGAATGGGTGCCTGAACTGCGGCACGTGAACACCAAGGATTTGATCAGTGGTGAGATCCCTGCCTTAGAGCGCAGGGGCTATCCGGAGCTGCTGATTGATCACAAGGTGCAGCAGGCCAAGTTCAAAGCCCTTTACGCCACCATTCGCTCTTGAGTCTGAGCAACAAGTTGCTGGCGCAACACCGTGATCACCCGTTCCTGTTGCTCGGAGGTTAATTCCGGGAAAATGGGCAGGCTGAGCACCTCGCTGCACAGTTGATCCGTAATTGGCAGGTTGCCGTCAGCCTGAGCTTGGTCTTCGTAGGCCGGCTGGCGATGGATCGGGATGGGGTAATAAATGATCGTATTCACCCCTTGTTCTTGGAGGCTTTGCTTGAGCCAGTCACGGCAACGACTGGGGGGCAAACCAAAATGGCTGGCTGACTCTGAGCAGGTTTTCCTGCAGGACGGCTGGTTGTCAGGGCAGAGGCCAACGCGCACCACAAACTGATTCCAGCCGTGCCCCACGCTTGCATCAGTGGCGGAATCGGGGAGTTGGACGCCGGGGAGGTCTTTGAGCGCTTCGAGGTAGCGCTTGGCAATCGCTGCGCGCTTCTCAACCCAGCCGCTGAGGTAAGGCAGCTTCACGTTGAGAACGGCGGCCTGAATGGAATCCAGGCGGCTGTTGTAGCCCAAGGCGGTGTGGAGATAGCGGCGGGGCATGCCGTGCACGGCGAGTTCACGCATGCGTTGGGCCAGATCGTCGTCTTGGCAGGTCATGGCGCCGCCATCGCCTGCAGCTCCGAGATTTTTCGTGGGAAAAAAGCTGAAGCAACCCACATCGCCCCAACTGCCAACAGGCTTGGAGTTCCAGCTGGCACCGGTGGCCTGTGCGCAGTCCTCCACCACCTTGAGCCCATGGCGCTGGGCGATGTCCATCAGGCGGGCCATATCCACCGGACGACCAAACAGGTGGACGGGGATGAGCGCTTTGGTGGCGGGTGTGATCGCGGCTTCAATCAGGTTGAGGTCGATCAGATAGGTCGCAGGATCCACGTCCACGAACACCGGCGTTGCGCCCACGGCACTGATCGCTTCAGCCGTTGCAAAGAAGCTGAAGGATGCGGTGATCACCTCATCGCCGGAGCCGATACCCAGGCCTCGCAACGCCAAGACAAGGGCATCGGTACCGCTGTTACAGCCCACGGCATGGCGACTGTTCACGCTTGCGGCAAACGCGTCCTCGAATTTTTTAATTTCGGCGCCACCGATGTATTGCCCACTGCGCAACACCCGAAGGACGGCATCATCGAGCTCCGATCCGAGGTTGGCGAGCTGATCTGTGAGGCTGAACGGAGGCACCTGCATGGCGGGCACCTTAAGTCGACTGACCAAACCATGGCGGTTCTTGGCCCGGCTCCCATTTGATATTGCAGCCCACCGAAGGCTGCTGCCTCTCGATCACAGGGGTTCCAGCCAAGATATTTATGAGGGCCGCCCGTAGATCTGCTCCGTCGAGCGGCTGGTGATTCCCAGGTCGGCTCGCATCCAGTTGGCCGCGATAGCGGAGGGTTTGCGTGCCATCAGTGTCCGGTGCGAAGGCATAGAACTCAGGCGTGCAGGCGCCACGGAGGTCTTTGGCCAGCGTTTGCTGCTCATCCAGGAGATAGGGGAAGCGCCAACCCTGCTGTTCGGCCTGTTGTCGCAACCCATCACGACCGTCTTGCGGATGGGTGGTGAGGCTATTGCTGGAGATGGCGAGCAGGGTGACGTTGTCTCCGAAATCCGCCTCCAAACGGCTGATCTCTGGCTCCACGTGTTTCACGAAGGGGCAATGAGCACAGATCAGCATCACCAACACAGGCTGTCTTGGCAGGTCCCCGCTCCTCACCAGGTCATCCCGCGAGGCCCAGGGCGCATGACCTGACACCAAGGGCAGTGAAAATTGAGGCAGAGGATGCTGAAGAGGCAGCATCGTGGATGGCGTCAGAACCATGGCGTTGAGCGATGGTGGTTGTTGCCATCCTGGGCCGGTCAGAATGGCCTGTCAAAAGAGGATCGAGTTGATGGTGCGGGTGCTGACAATGGTGGTCATGGCAGGACTGTTCAGCGCCTGCACGCAGAAGAAAGCAACCACCTGGAAAGTGTTTCCTCTCCAGCGCCAGACACCCCACGACGGACTTGCTGTTGTGAGTCAACCCGATGGCTATGGGGTTCATCTCTACCTGGAGACCGACACCAGCGATCCCGCTGTGTGTTCCCCGCGTTGGCTTCCAGACCCGGCGCGATTATTCAATGGCAACGGAACGGCTCCGTTTAGTTCGGGATTGGCGCCTCGCTCAGAGTTCCTTGCAGCGGTGAATCGAAGAGATGTTCGCAACACCCTGAAGCAAGAGCTCGAGGCGCTGTGCAAGCTTCGAGCTCCTCAGGCGCGTTGGCAATGGCTGGAACCACCGCTGAAGGCATCAGAGCTGACGCCCGTGAGCCTGCCAGCCTTGGAATATCCAGACCTTCTCATCGATCCTGCTGAGGAAAAAGAGCGTGAGGACAAGCTTTTGAAGGAGAACTAATGAAGGAGAACTAATGAAGGAGTATTAAAACCCTTCCCAGACCACAGCTTCCGCCTCTCGCCAATAGCGGCTGAAGCGCCCCAGCCGCGGGGGTTTGGCTAGCGAGACAAAGGGATCGGGATCGAGCATCCAGAGGGGCAGCTCCCGATCAATGGCCGCAGCGATGCGTTGCAGGCGGGGATCCACCACGGCGCTGGTGACCACAGCATCGGCTCCGTGGCGCTGGGCAAAGCGCAGCACTTCACTCGCAACGTCGCCTCGGCGCAGGGTGAGCGGCAGGCTTAAGGCGGATTCGTACAAAAATCCGATGCGTTTGCGGCTGATGGCCTGCTCTTGAATCCAGGCGTCGTCGAACACGAACAGACCTGGTGCGTCTGGATAGTCCTGAAGGGCTGGGTTGGCTGGTCCCAGGGCTTCTTCATGCACCCAGAGGATTGGTTTGCGGGGGTCCATCAAAATCGCTGGGTGCTGGGGCGTGAGTTGGGGTGTTGAGTTGACTTTTGGTTTGGCTTTTGGTTCGAGCGGCTGCTGGATCGCGAGGATCGCCGAGCGCTCCCCTCACGGATGGCTGGCTGAACCTTGAAGAGCTGCTGCTCTAACTGCTCGTAACTGCCATCAAAGGGGCAGGAATCGTGGCTTGGACAGTCCTGGCAATACCGCCCATTGCTGTAGCGCTCCAAATTTTGACGATTAAAGAAATAGGGCTTGTGACTGAAGCAGCTGGCCACCCACTGCCAGCTGAGGTGGTTGCTGGCGGGGTCGCCATCCAGCAGATGTTCGAGGAACCAGTCAGCCCCTGCACGCCAGTGCACCCGTCTCCAGTGCACGAGGTAGGCCGCCATCCACATCCGCGCGTGGTTGTGGAGCCATCCGTGGCTCACCAGTTCGTTTCTGAAACCGTCGATGCAGGCCAGTTGTGTGCGTCCTTCTCGGATGTCATCGGGAAGAGCTTGCTGATACTCAGCGGCGGCAAAGCCAGTTTTGTGCTCTTCCTGATCGTCATGAATGCGATCGCCGAGATCAAGCCACATCCGCTGCCAGAAATCACGCCATCCCAGCTCGTTAATTAGTTTTCCGCCGTCATCCCTCCCTTGGTTGTTCTGTTTCAGCTGTAAGAAGACAGCATCTCGGACCTCCGCAAGCGTGAGAATTCCGTGGCGGATGTAGGGCGATAGGCGTGTGACAGCGCCATTGAGGTGGTTGCGACTGCGGCCGTAGCGCTTGGCATCGATCGCAGCGAGCTGCCGGTCAGCTGCGGCGCGACCGCCTTCGATCGGACTCAGCTCCCCGGAGGCGGTTGGAAATTCCTGCAATAACAGCGAATTCAGCGCCGAGCGCTCGTTGAGATCTCGGGGCAGATCTGTGGATTCGCTCGGCCAACTGAGCGGTGCAGCGTGCGGCAGCCTGGACACCGGTGCATGTCAAACAACACCACACCATGCTGTCGATGTGTCGTTGTGAGCGTGAGTGCCCCGGCATGGGAGAGAATCGCTCGAATCAACCACTCCGGGATGCGGCCTGATGCTTCTTGATCTCACTGGTAAGAAGATCCTTGTTACTGGCATCGCCAACAATCGCTCCATTGCCTGGGGCATTGCCCAGCAGCTCAAGGCGGCTGGAGCCGAGCTCGGGATCACCTACCTGCCTGATGAGAAGGGCCGGTTTGAAACCAAGGTGCGTGAGCTCACGGCTCCATTAGAGCCTTCCTTGTTTTTGCCTTTAAACGTCCAGGATGCCGCTCAAATGGAGACGGTGTTTGCTGAGATCAAAGACAAGTGGGGGCAGCTCGATGGCCTCGTGCACTGTTTGGCGTTTGCAGGAAAGGAGGAATTGGTGGGCGACTTCAGCGCCACCACGGCCGAGGGGTTTGCGCGTGCTTTAGAAATCAGCGCCTATTCCCTTGCGCCTCTGTGTCGGCACGCCAAGCCATTGTTTAGTGAGAAAGCAGGTGTGGTGACCTTGACCTACCTCGGCGCTGAGCGGGCAATTCCCAACTACAACGTGATGGGTGTGGCGAAGGCGGCTCTGGAAGCCTCCGTTCGCTATCTCTCCGCTGAGCTTGGCCCCGAGAAGCAGGTGCGCGTGAATGCGATCAGTGCTGGTCCGATCCGCACGCTGGCGAGCTCTGCGATCGGAGGCATCCTCGACATGATTCACAACGTGGAGGAAAAGGCGCCCCTGCGCCGAACGGTCACTCAGAACGAAGTAGGAAACACCGCTGCTTTCCTGCTCAGTGATCTGTCGAGCGGCATTTCTGGCCAAACCATTTACGTGGATGCGGGCTACTGCATTAACGGGATGTGATTCGACCGCGCGGATGTCTTGATTACCTGCAGCTCTCCTGGTGGCTGATGAGACGCCAGGGGAGGAGCTTGGGCCTGGCAACGTTGTTATGCGTGCTCAGCCTCCCCTTAAACGAAACGATTGCGAAAACGTTGCTACCGGAATCGTTGGCGCAGGTTCTTGGCTTGCTTCTCGGCCTGTTCCTTAGTTTTCGCTATGGCCAGGCCTTCAACCGCTGGTGGGAAGCGCGTGTGCTCTGGGGCGTTTTGGTGAATCAAAGTCGCAATTGGCGAGATTTGCTCACGCGCGTTCTGCCTAACGAGTTGCCGCTGTCTTTGCGGCGGCGTCTTCTGAAGCAGGTGGTGCTGCTGATGTGGTGCCTGAATGCTGAGTTGAGCGGCTCTGATCGTGAACAGCCAGTGCTGGCTACCCAAGCCCAGGCGCTTGCCCTCAAGCTTGGATTCCGCAATCCATCCGTTCAGGATCTGCTTCGGCAAATGGCAGAGGAGCAGTTCAAGCTGCATCAGGCCGATTGGCTCGACAGTGTCGAAAGCCGTGAGTTTGGACACGTGCAGCAGGAGATCACCAATGCCCTTGGTGGTTTGGAACGGATCCGTCACCAGCCCCTACCTGCCTCATCGACCTTGTTTATCCGGCTTTTGACATGGGTGTATGGCTATTTGGTGTTCCTCAAGCTGGATGCGATCGGCCCGACTCCTTCAGCGTTGGTGGGGTGGCTGGTGTTTCTTGTTTTTCTGATGGCTGAGCGCATCGGCACCTTCCTGGAGAACCCATTCGTTGATGCACGCTTCGCCTTGCCCATGGACCGCTTGTGTGCCCTGATCAGCTTGGATCTTCTTGGGGCCTCCGACCCACTGGCCCAACCTTCCCCTTCGGAGGGCCCCTGGCTGCGCTGAAGGTCATTCGCGATGATCAAGGCAGTCACGGGGCGTCGAGCGGCGCCGGAACGCATGCGTACTGGGGAGATTCACCGTGTTACTGGGGAGACCGATGTCAACGTGCGGCTCGGACTTGACGGCGGCGGCCGCTGCCAGGCCAGCACGGGTGTGCCTTTTCTCGATCACATGCTTCATCAGATCAGTAGCCATGGCCTGATCGACTTGGAGATCACGGCCACTGGCGACACGCATATTGACGACCATCACACCAATGAGGACGTCGGGATTGCCGTTGGCCAGGCGCTCTCGAAGGCCCTTGGTGATCGGCGCGGGATTTACCGTTTTGGCCATTTTGTGGCGCCGCTGGATGAGGCCTTGGTGCAGGTGGTTCTTGATTGCTCCGGACGCCCCCATCTCAGTTGGGGGCTCACCATCCCAACGCAGAAGATCGGCACCTACGACACCGAATTGGTGAAGGAGTTTTTTGTGGCTGTCGTCAATAACTCAGGCCTCACCTTGCACATTCGTCAGTTGGATGGGGTGAACTCCCACCACATCGTTGAGGCCTGTTTCAAAGCCTTCGCAAGGGCGCTGCGGATGGCCACGGAGATTGACCCGCGCCGCTCTGGATCGGTGCCCAGCAGCAAGGGGGTGTTGGAGCAAGCGGGTGGCTCCTAGCCAACGGATCTTCTCTCAAGGCCACGCTTCATGGTCTGTTACGAGAGGATGGTGATTGCCTCTGGGTAACCCAGTGACCGTTGCACCCTCCTCTGTTCGTTTCAATCGCTCGGAGTGGTCCAGTGCCTTCCGCAACGTGGACGAAGAACTCACGGATGTGCCCTTGAAGCCCGTGCGTGGCGCGCTGCCGGATGCGTTGCGCGGTTCGCTCTATCGCAATGGGCCTGGCCGTTTGGAACGCGATGGTCAGCGCGTGCATCATCCCTTTGATGGTGACGGGATGATTACGGCTCTTCACTTTGATGCGGACGGCGCGCGCTGCAGCAACCGTTTCGTGCGGACCAGTGGCTGGAAAGCGGAGGAGGCTGCCGGGAAGGTGTTGTTCCGCGGTGTTTTTGGCAGCCAAAAACCTGGAGGTCCGCTGGCGAATGCGTTTGATCTGCGGCTCAAAAATATTGCCAACACCAATGTGGTTCGGCTTGGAGATGATCTCCTGGCTCTATGGGAAGCCGCTGAGCCCCATGCCTTAGATCCCCAAACCTTGGAGACAAGAGGCATCTCTCTTCTTGGCGGGGTGCTCAGCAAAGGGGAGGCCTTCAGTGCACACCCCCGTTTCGACCCAGGTCATCACGGTGACCCGCGGATGGTGACCTTCGGCGTGAAAACCGGGCCTCGCAGCACTGTTCGCTTGATGGAATTTGCGACCGCAGATGATGCTGCGGCTGGGATTCGAGCCGGTGATCTGCTCAGTGATCGTCGCGATACGTTTGCCGGATTCGCCTTCCTGCATGACTTCGCTATCACCCCGAATTGGGCGGTGTTTCTGCAAAATTCGATCAATTTCAATCCAGTCCCCTTTGTGCTCGGACAAAAAGGAGCGGCTCAATGTCTCACGTCCAACCCCAATGGAAAGGCCAAGTTTTGGTTGGTCCCCCGAGATAGCGGCGCTTTCGCGGGTCAGCAACCTCGCGTCATCGACGCTCCTGATGGCTTCGTGTTCCATCACCTCAATGCCTGGGAAGAGGACGGGGAGGTGGTCGTGGAGAGCATCTACTACAGCGACTTCCCATCGATCGGTCCTGATCAGGACTTCGCTGATGTGAATTTCGACCTCATCCCCGAGGGCTTGCTCGAGCAATGCCGCATCAACCTTGATTCAGAGTCGATTCAAACCACCCGCCTGAGTGAGCGCTGTTGTGAGTTCGCCATGGTGAACCCCAAACAGCAGGGTCTTCCTTGCCGCTTTGCCTGGATGGCGGCCGCGGCGCGAGAACAGGGGAATGATCCCTTGCAGGTGATTAAAAAACTCGATCTTCAAACCGGCGAACGACACATCTGGAGTGCAGCCCCCTCTGGCTTCGTGAGTGAACCTTTGATGGTGCCTCGACCCGGCGCCAGTGCAGAGGACGACGGCTGGGTGTTGGACCTCGTTTGGAATGGAGCGAGACAGGCCTCCGATCTGGTGATTCTCGCCGCTTCTGATCTCGCAGAAGTGGCCGTGTTGGAGCTCCCCCTAGCCATTCCTCACGGACTTCATGGCAGTTGGGTGCCAGAGGCCTGAACGCAAAGGGAGGAGGTCATGGTTAGACACATCTCAAGGGATGGTTAGCCGCTCTTTTTCCGTCTTTCCCTTCAGGCTGGGAATGGATTGAGAACGTTCTAGATGACTGCCTCGATGACTGCCTTGATGACTGCCTTGATGACCGCTGCCTTAACGCGTCGGATCGTTTGCTCTCGGCAGAGACGGAGATCAGGATCGGCGGTTTTGATTCCGGTTGTTGTTGGTGTTGGCCTTGGCGCAGCGACGCCTGCCTTGGCGTCAGCTCAGGTCTGCAAAGGCACCTTGTTGGAATTACAAGTGCAAGAAAGTGCAAGCACCGCCAGTGATCGCTTTCGCTTTTCGCTTGGATTGCTAGCGGAAGCTTCTTCCAAAGCGGCTGCGATGGCGCTTCTCAACCAGCGCCTTGATCGGGCGCGCCAAGACCTGAAGCCCCTCGTTCTTGGTGCCCTGAACATTCCCGCTCCACGCAGCTACTCCTTTGGTGGTGGCAGTGCCTCCAGTCCCAAATTGGAGCGCGCCTCGACGAATGTTCGTGGTGAGGTGAGTCGCGGGAATTACGATGCGCTGATTCAATTGGCTGGTCGCTTGCCTGGCGTTCGCCTCCAAGGGATGACATCCCTGGCCTCCAGCCGTGGGGGTGTGGCCTTGGAGGATCAATTGCTGAAACAGGCCCTGAAGGAGGGGCGTCGCCGCGCGAACGTCACGGCGAGCGCCTTGGGGTTAGGCCGCGTGGACCTGCTGCGAATCAACCAACGCGCTGGTGGTGTGCGGCCCGTTGCCTATGCAGAGGCAAGGATGTCCAAGCCAGCGTTTCGTCCTGACGAGGCCCCAAAACCTATGCGGTCGCTCACGCTTGGCTTGGATTATTGCCTGCGCTGATGCTGGTGGACACACTCAAGGGCTGGTGCCTTTGCCCGGATGCCCCATCGCCGCCTCTGGTTGGTCAGCTTGCTGTTTGTGGCCTGGCTGGTCTGGGCAGAGACCAGTTTTCAGTTTTACGACCATGCCCTTGGCCGTGATCTTCAGCTCTCGGCAAGTCGGGTCTCGCTGATTGCAGGCAGTTTCCTGGTCCCCTACGGCTTGTTGCAGATCCCCGTCGGGCGTCTGCTTGACCAGGGCCGAGTGGATCGCTGGATCTGGATTGCCGCCCTGATGGCCTCCGGGTTCAGCTTGACGTTTGCATTCAGTACGGATCTTGTGGGGCTGATGCTCAGCCGGATGGGAACCGGGGTGGCCTGTGCCGTTGCCTTTCCTGCCTCGGCTTTGCTCGCTCGTCGCGCCTTGCCGGCGCACAGATTTGCCTTGGCAATGGGCCTCACCGATAGTTTGCTCGGCTGGGGTGCTGTCTTTGCTGCCCTGATTCCGCTGGTGTTCCCCTGGACGGTTTGGCGTCAGTTGGTGGTTTTCCAAGCGCTGTTTCTGGCCGTCATGGTGGTGGTGCCGGTGATCGCCCTTGGCCGAGGGGTGCCATCCCCTGAGCTGCCCCAAAACCTGGGGGGCTTGGCCTCCCCTGCCCCCCCGATCCAGTGGGATCGCGCTGGTGTTGGCAAGGTCATCAAGGCTTGCTTGATGTATGCCTGGGGCGGTGGGTTTGTGTTTGGTTTGGCCCAGTACGGGCTGATTTCAGGATTGCGTGTTTGGGGCGTTGAGCGCACGCAGTGGATGTCCCTGACGATGTCGTTTGGGATTGGTGTTGGGATGGTGTTGGCTGGTTGGATCGGGAGCGTCGCAAGCCGCCGGGGGCTGGTGCTGCTCACAGGCACCGGCATGAGTGTGTTGGCCTTGATCGCCTTGCTTCAGCTCCCGAATGCCATGGGAGGCCTGTTGTTGCTGGCAGCCCTCGGACTGGGTCTTGGGCTTGGATCCTCGGTCCTGGCGTTCCCGATTGCTGAAGACGCAGCACCTGCGGGTCAAACCGGCCTGATCGTGGCCATCGTGAACACCACTGGCACCGTCACCGGCGGGGTGATGTCGGTCGTGTCGGGGTTGATCCTCGAGGCCTCAGGACCGGGCGATCTCAACCCGGTCCTTGTTGTTTATGGCCTCTTAGGTCTGTTTGGTGTCGCGGTCGCGGCTTGGATTCAGTCCAGTGGCGTGCCCGCTCAATCAGCAGCCTGACCATTGCGTTGCCATTCCTTAAACGCCAACCTTGGCGCGCTCCACAGCGTGAATAACACCAGCGGTGTGACGGGTACGGCTGTGATCACGATGAAGGCCTGGAGGGCGTCAATCGAGGTGCTGTCGCCTAATCCCGTCCCGATTCTCAACAACACCAAGGTGAGGCTGCCGATCATCAACGCCCAGAACAGCCGCAGCCGCTGCGATGGCTCATTGCGTCCGCTCACCACCATGGCGGCGGCATAACTCATGGAATCGGCACTCGTGCACATGAACAGCACCACCAACAGGAGGCCAACGGGGATGAGCAAGCCTGAGATGGGCAGGGCACTCAGGATCGCGAGCAAGGCGGCAGCAGCCCCGTTTTGTGCCAGGGCATCACTAATGCCTGCCCCGGCGAGTTCCAGGTGCATTCCCGTTCCGCCAAGCAAGGTGAACCAGAGATTCGTCACGATCGGGCAGAGGATGGCTACAGCGAGAACCAGTTCACGGATGCTGCGGCCGCGGCTGACTCCGGCCGTGAAGAGACCCATGAGCGGCGCATAGCCCAAAAACCAGCCCCAATAAAACACCGTCCAGCCGTTCAACCACGGTTCCGTGACTTCAGATCGAGGCATCAAAGCCATCTGAGGCAGATGCACCAAGTAGGTCCAAAAACCGCTCAAAAAATGCTGGAGTAGCCAGATGCCAGGTCCGAGTATTAGCAACCCCGCCCCGAGTAGAAGGGTGAGCCAGACGTTGAGTTCCGAAAGCCACTTAATCCCCTTTTGGATGCCGCTCACGGTGGATGTGGCAAACACGGCTGTGAGCAGGACCACCACTAGGGACTGAAGCCCGGCACTGTCGCTGAGCCACGGGAGTTGTCCCGCTGCATTGCTGAGTTGAAGCGACAGGAAACCGAGAGGCCCAACGGTGCCGGCGATAGCAGCGACAACCGAAAGGCCGTCAGCAAGATGGCCGATGGGGCCGTTCACCCAACCCTTGGGAAGGATGTTGACGAGGAGAGTGCGAGGCCGCAGCGGTTCTCCCCGCTGTTCCAGCATTGAAAACGTGATGGTGGTGGTGGTGGCCACGAGCGCCCAGGCGAGGAAGCCCCAGTGCAGGAAGCTCACCGCCAAAGCAGGATCGACAGCGGCCGCGGTGCTCCCCACCACGCCTGCAAAGACAGGAGAGGGTGTTTGAAAGTGGTACAGCGGCTCCGCAGCAGACCAGAACACACCCCCGCCCGCCAGCAGGGTGCAAATCAAGACCGCGCACCAATCAAAAAATTTCAGACTTGGCTGCGCTGTTGCTCCCCCTAGCCGCAGTTTTCCTACCGGGCTGATTGCAATGGCCAGGGCGATCAGGAACAGCAGCATCACCATCCATTGCCACAACCCCCCGAGCGACTGGCTAACGATGGTTTTGCCGGTTTCCGTGAAGTGCTTCGCTAACGCCAGATCGATGGCGGAGACCAGCAGGAAAATCAGCAGCGGAATGGCTCCAACCCAAAGGGGTGGCTGGGTTAAGGACGAGCGAACTGGGGTGGGGGATTCAGACAAGGGTCGTAGGAGAGGGGGTCAGGCGCGGACAGCGTCGCGTTGATGGCTCCAGCAGGAGATGTCTGCAGCGGGTTGATCGCCGCTGGCAAGACGGGCCAGCGAATCACCGATGAGCGGCGCAAATTTGAACGATTGCCCGGAACCGCCGGCAAACAAGCTGAGTTTGGGGGTGAGCCGATCCAAGACGAAATTCACATCGCTCGTCATCGAATAGGGGCTCATCACCGTTTCCACCCGCTCTTGCACGCCGTCCAGCTCGTTGAACAGGAAGGTGTCCAGGAGCTCCAGGAGGCGGGCAGGCGCCTCGGTGCACATGGCGTTGGGTTCAGCGACGCGGAGCTCCTTGGGAGACCAGTCGATCCCGGCTTTGATGCGAGGACGCCCGTCAGCAGTTGTGCTGAGAGAGGGGAAGCCGTAATAGAGGCCGCCGTCATCGCCGCGCTCTTTCTGGAAACAAAACCACTGGGGATAGCGGCTGGCGAGCGCTGGATCCACGGTGTAGTGGGCCCAGAGCATTGGCCAGATTTCCAGCTTTGGTGCCAGTCCTAATGGGGCCAGCAGGAGTTGACTCCAAATGCCGCAGGCCACAACAACATGGCCAGCGCTGATGTGATGACCAGCTTCGAGGGTGACACCGCCCCCATCGGCATCAATGCTGCTCACCGGACAGTGCTCTTCGATCTGATGGCCTGCTTGACGGGCGGTCCGAACCCAGTGAGCAATCACCTTGTCGCTGCGGACGGCACCAGCGGTGGGTTCGAACAGTCCGGTGAAATCGGCCTTGGGTTTCAGCGGGAAGCGCTCGGCGATTTGAGCGGCACTGAGGGCTTCGTAGGGGATCCCCTGATCATCCATCACTTTGCGGGCTCCGGGGATCGATCCTTCGATCGTCTCCTCATCCCAGCTCTCTCCGTAAAAAAGAAGCCCATGGGTGTCTCGCAACACTTCCCCGGCATGGGTCTCCTCTTCTCGCCAAAGGCGATTGGCTTCCTGCGCAAGGCGGCAGAGCACCGGGTCGGAATACATCTCCCGGAACATTCGGGTTTCTCCGAAGCTGCTGGCTCGCGCGTGGGCCAGGGTTTTGCCTTCAAGAAGAATCACGTCGCCGATTCCTCGGCGCGCGAGCGATGCGGCACAGCTGAGGCCGGCCATGCCGCCACCGATGATCACGACGGCGGCGCTAGCTGGGAGCGAGGTGGATGTCATGCGGCTGTTCCGAAGCTGAGTCCAATGGGATCTTTGCCGGTGTGGGCGGCAACTTCAACCAGAGCGTCACTGACGGTGAGGCCATCGCCACGCTGTTTTAAAAAATCCGTGGCGCGCTGACGCACTTCGTGGCGTACGAAGTCGTACACCTCTTGAGCTGAAGCCTGGTCCCAGGCCTCAGGGGAGAAGCGCTCGATGGAGTCGGCGATGACGGCGCCAGCATTCACGAGTGGATCTGGCAGGACGCGAATGCTGCGTCGACGCAGATCATCGGCAATCTCAGGTTGCTGGAAAGGAGCATTGGCCGCTGGAACAATCGCGTTGACCTGCATGGCGTTGGCCATTTCCGTGTCGATCAAACCGGAGATGGAGCAAGGCAACAGCAGGTCGAGTGGTTTCTCCCACCAGGAACTGCTCGGTGGCAGAGGTGTTGCGCCCTGAAGCCCCGCCCGCTCGGGGTTCATATCAACGGTGAAAACGTCCCAGCCATGCTGAATCAGCGTTTTCGCCACCGTTCCACCCACGGCCCCACAACCGTGCACAAGCGCTTTGCCTGGCTGCGCTTCCGTTAACGATTGCGCAAGCACGGCTTCAATGGCACCCACGGTGCCGAAGGCAGTGGCGGCGCTGGCATCCACAGGACTTCCGACGGCAGCCAAGACATGGGGTGTGAGCGACATCAATCGCTCCATGTCTTCCAGGCTGGTGTTGAGATCACAGCCCGTGATCATGGCGCCGTTCAAGGATTGGAGCAGTTCAGCGGTGACGCTGATCAACTCATCTTTCACAGTGGCGGGTTCCGCAGCCCTGGCCACAATTTTTCCGCCCGCAAAGCCCGTTCCGTAGAGGTCGTGCTTGTGCGTCATCAGACTGGCCAAGCGATGCCCATCGGCGATGCAGGCCTCATCACTGGAGTAATTGAGCAGCCGCAGGCCACCGTTAGCGGGTTTGCCGGTATCGCTGCTTTCGGCTACGACAAACACCGAAAGATGATCGGAGACGTGTTGAGCCAGCACCGACACCTCAGGGGGGCCGGCGGATTGCAGAGAAGCCATGGTCATCAGGCCACGCGCTCCATGATCTGGTGGTGCTCCACGTAATCGAGGCTCCACTCCTCTGGAGAGGCTGCGATGCGCTGCTTCAGGCGCTCATAGACAAGATCGGCTGTCTCATCACCAGCGACGGAGGCAAAACTGTGGCGGCTCCAGCTGCGGATGGTGGCCATCAGTCCCTCGGCGAACGCCGCGGTGTCTGCGTCTTCGTTCCAGCGCTTGCGATAGGGGCAGGGCACGTAAACGGTGCGCTCGTCAACGAGCCTGAGGCCATTGAGATAGGCCGCTGAAGTCTTGTCCTTCAGGGGGGCCATGAATTCGTCCGGAGACTTGTAGAAATTCAGGATCGTGCCCTTGCGGTAGATCTCTTCGCTGATCACTCCCTCATCAGCAAGGCTGCGCCAGATTTGATGGAGCTGGTCGTGAACATTGCGGGTCACCCCACCGTTGTGACCGAGGTATCGGCCCTCCTCATCACGGGACAAATTCACGGTGAGCAGGCGGCCGCCCACGGCGAGTTCAACGCTGCGGAGCTCGAGGATGCTCGCCCAATCCTTCATGGCCTGAGCCGTGAACCGCGCAAGGGCCTCTTTGTCGTCTGATGCGAGCACATGGGTGTGCGTGTTGAGGGGTCCAGGGGATTCACTCAACCAATGCATGGCCGTTGCTGAGAAGCCGAAGCTCACGGTCTCAGGGGCCACAAGGGGTTCGTAAAAGCTACGAGCACTCACCAGGACGGTGGGATTGGGCGCGCGGCCCAGCTGCTTGGCAATATTTTCGGCCAAGGCAACGTTGTCGTTGCTGGGGAGATCGTTGCCGATCAAGGTGAGATGGGCCTTGGGCTGACGTTGGTGCAGCCGATCCAAAACCTGGGACCACAGCCCTACAGCGGTGCCTCCGTCGGCAGCGCCGTAATCCATCAGCACGTGGCTGCAATCGTTCGTTAATTGTTCAACACAAGTCAGGGCCCAGTCCGAGGCTGCATCAATGCAGAGGCGTGCGCCTTCGGTTTGAGCGCTGTAACCCGTGGTCATGGCGATGGCCATAGACCTCGTCAGCAGCAAGGGGCACCGTACAGGGTTGTTCCGTTAGGGATTCGACGGGTTGTCGGCGTCTTGGCTGGGGTTATGGGCGAGAAGCTTCTCCAGTTCTGGCGTTAGCAGGGCAAAGGCGCGCCCTCGATGTCCGTGTTTTTTTTTGTAATCCAGACTCATTTCCGCAAAGGTGAGTCCAGTGTTTTTGACCTCAAACACGGGGTCGTAGCCGAACCCTTGCGTTCCCCGGGCGCTGAAGGTGATCGAGCCTTCGCAGTGCCCCTCCACGGCTGCAAGCACGCTGCCGTCCGGTGCTGCGATGCAAAGCGCCGCACTGAAGCGCGCCTGGCGGTCGTTGCGGTCTCCCAGCTCTTGGAGGAGACGTTGAATCCGTTCAGGGTCGGAGTCTGCGTAGCGGGCCGAATAGACCCCAGGGGCACCCCCCAGTGCATCCACGCTCAGGCCCGAATCATCGGCGAGTGCCCAATGGCCAGTGGCTTCTGCAACGGTCCTGGCCTTCAGCAGGGCGTTGTCGCGGAAGGTGCTTCCGGTTTCCTCCACCTCGATCCCCTCGGGTTGGGGTTCCACTTGCAATGGCCAGGGTTGCAGCAGGTTCGAAAATTCTCGGATTTTGCCGGCATTGCCGCTGGCAATCACCAGGACGCGGTTGCTCATATGGCGGCAGCAAAGGTGCGGGCCCAGCTCAGAACCTCCTCTACCCGCGACGGGCTTGGGGCTTCGCAATAAAGGCGAAGCAAGGGTTCTGTCCCAGAGAAGCGGAGCATCAGCCAATGGCTCGGCCCCAGTCTGAGTTTGACGCCGTCTGTGGTGACCACCTCGAGCACAGGGGATCCAGCAACCTCCTGGGGAGGCGTGTCTGCCAGCAGGGCTTCCAGCCGCCGGCGGGAAGCCATATCGGCGAGGCGGAGATCGAGTCGGTCGTAATGGGCCTCGCCTCCACACCGCTCCTGGATGGCTTTCATGCGCTCGCCAAGGGGCTTCTTCCCTTCCACCAAGGCCTCCAGCACGAGCATCGCGGCAAACAGGGCATCCCGTTCTGGCAGGTGCATGCCAAACCCCACGCCGCCCGACTCTTCGCCGCCGATCAGCACCTCTCCGGCCAACATTTCAGCAGCGATGTACTTGAAGCCCACAGGCAGTTCAAGAACCTCCCGCCCCAGATCTTCCGCCACTAAGCGCATGAGGTCGGAGCCGCTCACCGTTTTAACCACCGATCCAGGAAGATTTTTGGCGCGTGCCAAGTGATCGATCAGCAGGGGCATCAACTGCTGGGTGCTGCAGAACCGTCCGTTTTCATCCACGGCGGCGATGCGGTCTCCATCGCCATCAAACACCAGCCCAACGGCATCACGGCCGGCTGCTTTTGAGTCCTTCAGCGCTGCGATCAGCTCCCCAAGGTGAGGGGCCAGGGGTTCCGGTGCACAGCCGCCAAAGAGGGGATCACGGTTGGTTCGGATCTCGGTGATCAGATCCTTGGCGTCGTCTCCCAGGAGGTCTGCAACGCAACCGGCCGCCGACCCATGCATGGGATCGACGAACACGTGCAGCCCCATGGCCCGCAGGCCAGTGGTCAGAGCTTTGAGGTCCAGTTTTGTTCGCAATCCTGCGAGATGTTCCTCGCGGCCATCAAAGCGTTCGCAACGTCCAGCTACCGGTGCTGTGATCCCTCCAGCGGCGAGCCGGCGCTCCACCGCTGCCGTGAACGTGCCCTCGACCGATCCACCAAAAGGGCCCTTGATTTTGAGGCCAAGCCATTCAGGAGGGTTATGGCTGGCCGTGATGACCAGGGCTCCGAGCGATTGGCGCTCCACCACAGCCCAGCTGCAGGCCGGTGTGGGAACAGCTGTATCGGTGAGAAGCGGCTCCAGGTCGCAGCCACGGACAGCTGCCGCGACGACTTCGGCCAGTTCAGGGGCGAGGAAGCGTCGGTCGTAGCCGATCACCACCGTTCGGCTGTTCAAGCCTTCAGGTGCCTGGTGGGCGAGCTCCTGGGCTGCCGCGACGGCAACAGGAAGCAATCGCTCCACGGTGATGTCCACCCCCAAAATGCCTCGCCAACCATCGGTACCAAAACGGATCGGGGAGGCATCCAGTGGGAGCGGGGAAGACACCATGGGTTGCAAGCGATGCAGAGGATCTAGCAGCTGGCCGCCTTACCGTCTGTTGATGGGTGCCACCCCTCTCGCTGACAAGCCGCTCACGGACAGGTTGCTGCGGAGCTGGGTGCGCTGCCGGCGGAGGGCATGGCTCGACCGCCATGCCAATCCAGATGATCGGCTTTACACCGCCCATCGCACCCTGCAGCTGGATGACCAACAGCGCAGTTTTGTGGCCTTGCTGCCAGGGAAGCCAGGGCATGGCCAGGCGGCTTGCGAGCGCGGAGAGGCCGGCGTGGTGGGGGTGCGTTTGCGCGGGGTCTTTCCTGATGTCTCAGCCCAGAAGGATGCGGCTCTAGAGGCCCATCCGCCTCTGCTTGAACGGGTGAAAGGGTCCAGTCGCTGGGGGGATTTTGCCTATCGGCCCGTGATTGCTCGGCAGGGCCGCCGCTTAACCCGAGAACATCGTCTGCAGCTTGCCTTGGCTGGACGCTTGTTGGCTGAATTCCAGGGTGGGCCAGTGCCGGATGGCCTTGCGGTTGCAGGCTCGGGGCGCCGCTTAGAGCGGGAGCGTTTACCGCTTGGCAACAGCTTGAATCGTCAGCTCGATGAGACTCTGCTGAGGTTGTCGGCCGACTTAACCAGAACCGATCCGCCTGCTTTGGCAGCTGATCGCCGCAAGTGCACGCTTTGTAGTTGGCGGGGGCTCTGCAACGACGTGGCGTCTCAAGAAGGGCATCTCAGTGAGGTCAGTGGAATTGGGGCCAAAAGGCGCGAGATGTTGCAAGACATTGGGGTGAATAGCCTCCAGGCTCTGGCCGCAGCCAACACCACGGATCTCGCTGGGCAGCTCAAGCGCTTCGGCGAGCAGCATGCAGCGATGGCGGCCCCTTTGGTGGCCCAAGCCCGTGCCCAGCGAGATGGGGTGGTTGAGCGTCTTGATGCATTCCCAGCAATCCCTGAATTGCTGAATGCTCCAGGGGTGTTGCTCTACGACATCGAATCAGATCCAGATGCCCGCGATGACTTTTTGCACGGATTTGTGCGCTTGCCCAAAAACGGAGGTCAAAGCTGGGATCTCACCCGTGCCACCTACCACCCGCTGCTGGTGCTTCAAGAGCATGGTGAGAAGCGCTGCTGGCAAAGGATCCAACGCTTCCTTGCCACCTATCCCGATTGGTTGATCCTTCATTACGGCGAAACCGAGTCGCTGGCTCTGTTGCGCATGGCCAAACGCCAGGGCGCTTCAGACCAACAACAGCAAGCCCTGCGAGAGCGCTTGATTGATGTGCATGCTCGCTTGCGTGCCCATTGGCGGCTTCCCCTCAGCAGCTATGGCCTCAAGGCCGTTGCGGGTTGGAGAGGATTTAAGTGGGGCCAGTCAGGGGCCGATGGCGCCAGGGCCCTGTTGTGGTGGCGTCAGTGGCGCGGTGAGGGAGTGAATGCGCGGGGCTCCACCCATGCCTTGCGTTGGATCCTCACCTACAACCGCGACGATGGATTGGCCACATGGGCTGTGGCCCAATGGTTGTTGAGCGGTGATCTAGGTCTGGTTTAAGGGCGTGTGGGTGGCTCGGAAAATGCCTGTGGCTTGGATAGCTGAATCGAGCCTTGATCGTTGTCGAGGCTGAGCTGGGGGTCTGCCAGGGCTTGCCGGCGCACGAGGGCGAGGCCGATCCATTCCGCTGGCGTTCCCTCAGCAGGCGCAATCTCCATGGCGGAGGTAATGACACCAGCGCGTTCACCCTGGCGTCGCAGCACGGTGCCCCGTTGAGGGACAGCCCCTTGAAGGTCGCTGGTGGGGGTGCGCCAACGCCGTAGTTGTTGCTTGACCTCCCCTTTTGAAGCCAGCTTTGCCACCGTTTCCTGCCCCAAATAACAGCCTTTGTTGAGATGCACCCAGGGGGAGAGGCCCAGCTCAAAGGGGTTGGTGGTTCCATCCAATTCACCAGGGCTGAGAGGCCACCCCTGCTCCAGACGCCAACGCTCGAGTTGCTGGGCGTTGGCGGCCTCATTGGTGGGAAAACGATCGCTTGCGTCCGGTGCATCCTCTGCCCAAGAGACGTTGACCGGATCAATCGGTTGGCCTTGAACCAGCAGCTCTTGTCTTCGTTGTTGTCGGGTGCCTTTGAGGCGGACGCGGTCGGCTGGAAAAATCACACGGTCGAACCCTTGGCTAACGGCTTCCACCGCCCCAGCCAGCACGAGCACATCAGCGCCTGTGGCATCCACTCGGATTTCAAGCAGAGCCTGCACCCGTCCTGTGGCATCCAGCCAGCAGGCCGGCAGGGGGACGCCCTCCTCCGCTTGCTGGACGTCGGCACTGGTCTGACCTTGAAGAAACGTGCGAGTGCCACTCCCCTCGAGACGCAAGACCGGGAAGCGTTGATCCCAAAGGAGCGTGTTCATGCTTGGAGTTCACGGGACTGGGCGGCCACCTCTTCCAGGCGATAAAGGCTGAGTAACTCAAGTCCAGCGGCTTGCATGGCAGCAGCCCCTCCCTCTTCACGGTCCACAATCGTCACCACCCGATTCACGCTGTAGCCCGCCGCTCGGAGTTGTTCGACAGCCTTGATCGACGACCCACCGGTGGTGACCACGTCCTCAAGAACGGTGACGAGCGCGCCTTGCGCAGGCAGGGGACCCTCCAGCCAAGCCCCTGTGCCGTGGCCCTTGGCCTCTTTTCGCACGATCAGAGCGTCCAGCGGGCGTCCACCTTGGGCGGCAACAAGGGCAACGCCACTAACGAGCGGATCGGCTCCCAGGGTGAGACCCCCAACGGCGGCCGCGTCGGCTTCCACGAGAGCCAACATCGCTGGGCAGAGCAGGGCTAGGCCTGAACCACTCAAGCTGACCGGCTTGCAATTCACGTAGTGATGACTGCTGCGACCGGACGCGAGCGTGAAGCTGCCGTGGCGGTAAGCCTCTTTCGCTAATCGCTCCAGCAGAGGGTCGTGTTGAAAACGTTGAGACATCGGGGCTGGTGCGCAGCGAATCCTCTGCCTAGTTTGCGCGCAGTGGTGACGGTTTTTGTGCGCAGGCTCCCGTTTGGTGTTCTGGTGGTCATGGGCCCACTCGCTCTGTGGCCGGCCGGCCCTGGTCAGGCCAATCCTGTGGTTTGCGAGACAAGCCTTGAAGCTCCCGCGTCTTCAAGCCGTTCTGGCGAGGTCCTCGCTCCCGTGGAGGTGAGCCGTTGCGGCCCTGTCAAAACCACGGATGCGCTTGTGACTGAGCGGTTTTATACCTGGACGGCACCCTTCGCTCGTGGTGTGGATGTGATGCACCAGATCACCGACCTACTTGGCATTGCAGTGGCGGGGCCTGAGGGCAACAGGGTGATGGGATTTGGCTTCCCCGATCAGACGATTGTTTGGGATGGATCGGCCATTCAATCCACGTATCAGGTGTTGCTGGAGGAGCAAAGTCCGGCCATTCCCTGGCGCACTGTGGATATTTCCAACGGATTCACGAGCAGCTTGGCGGAGGAAGGTCAGGTCAGAATGCCCATTGAGCGGGAGGATCCACCCTCAGCACCCATTCGTGCCTTGTGGTAAACCCGTGATAACGCGGGGGTCTAGCAATCTGGTGAATGCAGCGAACTCATAATTCGCCTTAGCCGAGTTCGATCCTCGGGACCCCCATTCATTCATGACTCATGCGCAACCTGCTGCTCATCGCGCTTTTGGTGTTACCGGCGTTTTTTGCAGCGGCGGAAGTGGCATTGCTGCGACTGCGGCCGAGCCGCGTTCATGAACTTCGAGAGGAGGGTCTGCCAGGGGCTCCAGCGGTCGAGCGCCTCCAGCGCCGGTTGCGAACGGCTCTGCTGATGACCCAGTTCGGGACCACCTTGTCGTTGGTGGCGCTCGGTTGGATTGCGAAAGGCTTTGGTCAGCGTTGGTGGCCGATGGAAAACCCCGCCGGTCGTTGGTGGGATCTGGCCTGGTTCCTTGTGTTGGTGGTCTTGGCCACGTTGTTATCCGGGTTGCTCCCACGGGCTTTGGTCCTTAGCCGTCCGGAGCCAGCTGCCTTGCAGTTGTCTCCGGTCCTGGAAACCACCATGCAGGTGTTGCGTCCCCTGCTGTCAGCCCTCGAGGTCATCGCCTCCCTTCTGCTTCGTCTTGTGGGCTTGAAGCCTCGCTGGGATGCACTCGTGCCGGCACTCACAGCTGGTGAGCTGGAGACCCTGGTGGAGAGTGGTGGAGTGACGGGACTTCGGCCGGATGAACGCAACATCCTCGAAGGGGTGTTTGCCTTAAGAGATATGCAGGTGAGGGAGGTGATGGTGCCTCGCTCTGGGATGGTCACCCTGCCAGTGGAGGTGCGTTTCGCCGAGTTGATGGAGGCCGTCCACCGCACTCGACATGCGCGTTTCCCAGTGATTGGGCAGTCGCTGGATGATGTTCGTGGCGTGCTCGACTTACGCCGCTTGGCTGAGCCGATCGCGCGTGGCGAACTGCAAAAAGATTCCGCGCTTGAACCCTATTTAAGTCCTGCCGAGCGGGTGCCTGAGACCAGCAACCTCGCTGAATTGCTGGCGATTATTCGATCTGGACATCCGTTGCTGTTGGTGGTGGATGAACACGGAGGAACCGAGGGATTGGTCACTGCCGCCGATCTCACGGGTGAAATTGTTGGGGATGAGCCAGAGCATGAAAGTGCCGAGCCTGATCTGCAGGCGATTGAGGGGCAGGAGGGTGCCTGGTTGGTTGCTGGTGATTTGGAGATCTTCGAGCTCAATCGCCAACTCGACCTTGACCTGCCTGAGGCCTCGGACCATCACACCCTTGCGGGCTTCTTGTTGGAGCGGTTGCAGCACATTCCTTCCGCCGGAGAAGCGCTGCGGCACAACGGAGTTCAATTTGAAATCGTCACGATGAGAGGCCCGCGCATCGTTCAGGTGAAACTGGTGATTCCCGGAGTGACGCCCCTCTGAAGCAGTCCTAGCTGTTGATCACCGATAATCAGCTCTGACCTGCATTCCCTCCGATGACCGACCCTATGGTTCCGGTAAAGGTCGGAGTAATTGGAATCGGCAACATGGGTTGGCATCACGCCCGTGTTCTCAGTCTTTTGAAGGACGCAGACCTTGTTGGCGTCTCAGATCCGGATGCCGAGCGAGGCGCGTTGGCAAAAGACCAGTTCGATTGCCGTTGGTTCGCGGATTATCGCGAGATGCTGTCGGAGGTCGAAGCGGTTTGTATCGCTGTGCCGACTTTGCTTCACCATGCCGTTGGTTTGGCCTGTTTAGAGGCTGGGCTGCACGTTTTAATCGAAAAGCCAATTGCGGCTAGTCAGGATGAAGCGGCTTCACTCAGCGAGTCGGCGAGCCGGGTGGATCGGCTGCTGCAGGTGGGGCATATCGAGCGCTTCAATCCTGCGTTTCGTGAGTTAACGAAGGTGGTGGCGAATGAGGAAGTTGTCGTACTGGAAGCCAGACGTCACAGCCCCCATTCCGATCGTGCCAATGATGTTTCGGTCGTTCTGGATTTGATGATCCACGATTTGGATCTGGTCTTAGAGCTTGCCGGCGCGTCGGTTGTGCACTTATCAGCGGCCGGAGGCCGGAGCTCTGAGGGCCCTATCGATTACGTCAACGCCACCCTGGGCTTCGACAACGGCGTGGTGGCCAGCTTGACGGCCAGCAAAATGAGCCATCGCAAGATCAGGAATTTGAGTGCGCACTGTCGCGGGAGCCTGGTGGAAACAGATTTTTTGAATCACACTTTGCATATTCATCGGCGTGCCCATGAGTGGTATTCCGCTGATCACGGCGAGCTGCTGTACCGCAATGACGGTTTCATCGAAGAGGTGAGCACCACGTCGATTGAGCCGCTTTACGCCGAGTTGGAGCACTTTTTGCAGTGCGTTCGCGGCCGTGAAACCCCTGCTGTGGATGGCCAGCAGGCTTCTCGGGCCCTGCGCCTCGCCGACCTCATTGAGCAGGCGGTGGAGCGGCCAGGGGTTGGCATTGCTCTCGACGCTCCTATTTGATTTAAAGAAAGTTTGATTTAGGGCAGGTTTGATTTAAAGCAGGCCTTCCTGTTCGGCTAACTCCCTCAGCGCTTCGATTTGCCATTGGCGGCATTGCGCCGGAGAGGCTTGGTAAAACTGCTCCCACGCCGCGGCTTTGTGCTGGCTGTAAGTCCCGATGTCTTGTTGGGGATGGGTGCTTTGCCATCCCACCCGCACGGCATGACCAATCATCACGTCGAGTGCGATGTCGTCTTCAAAGCGCATGTCTGGATTGGTCATGGTGAAGGCCATCAGCGAGAGCAGGCTTTCGGTGCACAGTTGGCGGTATTCCGCGGCTTCGATACGACTGAGTAGGTGCTCGACCTGAATGGCGAAGTTGCGTTCGCCTGGGGTTTTTTCCAGCACTAAAGCGCTGGTTAGACGGTTGCGTCGCTCCAATTTGTCTCCGATCACCAACCCACGGCAGTGATGCAGGAGGGACCAGATGCCGGCATAGAACTCCTTCGGGACTTGTTGTAGGGAGCCCAAGCGCATGCGGTGTTGCAGCCAGTCGGATCCGCTGGGTCGTTCCTCAAGGGGCTCAGGCACGGTCCACTGCACATGTCCGCGCAGGTGAAGCAGCTCTCGTCGCTGTAGGGCTGCGCGGGCGTGGTCGACGTCATTGAGCAGGGCTTGAAGGCGCAAGCTGATCGCATGGGGGGCTTCGCTGCACAGGGCTTCAAAGGCTTCGTCCTGGCTGAGTTGCCTCTCGGCTGCGAGTTCTGAGGTGAGCAGAAGCAGCAATTGCCCCAGCTGCAGGGTGAGCGTGCCCTTGAGTTTTTCTGGTTCTCGGCGGGCAAGGCCATCAAGAGCCACGAGCAATTCCTGCTGCAGCATCCGTTCTCGGCCGTCATTGCCACAGGTGCGTTCAATCAGCGCGGCGATGGCCGGGCTGGAAGCCGGGGCGCTGAGACGGGAGTCGCTGGTGTAGTTCCTTCCCACCACCACTTGCTTCTGGCGGCTGAGTAGGTCGATGACGGCATCTTCCAGTTGGGGATGGACGAGCCCCATCGCCCCGGCACAGCGGCGGGCCACATTCCAATCCTCCTGGCTGAGCCCGCGGTGGTAGATCTCCTCCAGCAGGGTGACCAGCTCAATCGGTGTGCCTTGAGGGCCACTGAGAATCGCTCGATGGCCCAGTTGGCGCTTGAGCAGTTCAAGCACTTCGGCTTGTTCTCGGAGCGAGTGGCTGCTCCAGAGGCGATCGCGGAGCTGAGCGAGGGGGATGTCATCGAGCTCCTGCTCCTGGGCTGCGGTGAGGTCGCTGAAGTCGGTGGAGTCTTGAAGGTAGTGCGCTGCATCGCTCCGTTGCTGGGCGTTGCTCTTGGCTGTTGTGGTGGGCAGAGTCACCCACTGAGCGCTGAGGGCGAGTGTCTCAAGGTCGCTGAAGCAAACAGGAACATCCTCGATGCGTCCGGATTGCAGACGCGTGGTGAGATCGACCAGCAGCTCTGGGTTGTTCTCAAGAAGGTTGGCTTCCACTGGGATCAGCAAGAGCGGTGAACCTTCACCGCGCCAGTGCCGCTGCAGCAGGTGCAGTTCATTGATGACCGTTTCCATGAGCTGGCGTGGGTCATGACTGACGAAAAAGGTGTCTTCTTCCAACACGGCCGGTAAAACGGCAAGCTGCTCGTCGCCCTGGCGGTAGAGGCGGGCTGTGTCCGAGGTGTCGGCGCGGAGCATCGGCTGACCGCTCAAGCGCAAAGCTTCATCTGCCCCGACGGCGCTGAGGCGATCGTTGAGGTTGCTGGATGGCACCACCTGGATGGGGCAGCTCTGGGGATCGCTGACCGGGAGCCCCCGTGCCGCGAGTTCAGCGGCGAGGGAGCTGTTGGGGGGTGCAAGGGCCACCAGAACCTGCTCCGCACCGATCTCGGCGGGGAATCGGCGACCGCAGGGATCCAAGTCTCCTGGCTCGATCAGGCCTGCCATCAGCATGTCCCCCAGCCAGGCAAGGCTCTGGGTCCAAAGCAAAGGCACGTTCTCGTTGGCTAGGCGTTGTTGGCTGCCTGGTGCCCGTCGTTCCAGTTCCACCGCACTGTCTGGGACCAGATAGAGCTCGGGGTAGAGCTGCTGTCCATGGCGTTCAACCTGGAGGGTCTTGAGCCTTTCTTGCCAGTAATGCGCGTCTGTCCAGCGCTCTTCGCAGCAGGCTGTCAGCTGCTCATAGGCCAAGAAAAGAGGCCATTCCGATTCCACGCCTTCGAAATTCACGAGTTCGGCCCGTTCGTAATGCAGCCGACTGACGTCTTCGACAACGGTTTGATGGCCGTCGCGGCGGAAGCGTTTGTATCCGTAGGGGCCACCGAGCTCGCGTCGGATGCGTTGGACGGTTCGCTCCACCAGCTCGTGCTCTTCCACCGCCCAGGCTGGGTAGCCGATGATCGAGAGACAGGCGCTGTCGACTTCCTTGCTGGCGGATTCCCTGGGCAGAAGTCCTTGCAGGGCCCGACGCAAGCGGACGACAGCCCCTTGCGGCACCAGCACCTGCACCGATCCATCCCCGTGGGAGCTGAAAAGATCCACGCCATCAAGGGCCTCGAGTGCCGCTTTGGCCATGCCAATGGAACTGGCGTTGCGTTCGGGTAAGCCTTGATTTCCCTTGTCTCCCCGCTCCCAAATTCCGTAGTCGGGCACCCGGTAGGCCCGGGCCACGTAGTAGACGAGGTTTTGGATGAACGCCACTTCGTGGCGATTGCGAATCACGGCGAGACCGCCGCGGCTGAGTTGAGCGAGCTGCAATAAAAACAGCGATGTCGCATCGAGCTGCAGATGCCCCCAGCCGTCATCGGCCACAACCTGATCGCCATTGGCGCTGTTGTATTTGGCATGCAGGGCGTCGAGCGGATCGAGGCTGTACTTGAAGCGCTCCACTTTTGAGGCTTGGCGCATCATGCTGTTAAGCAAGCCGCGCATCAGCCCCAGAACCCGTTGTTCGAGTTCCCAGCTGCGTTGGCTGCTGCCTCCGTGAAGGCGACGATGGGCGATCGCCAGGCCCCAAACGCACTGAATCGAGTACACGCAATCGCGAACCCAGGCGTCTCCGTAGTTTCCGTGCACGGTGTTTGCCGTGCTGGCTGGAAGCAATCCGCTCACGGGATGCTGACGTTCTAAGACCACCGCTTCGATGGCCACATCCAGGTTCTTTAGTTTTTCAAGGCGTAGCTCGTGCTGCTCCTGAGGGGTCGGATGCGACAAAACCGTGGCCTTCCAAGCGACCGGATCTAGATTCTCGCTCGCAGTCGATTTAGGGATGGACATCACCAGCACCGGTCCGCGTGATCAACGTCGCTTCCAAGTGCTGGGGGTGCCAGTCGATGCTTGTCGCGATGTCACGGCAGCAGCCATCGGTGTGCATGCCGACGGGGGAGGTCAGATCGTGACCCTGAATGCCGAAATGACGATGGCGGCACGTGCCAACCCACGCTTAGGTGCCGTGATCGCTGACGCCGATCTTGTGGTTCCCGACGGTGCAGGCGTTGTTTGGGCTCTTCGTTTGCAGGGTGTGCGGGTTCGCCGAAGCCCTGGCATTGAACTGGCGTGGGAATTGTTGGCTTACGCCGAGGCCCATGGTTGGTCGGTGGCGCTCGTGGGGGCTGCGCCGCAGGTGATGGAGCGCCTGTGTGATCGCTTGGTGGTGGAGCGCCCTGAATTGCGTCTGGTGCTGGCGCAACATGGATATCTCAGCGAGGAGGAATGGCCCCAGCTGGAAGCCAACTTGTGCAAGCTGAACCCGGATTTGGTGCTTGTTGCTCTCGGCGTTCCCCGTCAAGAAGTTTGGGCTCAGCGCTTGAAAGCCACGCAAACCGGTATCTGGATGGGTGTTGGTGGCAGCTTTGATGTCTGGGCTGGCCTCAAGGAACGGGCACCACGATGGGCCAGCCGTTTCCAGGTGGAATGGCTTTACAGGCTTTTGCAGGAACCAAGCCGTTGGAGGCGTTATCTCGCCCTACCCCAGTTTGTTTGGGCTGTTTTGGTCAGCGAAAGCCGACGGAAGCCTGCCAAACAAAAGCAAGCAACAGGAAGAACAAAGGAATGATCGGCAGGATGTCGATCAGCGGACCAAAGGCTTGATAGGCCTCAGGTAGCTGGGCCAGCAAATCGAGGGTGTAAGCAGCCATCCCGGCGAATTCAGGGTCGGAGCACGGACGCTACCACGTGTGATGGGCTCTGGAGCTCGGCTCCCACGGAGCGAAATCCTCTGAAAAGCAACCATCACGAATGGCTTGCCCCATGGCGGTGGTGAATCGGATCAGATGGGTGAGGTTATGGAGACTCAAGAGTGTGAGGCCGAGCAGTTCCTCACTACGGATTAGATGGTTGAGGTAGGCACGGGTGTGATGGCGGCAGGCCATGCATGGGCAGCTTGCGTCTAAAGGGGTGTGGTCGTGCCGGAACCGAGCATTGCGCAGGTTCCAGCGCTCGCCTCCCACCAAGGCGGTGCCATGTCTGCCGAGACGGG
Source organism: Synechococcus sp. UW179B (assembly GCF_900474245.1). Lineage (NCBI taxonomy): Bacteria > Bacillati > Cyanobacteriota > Cyanophyceae > Synechococcales > Synechococcaceae > Synechococcus > Synechococcus sp. UW179B. Next base: position 156,515 of record NZ_UCNZ01000006.1, read on the forward strand.
TGGGCAGAACGCAATCAAACATGTCAATGCCATTGGCGACGGCGACGGCCATCTCGCGCAGGGTGCCAATGCCCATCAGGTAGCGGGGGCGATCCGCGGGCAACAGGGGTGTGACCTGACGCACGATCTGATGCATCTCCTCCACCGGTTCGCCAACGCTGACGCCGCCGATGGCGATGCCGGGCAGGTTGAAGTCCGCCACCGTACGTGCGCTGAGATCACGAAGGTGGGGAAAACAACCCCCCTGCACAATCCCGAAGAGGGCTTGGTCGTCGCGTTGATGGGCGTCTGCACAGCGGCCCAGCCAGGCGTGAGTGCGCCGACAGGCTTCCGCAACATCGTTCTCGGTGGCTGGATAGGGCGGACATTGATCGAAGGCCATGGCCACATCGGCGCCAAGGCGCATTTGGATCTGCATCGACCGCTCGGGGGTCAGCAAGATTCGGCTGCCGTTGCGAGGGTTGCGGAAGTCGACCCCTTCATCGTCAATGCGGTTGAGGTCGCCCAGGCTGAACACCTGGAAGCCACCGGAATCGGTCAGCATCGGTCCGTCCCAGCCCATGAACCGATGCAGCCCGCCGGCGTCGGCAACGATCTCTTCCCCCGGCTGGAGATGCAGGTGATAGGTGTTGGACAGCACCATTTGAGCGCCGGTCTCTGCCAACTGAGAGGTGGTCACCCCTTTCACGGTGCCCAGCGTGCCCACGGGCATAAATCGTGGCGTCGTGACGGGACCGTGAGGTGTGTGGAAGCATCCACAGCGAGCAGCCGTGTGGCGGCAAGAGGCCTGAATCTCGAACTGGAACACAGGCCCTCGGGCAACGGACCAATTTACGGTGAGCCCTGTTGGTGCATGGGTCGAGGTCATGGCTTCAGCCCCCTTCTGGCTGCGCGATTTAGTGGGTGCCTGGATTTTTTATTCGGTGCTGCCGGCCTGGCCCTGGCCGCAGCCTCGCTTTGAGCGCATCGCCCGCTTTGCGCCCTGGATCGGCTTGGTGATTGGGGGCATGCAGGCGGGATTGTGGTGGCTTTTGTCTGCTTTGGGATGGCCTCAAGTCGCGCTCGTCCCAGTTGTTTTGGCCTTGGGGTTGTGGTTGACCGGTGGGCTCCATTTCGATGGACTGATCGATACGGCTGATGGTCTCGCTGCAGGACCGGAGCGCTGCCTAGAGGCGATGGAGGACAGCCGTGTGGGTGCCAGTGGTGTGCAGTTGTCTGTCCTGGTGCTGTTGCTGCAATTTGCTGCTTTGGTGCGTTTGGGCTCCCTGGCGCCAATCGCCTTAGTGGTCACGAGCGCTTTGGCAAGGGTGTCGCCCCTTTGGGCGATGGCGCGTTTCGCCTATTTGCGCGTGAATGGAACGGCTGGGTTTCACCGCCGTCACCACAAGGGTCTTGGCGATGCTGTCCCCACCCTTGTTTTGTTGGTGGTGGTGAGCCCCCTGCTTGGGCAGCTGCCGCTCTTGACGGTTCCTGTTTGTTTCCTCAGTGCATTGATCGCGGCTGAGTGGCTCGGCCGGCGTCTAGGGGGGATGACGGGAGACGGCTACGGAGCTGTTGTGATGCTCAGCGAGACCTCTAGTTTGTTTTTCATCGCCCTGCTGGCGCCTTTGCTGGGCTCGGGGGGAGGCTGAGAAGGAAGGCATTGCCGCGGCTTGGCAGGCTCGGGTCGAGCTGGTTGGGTGTGGTGTGCAAAACCAGTGATCCACCCCGTTCTTCGGCGAGATGTCGGGCGAGTGCGAGGCCTACTCCGGATCCGGATTGATCCCTGCTGCTGCTGCCCCGTTCTCCTTTGCGGAAGATCAGCTCTTGTTCTTGATCTGGGATGGGAGGTCCCCCGTCCCAGATCAAGATGCTGCATTCCAGCAGGCTGAGTCCGAGTGGACAGCCTGTAGGGCTGTATCGAAAGGCATTTTCCAGCAGATTGGCCACGATCTCTGAGATCACGGCATCGTCATCTGGCCGAATTTCTTGTGTCCAGGCAGGCCAGTTGGCTGGTGTTTGCCAGACGCGGTTCTGGAGGGCTGCGGTTGCGGCAGCCCGTTCAATCAGAGGCTGGAGTAGTTGTTCGATCGTGAGCCCTGGGCCCTTCGTTTGCACCTGCGGAAGCAGCAGCGGGGCAGGCGCCTCGGGGCGATGCGGCAGGTTCTCCTGACCGATCAGGTCTAGGGATGTGATGTAGCGGTCGAGCTGGGCCTGCTCTTGAAGGAGTCCCGTTACCAGTGGGCGTTGGAGATGCTCGGGCCCCAAGCGACGGAGCAGAAGCTGGGCATAGGTGCGCAAGGCTGCCAGTGGGTTGCGCAGCTGATGCACCACAAGATTCATCTGTTGGCGTTGCTGATGGAGCTCTTCCCGTAGGCGACTGCGTTCGAGTTCCAGGCCAAGGCTGTAAGCCAAGGCTGAGGCGCTGGCTTGCAGGCGGCGATCGAGTTGGTCGGACCATTCCGTTTCGCGCTGCTGCTCTGCCCTGAGAACTCCTAACAAGAGGTCGTCATGGCGGAGGGGAAACCAGTGACGCTCTGGCGCTGGAATGCGCAGGATGGGGTCGTCGGCAATCTCTGGTAGTCGGCCACCATCGGGAGGCCATTGATCCAGCATCGTGAAGCTGGGCGCGTCTCCTTCACTGCTTTGCGCGATGTAGACAACGAGCTTGTCCAAAGCCTCATCGCCAGAAAAACTCTGCAGTTGTTGCTGGACCAGGGTGAGGAACCGGTTGGACAGCTGCATTCGTAAAGTTGTGTGCCTGGATACAGCCGGGGAGGCAACTCAAGACCTGACCGTCTTGCCAATTCTGGAAAAAGTCTTAAGATCAGAAGATCGACCGACGGCGCTCTTCATTGCGGTGCCGGTTTCCTGTCGATTCTGCTCGGGTTGCACTTTCGTTGCTACCAAGGTTACAGCAGAGGTTGATGTGTCTCCTGTTGTCATCGGTTTTATGCCGTTGAAAGCGATGGTGTTTGTCGGTTTGTCTCGCAGCTTTGGTTGCGCGATCGACCCTCCGATTCGCTGACGTCACGATGCTCTTTATGAGCGTCTCACTTGATCGAATGCCGTCTCAAAACGGTGCCGGTCTTTCTTGACAGCCCCCTCTCACTCCCTCAACAGGGATTTTTGCTCAATGTCCAAAAAACGTAAGAGGATTAGTTGTCGTCGCCTTGCTGGCCAGCGTGTGCTCGCACACGTGCCGACTCACCATCTCGAAACTGGTGAACACAAGCCTGTGACAGCGGCTCGTCGCTACATCGCTGAGGGCGTCCTTATGCCCCCGGCTCTAGTCAACGTTCGCCGTAACGAACACACCACAGATCGATTCTTCTGGGGTGAAAAAGGACTTTTCAGTGCTCAGTACGCCGAGGAAAATCATTTCCTGTTCCCTTCCCTCCGTTCCATCGTTGATCACGTTGGTGAAGAGGTCATTTTTGAAGGCCTAGACCTGGCGTCTGACGATTGGGAGGAAATGGAAGAGTACGAATACGCCTTCGTCTGATTCCCTTTCATTCCAACCCTTGATCGCAAAGCCCTTAAGCGTTTTGAGCTGTTTGATCCAGCCAGCGCTTGAGGGCTTTTTTCATTTCAGCCTGAGCCTCAACGGGGATGGCATGCCCATTCTCAAAACTGAACAGATCACAGGCTTGCTTGCTGGGCGACAGCTCGTTTTTTAGCGCTAAGGCTGCGGAATGCGGCACAACATCGTCATGCCGTCCATGCAAAAGAAGCACAGGAGGGCGAATCACAGGAGCTTGCCAGTGGGGATGGGGATAGGCACTGCATGCGATTAATCCGGCAAGCGGTAAGTCACAGCCCGCGGCCATGGCCATCGCGCCTCCTTGAGAAAAGCCCAACAGCACGGTTGCTTCCAGTGGGATCTCCGCCGAGCCCAGATTGTTGATGCGTTCTTTTAATCCTTCAACAGCTGCTGGCACGGCGGCCCAGTCGGCTGGGAAGAGGCCGTACCACTGGCGTCCTGATCCTTGGGTTTGCTGTTCGGGAGCTTGTAGGGCCACCAGCTCGAGGGGTGTCGCGATCGCCTCGGCGAGCGCTTGTCCTAGGGGCATCAGGTCGCCGGCATCCGCGCCCCAGCCATGAAGGAGAACCAGGCGTGCTCGCGCCTTCGCTGTGGATTGGCGGAGCAGATCGGCGGCCATGGCATCAGGTGAGCGGTTGCTGCGTAGGTTGGCTCAAGCCCTGTCTTTCGTCCTGCTGCCATGGCTCCAACTGCCTTGCTGAGCGTGTCTGATAAGCGGGGGGTGGTGCCCCTTGCTGAGGCTCTCAATCGGCTCCATGGCTATCAGCTGCTCTCCAGTGGTGGAACAGCCAACGTGCTTGAGGAGGCTGGATTGCCGGTCACACGCGTGGCCGATCACACCGGTGCTCCTGAGATTCTTGGCGGTCGCGTGAAGACACTCCACCCTCGAATTCATGGCGGAATCTTGGCGCGAAGAGGAGATCCGGCCCATGAGGCCGATCTCCTCGCACAGAAGATCGATCCCATCGATGTGGTGGTGGTGAACCTTTATCCGTTCAGGGAAACCGTCTCAGACCCTGATGTGAACTGGGATACGGCCATTGAGAACATCGACATCGGCGGACCCACGATGGTTCGCTCTGCGGCCAAAAATCATGCCCATGTCGCGGTTCTCACCAGTCCTGAGCAGTACGACGGTTTTTTGCAATCGCTGTCTCGATCGGCTGGAGGCGTGGACGCGAATGTGCGCCGGCAGTTGGCTTTAGAGGCGTTTGCCCATACGGCGGCGTATGACGTCGCGATCAGTCGTTGGATGCAAGCTCGCCCTGAGCTGCACCCCGCTGTGGATGCCAGCTCTTCCGTCGAGGCCAAAGCTCCAGCCGAAGCCCTGCCATGGCTCGAAGCGCTGCCGCTTCGGCAGACGTTGCGCTACGGGGAGAACCCCCACCAGAAGGCGGCTTGGTATAGCAGCAGCGTGGGCTGGGGGGGTGCCAAGCAGCTTCAGGGGAAGGAACTCAGCACCAATAATTTGCTCGATCTGGAAGCGGCCCTGGCCACCGTTCGTGAGTTTGGTTATGGCGTAGAGGGCCTTCATCGCGCCGAACAAGCGGCGGCTGTGGTGGTCAAGCACACCAATCCCTGTGGAGTGGCGGTGGGTGATGGCGTGGCGACCGCCCTCACCCGGGCTCTCGATGGTGATCGAATCAGTGCCTTCGGCGGCATTGTTGCTCTGAATGGCGTGGTTGATGGCTTTGCGGCTAAGGAGCTCACAAGCTTGTTCCTGGAGTGTGTTGTGGCGCCTGGGTTTAGCCCAGAAGCGCGTGAAATTTTGGCCGCCAAAGGCAATCTCCGCCTCCTCGAGTTGGCGCCTGAGGCCATTGATGCGGCGGCCAAAGATCATGTCCGCAGCATTCTTGGTGGTGTTTTGGTGCAGGATCTCGACGATCAGCCAATCGACCCCTCCGCTTGGACGGTGGCGAGCCAGCGTCAACCCACCACGGCTGAATACGCCGATCTCCGCTTTGCTTGGCAGCTCGTGCGTCACGTGCGCTCGAATGCAATTTTGGTCGCACGTGATGGACAGAGCCTGGGTGTGGGGGCTGGTCAGATGAATAGGGTTGGCTCTGCCCGACTTGCTTTAGAGGCTGCTGGTGAGCAAGCGCTGGGGGCTGTGCTCGCCAGTGATGGCTTCTTCCCTTTCGATGACACCGTTCGCCTCGCCGCAAGCCATGGAATTAAGGCTGTGATCCATCCAGGCGGCAGCCTTCGGGATGCCGACTCGATCAAAGCCTGCGATGAGCTCGGTTTGGCCATGGTGCTGACCGGACGCCGTCACTTTCTTCACTGAGAACACGGGCACCTAATCTCGCTTTACTCGTCCACTCAACGAACTGATCCATGACCCTGCCAGCTCTGCCTTTTGCCGCCAACTTCATGCACCCCCTAATGATGTGGGGGCTCTTGGCGGCGGGTGGTTATTCCATGTTTCTTGGCATCAAAGCCAAGAAGGTCCGGACAGGGACCCCAGAGCAGCGCAAGGCCCTGCTACCAGGCAAGTTTGCCCAGCGTCATTACCGCTGGGGAAGTCTGATCCTTGCGGTGATGGTGACCGGAATGATCGGTGGTATGGCCGTGACCTACATCAACAACGGCAAGTTGTTCGTGGGTCCGCATCTGCTCGTGGGCTTGGCGATGACCGGAATGATCGCCCTTGCCGCGTCCTTGGCTCCCTTCATGCAGCAGGGGAATGTGATTGCCCGGAAAGCTCACGTTGGGCTCAACATGGGCACCCTCACGTTGTTCCTGTGGCAGGCGGTGAGTGGAATGGAGATTGTGAACAAGATCTGGGTGAATCGCTGATCGTGTTCAGCTGAGCTTGTTCAAAAGGCTGCCCGTCGTCTTGGCGGGCAGACAAGACCATGGCTTGCATGGAAATCTTCTTGCACTTTCCAGGTGAGACGCCTGGAAATTTGCCGCACAATTTGGCGCAAAAGGTGATCACCACTGGACTGCACTAACCCGTCAGGGAGCAGGGTGATCATCTTGGGCAGGTGAATCCAAACGGATAGATCAAGATCCCAGCTCACCGCCGTGAGCTCCTCGGAGGCGTCACTCGAGCTGTTGTCCTCAAGGCTTAGGTTGGCCTGGAAATCAACGTCGTACAGATCCGCTAGGGCTGGATCTTGATTGCTGAGAGGCACCGTAGTGATCGCGTAATTACCAGCGTTCTGCGGTAAGAGGCGCAGGCCGATCGTGGGTTCTACCTCAAACCCGAAGTTGCCAAAGCGTCCGAGCGTGAGGGCATAGGCCTGCTCGTCAATGGCCTTGACCTCCATGGGAGCGGCACAACGGCGAAACCAGCCTTCGTGCCGATCGAGGTAGGCCCCGACGGTTTGAAAGTCAGCACGCATCTCCATGCGATCGCGAAATTCACTGCGATAACAGCGGACTTGACGGCTATCGCTACCGCGCAATGTGTCGGTTGAGGGTCTCGTCAAGAGCAGCACGTAGGCAGGTCCCCGGTTGGAGAAGTCTCCATGATGAACCAATGTAAAGGGAGCTGGGGGTCAGTTTTCGCTCAGGGCGATCAGTCTCTGAATGACATGCTCCACGACCCGATCTGGCGTGGAGGCCCCGGAGGTGATTCCGACGGTGACGGGCCCCTCGGGCAAGAACAGCTCTTCAAGGGTGAGTTCTTCGCCAAGGGGCTTGTGTTCAATCGAGTTATCGGAGTGAATGCGCTCTGGAGTATCGATGTGGAAGGAACGGATCCCTCGGCTAACAGCAATTTCTTGCAGGTGGGTCGTGTTGGAGGAGTTGTAGCCCCCAATCACCACCATGAGATCCACGGTTTCATCAACGAGCGAGAACATGGCATCCTGCCGCTCCTGGGTGGCGTCGCAGATGGTGTTGAACGCTAAAAAATGCTCATTGAGTTCTGTGGGCCCGTACTTGCTGAGCATGGTGCGCTCAAACAAGCGGCCAATTTCTTCGGTCTCACTTTTGAGCATGGTGGTTTGGTTGGCCACACCCAAGCGTTCAAGATCACGATCGGGGTCAAACCCTGGCGAAGAAGCGTTTGAAAACCGTTTCATAAACGCTTCGCGATCGCCATTCCCGAGAATGTATTCAGCGACAAGCCTGGCTTCCTCGAGATCGAGAACAACGAGATACGTACCGGCAAAGGAACTCGTTGCCAGCGTCTCTTCGTGTTTCACCTTGCCGTGAATGATCGAGGTGAAGGATTGCTTCTTGTGCTTCTCCACCGTTGTCCACACCTTTGAAACCCATGGACAGGTGGTGTCAACAATGTGACAACCACGCTCATTGAGAAGTTGCATCTCCTGAACGGTTGCACCAAAAGCCGGAAGGATTACCACATCGCCCGAGGCCACGCCAGAAAAATCCTTAACTCCCCCCTCGACGGAGATGAACAACACGTCCATTTCCCGCAGGTGGTCATTCACCGATGGGTTATGGATGATTTCGTTGGTGATCCAGATCCGTTCTTGCGGGTAGTGACGTCGCGTCTCGTAAGCCATGGCGACAGCCCTCTCCACGCCCCAGCAGAATCCAAACGCTTCGGCAAGGCGGACCTGGAGACGGCCATGGGTTAAGCGATACCCGTTGTCTCGAATGGACCCGATCAGGCTGCTCTGGTAAGCCTGCTCCAAACTGCCTGCCACCTCTTCGGCTCGACCGAAGCCTCGCCGGTTGTAGCGATCGGAGTGATGCAGGGAGCGTTTGAAGGCGTGAGTATCCATATCTGTAACCACAGTGGTTTGACTCTATGGGCTGTCTGGCACTAGCGACTGATCGCGGATGCCAATAAAAAACCCTGTCCCATGGAGGGACAGGGTGAAGTGCAGATCAAATGCTGCAAATGGAACGGTTTATCGGCCTGATGACACGAAATCTGGATAGGCCTCCATGCCGTGCTCACCAATATCAAGGCCTTCCACTTCTTCCTTCTCGGTGACGCGGATGCCCCCGAACAACCCACCGATCACAGACCATGCAATCCAGCAAGTCACGATCGTCCAAATGGCGTAGGCCGCACAACCCAGTGCTTGGATTCCGAGTTGACTGATGCCACCTCCGACGAACAGGCCCAGAGGTGAGCCATCGCCTTGGATGTCAAAACCCCAAAGACCAACCACCAAGGTTCCCCAGACGCCACAGACGCCATGGACGGAGAAGGCTCCGACTGGATCATCAATGCCTGCTGAATCCAAAGCTGAAACGGCGAAGACGACAATGATTCCGCCGATCAGACCAGCAACCCATGAGCCCACAAACGTCAGGTTGCCGCAGCCTGCCGTGATGCTCACCAGGCCGGCAAGGATGCCGTTGATGATCATGGTCAAATCAGGTTTCCCTGAAGTCAGGGTTGAGATCACGGTGGCCCCAATCGCACCACCAGCTGCAGCCAATGTTGTGGTTACAGCGACGTAAGGAACCCACTGATCCATGGCGAGCTGGGATCCAGGGTTGAATCCATACCAGCCAATCCAAAGAATCAGTGCACCAAGAGTGGCGATAGCCATGTTGTGGCCAGGGATCGCCTGAGGCTTGCCATCAATGAATTTGCCGATACGGGGGCCAAGCAGCATGGCTCCAATGAGGCCAGCCCAGGCTCCAACGGAATGAACGATGGAGGACCCAGCAAAATCAATAAATTCTTTGTCACCAACGGAGTTCAGCCATCCTCCATTCCATTCCCAACTCCCTGCAATGGGGTAAATGAATGCAGTGAGAATGAGCGAAAACACCACGAATTCGCCAAATTTCACGCGCTCAGCTACGAGGCCTGAAACGATTGTTGCTGCCGTTCCAGCGAAAGCCGCCTGAAACAAGAAGTCGACGCTTGGAACAAGGCCAGCTTCAGAGATCAGTTCTGGCGTAACAGCCGGATCAAAAAACAGCCCGTTGAAGTAGAGCCAGCCAGCGGCTATGGGATCGCCGTACATCAACGAATAACCGACAAACCAATAGGCGGTTACTGCAAGTGCAAAGACAAACAGGTTTTTAGCGAGAATATTGACTGCATTTTTTTGGCGACACATTCCGGCTTCCACCATGGCGAAACCGGCGTTCATGAAAATCACCAGGATCGTCGCAACCAGCAACCAAAGGTTGTTGGCTAAAAAGGCGGCGCTGAGTTCTGGCATCTCTGCGGCATGAGCCGACAGGTTGAACAGCCCAAGCCCAAAAAGGGCCAGCGGCACGCAGCCAAGCCACAAGAGTGAGCGATTGGTTTTAAACCCACGAATGCTTTGAAGGAGAAGCATCGGGCCATCAGCAAGACTCGCCTCCTGAAGGCGAGATTTGCGTCGCTTGTTCGGCGACTCGTAAGCAGTTGTCATAGAAAGAACCAAGACTGCAATTTGAGCTGGACAAAAAGATGTCCGCTTGAACCACCTAAAACTGCTCGCTAAGGCACACTTCTCAAGTCGCTGTTGCTACCAAATCTGGATTTAATAAAGTTCTAGGTCTTTTTACTGACGGGGATAAACCGGCTGGAGGCCTTCCCAAGTGATCTGATCAAGCTCAAAGTTGAAGCGGCAAGGCAGCACTTCCACTCCTGCTGCCATAGCGACCCTGAACAGATCTCCATAGTGGGGATCGGCGCTGTCCCCGGGGGCAAAAGCAGTGACATCCGGCCGGCTTAGGCAGGGAATCAAGACCCCTCTTGCCTCAGGAATGAGTGCCGTGAGTTCCTCCAGGTGTTTTTGGCCCCGTTCCGTCACCGTGTCGGGGAAGAGCGCAATGTCGCCGCGGCTCCAGGTGGTGTTTTTAACTTCGACATAAATGGGGCGTTGATCGTCTGCGCTGTCGTCTGGAGTGAGCAATAAGTCGATGCGACTTCTGCGATTGAGGCCGTAGGGAACCTCGGCGCGGATGGTCTTGATCGGGCCGAGTTGGTTTTTGAGTTCTCCGGCTTCGATCAGGGCCCGAATCAGTTTGTTCGGCAAAGCCGTATTGATGCCAGCCCAACACAACGTTCCGTCGCTGCTTGGGACCTCGGCCTGCTCCCAGGTCCAAGCCAACTTGCGCTTCGGGGAAGGGGCATGACGGACCCGGACCCTTCCACCGGGATGGAGCACGCCTTTCATGGGCCCAGTGTTGGCGCAGTGGACGGTGACGACCTGTCCATCGTTGAGCTCCACATCAGCCAGAAAGCGTTTGTAGCGCTTCAGGAGCACGCCTTCGCTGAGGGCAGGAAACTGAAGGATCGACGTGCCGGTCATGGCTGCTGGCTGAATCCGCCCATGGTGGCCTGGCACAGGGTTGAGAATGCTGGCTCGGAAGCGCTGTGAAAAGACGACGAATGGCGAGATCTCTCAAGCGCATTGCCCTGGTCGTCACCTACGGCACGTTGTTGAGCAAGGTTGGTGGCTTGGTGCGTCAGTTGGTGATTGCAGCCGCCTTTGGGGTGGGTGCTGCCTATGACGCTTACAACTACGCCTACGTCCTCCCTGGCTTCCTATTAATCCTTTTGGGCGGGATTAACGGGCCCTTCCATAGCGCGATGGTGAGCGTGCTCAGTCGCCGTCCCCGGGAGGAGGGAGCGCACATTTTGGCCACGTTGAACACGATGGTCAGCACGCTGCTGCTTGGGGTAACCCTTGTGCTGGTCGTGGCGGCTGATCCCCTAATCACGCTCGTGGGCCCTGGTCTGAGTTCGGAGTTGCACCGCATCGCGGTGGTGCAACTGCAAGTGATGGCGCCGATGGCTCTGTTGGCCGGCCTGATCGGCCTTGGCTTTGGATCGCTGAATGCTGCTGATGAGTTCTGGATCCCAGCGATTTCGCCGTTGATGTCCAGCCTTGCTCTTATCCTGGGCATCGGTTTGCTCTGGTGGCAGGCGGGATCTGCGATCTCAACGCCCGCTCTCGCGCTGTGGGGAGGGGTGGTGTTGGCCTTATCCACCCTGGTGGGGGCGGTTCTGCAATGGCTTCTGCAGCTGCCTGCCCTTATGAAGCAGGGCTTGGTTCAATTGCGTCTCGCCTGGGATTGGCGCCATCCCGGTGTTCAGGAGGTTTGGCAGGTGATGGGCCCGGCCACCCTGTCGTCGGGAATGCTGCAGATCAATGTGTTTACCGATCTGTTTTTCGCTTCGGGGTTGCTTGGAGCGGCGGCAGGGCTTGGTTACGCCAATTTGTTGGTTCAGACCCCGCTGGGGTTGATTTCCAACGCGTTGTTGGTGCCACTGTTGCCCACCTTTTCCCGGTTGACGGCTCCACAAGATCGCCCAGAGCTGATCGCTCGCATCCGCCAGGGTTTGATGTTGTCGACGGCATCAATGCTTCCCCTTGGTGCCTTGTTTTTGGCCCTCGCAACCCCAATTGTGGCTCTGGTGTACGAGCGGGGTGCGTTTAATCAAGGTGCGGTGGAGCTTGTTACGGGCTTGTTGATGGCCTATGGACTTGGCATGCCGGCCTATCTCGGCCGAGATGTGTTGGTGCGCGTGTTCTATGCCCTGGGCGACGGCACCACACCCTTTCGCCTTTCGGTCATCGGTATTGGCCTGAATGTGGTGTTCGATTGGGCCCTGGTGGGTGGGCCAACGCCTTGGGGACCGCAACTTCCCTTCAATTTCGGAGCAGCAGGTCTGGTGCTGGCCACGGTCTTGATCAATGTGCTGACCTGCGTTGCGCTGTTGTTAGCTCTGCAGCAGCGCTTGAAAGTCTTGCCGTTAAAGCAGTGGTGCTTGGATGGTTTGCGCCTCACGGTTGCAGCCGCTGGAGCTGGGATCGTGGCCTGGGGCTTGAGCCAAGGGGTGCGTTGGCCCGTTGATCTAGTGGGCCGACTCCTGCAGGTAGGCCTGTCGGGATCGCTAGGGGGGTTGGTGTTTGTGGCGTTAGGGCAAGCCTTTGCTGTTCAAGAGGTTCGCGAGATCAGCCAAGGTCTGTCGCGTCGCTTCATTCGTCGCTGAGGCGGACGTCTCGGTCTTCACGCACCTGGATCGGTAATTCGAGGTGTTGTCGACCGACGAGTTGGGGTCCTTGCACAGACAGGATGCGCGCTTCAATGCCGAAGTCTCGGAAAGCGGTTTCCATCTCTTGAATGAGCGCTTTTTCCACCTGGGCTTCGGGATCAACAACCTTCCCGATTAACCGTTCGCCGAGGCGGCCGATCCGTTGCCGGACCACATCGCGGGCATTGGTGACCTCGATGATCAGCACGGCAGAGTCCAACAACGGTTCAACCTTATCGGCAGTGTCCTTCGAGAATCTCTTCGAGGTCTGAAAGTTGAGAGGACGGCAACAGACGCGCCATCGGCAATCGCGCACTTCCTCCCCCAATCGGCACTTGAACTGCCTCGAGGGCTTGTCGTGCTGCCACCACGGCGCCTTGATCGAGCAGCGCACTGCATTCAATCGCAAGGGCTTCGGCTAAGCCGGCATCTCCCAAATACAAGTGCCATCCAGCCACTTGGATGTAAAGACGGTCCGCCAGTGTTGAGGTGAGGGCCCGTAGATCAGCTGAGTCCAGAGTCATCTTTCGTTTGTGTCTGTATCGGTGTCTGCATCTTTGCCTGGGCGCAAACGGATCACCACCAGCAGGTGAACAATCAAGACCCCAAGCCAAGCTTCAGTCCATAGGTCGAGATGGCTCCAGGGGTGACGCATCTCTTGCACAAACCAAAGGCCGCTGCTGACAGCGGCAAATCCCCCGGCGTGGAGGCAGAAATTCACCACCCTGTTGAAATGCCTGTAGGTGGCATTGTTGGGATCGGCGGGTCCGTACCAGCGGAGCGGCATGGGATGACCCTCGTGACTTCATTGATTTTGACGTGTTGATGTCCGTTGGTTGACGAAGGGTGCCTTGATACGGTCAGATGGTGGCTTCCAAGCGCTTGTAGCTCAGCGGATTAGAGCATCTGACTACGGATCAGAGGGTCGGGAGTTCGAATCTCTCCAGGCGCGCTTCTGAAAACTGCCGATAAGGCAGTTTTTTTTTGAAGATTCGTATGGGCAAGGGACCTATTCCCTACGATTCGTGCACTGATGTCTGAAACGCATGACAGATCGCTCCGCAGCCTCGATTAATGCATCTCTGAAGGCTGCAGACCCTGCCATTGCTGGTTTGATCGATCAGGAGCGGATGCGTCAAGAGACGCATCTTGAGTTGATCGCATCGGAGAACTTCACCTCCAAGGCGGTGATGGAAGCTCAGGGCTCTGTTCTGACGAATAAATACGCAGAGGGGCTACCTCACAAGCGTTATTACGGCGGTTGCGAGCACGTGGATGCCATCGAAGAATTGGCCATTTCAAGGGCGAAGGACCTCTTCGACGCGGCTTGGGCGAATGTTCAGCCCCACAGTGGCGCTCAGGCGAACTTCGCGGTGTTTCTTGCCTTGCTTCAGCCCGGTGACACGATCCTTGGGATGGATCTCAGCCATGGTGGGCACCTCACCCATGGCTCTCCAGTCAATGTGAGCGGCAAGTGGTTCAACGTGGTCCAGTACGGCGTTGATAAAGAGACGCAGCGCCTCGATATGGAGGCCATTCGCCAGCTGGCTCTCGAGCACAAGCCCAAATTGATTATTTGTGGCTATTCGGCCTACCCACGCGCCATTGATTTTGCTGCGTTCCGCTCGATTGCGGATGAAGTGGGTGCGTACCTGTTGGCAGATATGGCCCATATCGCCGGCCTCGTGGCTGCTGGGGTGCATGCCAGTCCGGTCCCTCATTGCGACGTGGTGACCACCACCACGCACAAAACGCTGCGCGGCCCCCGTGGTGGTTTGATCCTTTGCCGCGATGCTGAATTCGCGCGCCGATTCGACAAGGCGGTGTTCCCAGGGTCGCAAGGTGGACCGTTGGAACACGTGATCGCGGCCAAGGCTGTGGCCTTCGGCGAAGCTTTACAGCCCGGTTTCAAGGCTTACAGCCAACAGGTTGTAGCCAATGCTCAGGCCCTCGCCTCCCGTCTTCAGGAGCGATCGATCGATGTGGTGAGTGGTGGTACTGATAACCATGTGGTGCTTTTGGATCTGCGCAGCATCGGGATGACCGGCAAGGTGGCTGATCTTTTGGTGAGTGATGTGCACATCACGGCCAACAAAAACACCGTTCCCTTTGATCCTGAGTCTCCCTTCGTGACGAGTGGTTTGCGTTTGGGAACGGCGGCCCTCACTACCCGCGGCTTCGACGAGAAGGCCTTCCATGAGGTTGCTGATGTGATCGCTGATCGGCTTCAGAACCCTGAGGATGACGCCATTCAGGCGCGTTGTTTGGAGCGAGTGAGTGACCTCTGCAAACGGTTTCCGCTCTATGCCCCTGCTCTGGAACCAGCTCTTGCATAACCGCCTGAGGTGCCGTGTCCCTCGGCCTATTTCTGCCTAATATTTGTTCTTAAAAGATTCTTTTTGGTGTCGTTCCGCCGGAGCTTTGTGTGACGTTTGCGAGCACTCCTCTCGCAGTCGCTTCGGCGAGTCTGGTGGTCGCGGCCGTCATTACGACGTTGCTCGTCCCCCTCGTGCGGCGGCTGGGGTTGAAATTGGGTCTTACAGATCAGCCCGATCCCCGCAAACAGCACACCACCCCCATGGTCCGATTGGGGGGCATCGCCTTGGTACTGGGTTTTTGTTTGTCCCTGGTGGTGACTTGGTGGATGGGCGGTTTTGGGATGTTGGCTCCAGCCCGTGACCAGCTCATTTGGACCACGCTTGCGGGGTCTCTCTGCTTTTTTGTGATCGGACTTGCGGACGATCTGTTTGCCCTGTCTCCTTGGCCTCGCTTGGCGGGTCAGATCGCTGTTTCGGTGGTTGTTTGGTCCCAGGGAGTCCGTATTGGAGCGATTGATCTGCCCTGGTTAGCGAGCAGCTCCGAAGCCTTGCTGCTCCCGGATCTGCTCAGCTTGCTCGCCACGGTGATCTGGTTGGTGGGGATCACCAATGCGATCAACTGGCTCGATGGTCTTGATGGCTTGGCTGCAGGTGTGGCTGGAATCGCTGCGGTTGGCTTGGTGTCCGTGAGCTTTTCGCTTCATCAGTCAGCGGCTGCTTTTCTTGCTGCCGCGTTGGCTGGAAGTTGTCTTGGCTTCCTCCGTCACAACTTCAATCCAGCGCGCATTTTTATGGGCGATGGCGGATCGTATTTTTTGGGATTCACCCTGGCCGCTGTCAGCATTGTTGGCCCGGCAAAAGGGCTCACAACCGTGAGCTTGTTGCTGCCGTTATTGATTCTTTCCTTGCCCTTAGCCGATATGTCGGCTGTGATCATGGGGCGTCTCAGCGATGGTCACTCCCCTTTTTATCCGGATCGCCGTCATCTCCATCACCGACTTCTACGTGCTGGGTTTAGCCATCGACGCACGGTTGTCTTGATCTATGTGTTCACGCAGTGGTTGGCGTCCTTGGCGATGGTGGTTGCCAACGTGGAAATGCGTTTTCTCTGGCTTGGATTGGCGACAGCCATCCTCGTTGCCACGGTCGTGACCATCAACCGTCAGCGTCATCTTGAAGCGGTCACCGAGCCATCAGACCTGGAATCTTCAGCCAATGACCGCCATCGCTGATCGCTCGAAGCGCTCGGGTGTTGAGATTCTCTGCGTTGGGACGGAGCTTCTGCTTGGCAACATCCTCAATGGCAACGCGCGTTGGTTGTCGGAGGAGCTTGCTTCTCTTGGTCTCCCTCATTTTCGCCAAACGGTTGTGGGAGACAACCGTGATCGCCTGATTGCGCTGGTTCAGGAAATCGCGCAACGCTCCAGCGTGTTGATCGTGACCGGTGGGCTTGGACCAACCCCGGATGACCTCAACACGGAGGCGATTGCCGCTGCGTTTTCTGTTCCTTTGGAAGAGCGAGCCGACGTTTGGTCTGACATTCAAGACAAGGCCCATAGCCGCGGTCGTACCCCTGGCCCTGAAACTCGCCGTCAGGCGCTCTTGCCAGTTGGGGCCGAGGTTCTATGGAATCCAACGGGAACGGCCCCCGGCATGATCTGGACCCCGGTGCCTGGATTCACAGTGCTCACGTTTCCCGGTGTGCCCAGTGAGATGAAGGCGATGTGGAAGGCCACGGCCGCGCCCTGGTTCCGTTCGTCCGGCCTCTCGAAGGGTGTGTTTGTGAGCCGTCTCCTTCATTTCTGGGGAATTGGTGAGTCCACGTTGGCTGAACAGGTTTCTGATCTATTGGAGGGGGTGAACCCCACGGTTGCTCCCTATGCCGGTCGTGGAGAGGTCAAGCTCCGGATTACGGCCTGCGCTGATGAGCCGGCGCAGGCTTGGACGCTGGTGGATCAAACCGAGCAGGAGTTGCGTCAGCGCACGGGCAACCTGTGCTTTGGCATGGATCAAGATTCATTGGCTTCTGTTGTGTTGAAGTGGCTGGGGCAAGCCGGCCAAACCCTGTCTGTGGCGGAATCCTGCACGGGTGGCGGGTTAGGTGCTGAGCTCACAGCGGTGCCCGGCGCCTCTTCCGTGATGCTTGGTGGGGTGATCTCCTATGCCAATGCCGTTAAGCGAGATCTGTTGTCCGTGCCTGAAGCGTTGCTCGAGCAGCACGGTGCCGTCAGTGCGCCAGTGGCGGAGGCGATGGCGCTGGGTGTTCGTCGTCTCACCGGATCGGACTGGGCGCTTTCGGTCACGGGAATCGCTGGCCCTGATGGCGGAACGCCGGAAAAACCCGTGGGATTGGTGTTTGTTGCTGTCGCTGGACCCGATGGATGCAGCAGTCAGCGGTTGCGCTTGGGGAACACTCGCGGCCGGGAGTGGATCCGGACCGTCAGTGCTGGGGAGGTTTTGAATGCCCTGCGCTTGCGCTTAATCGCCAACGCTGAGAACGAGTGCTCGGAGCGGGAACCCTGAAAAGCGAGATCCAGCGGATTGGATTGAACGCCATTTGCCTCTAGGGTTTTGAGTGAATTGTCGAGTGGGAATGAGCAGCGGAACCCTGTACGACAAGGTTTGGGATCTCCATCGCGTTGCGGAACTCTCTGGCGGCTCTACCCAGCTGTTGATTGGGTTGCATCTGATCCACGAAGTCACGAGCCCTCAGGCGTTTGTGGCCCTTGAAGACAAGGGGTTGAACGTGCGTTGTCCGGAGCGAACGGTGGCGACCGTGGACCACATCGTTCCCACGACCAATCAGGCCAGACCCTTTGCTGATCCGTTGGCGGAGGAGATGCTCAGCACTCTGGAGCGCAACTGCAGCAAGCATGGAATCGTGCTCAATGGGATTGGCAGCGGTCGTCAAGGAATCGTGCATGTCATTGCTCCGGAGCTGGGATTGACGCAGCCCGGCATGACGGTGGCCTGCGGGGATTCACACACCTCGACGCACGGGGCCTTTGGGGCGATCGCCTTTGGGATCGGCACCTCTCAGGTTCGTGATGTGCTGGCCAGCCAAAGCTTGGCGATGAACAAGCTCAAGGTCCGCCGTCTGTGGGTTGAAAATCAGCTGAGTCCTGGGGTGTTTGCCAAAGATTTGATCCTGCATGTGATTCGGTCGCTTGGGGTCAAGGCTGGGGTTGGCTATGCCTATGAGTTCGCCGGACCGGCGATCGATGCTCTCTCGATGGAGGAGCGGATGACCCTCTGCAACATGGCGATTGAGGGGGGAGCCCGTTGCGGGTACGTCAATCCCGACCAGACGACCTTTGACTACTTGGAGGGCCGTCCGTCCGTACCGACTGGTGAGGCTTGGCACCGGGCGACGCGGTGGTGGAGGTCACTGGCATCGAATGCCGATGCCGTCTTTGACGACGAGCTGCACTTCGATGCAGCGACGATTGCCCCAACGGTGACCTGGGGGATCACACCCGGTCAGGGGATCGGCGTCGATGAGCAGGTTCCAATGCCTGAGCAACTGGATCCTGCCGACCGACCGATTGCTCAAGAGGCTTATCGCTACATGGATTTAACGCCGGGCCAGGCCATCGCCGGCGTGCCGGTGGATGTCTGTTTTATCGGCAGTTGCACCAATGGTCGCCTCAGTGACCTGCAGGCCGCCGCCGCTGTGGCCCGGGGCAGGCAGGTGGCTGCTGGGATCAAGGCCTTTGTGGTTCCTGGCTCCGAGCAGGTGGCGCGTGCCGCTGAGGCTGAAGGCCTGGACCAAGTGTTTCGCGATGCGGGGTTTGAGTGGCGCGAGCCTGGCTGCTCGATGTGCCTAGCCATGAATCCTGACCGCCTTGAGGGGCGTCAGATCAGTGCGAGCTCCAGCAACCGCAACTTCAAGGGGCGTCAGGGATCTGCTAGCGGTCGTACGTTGCTGATGAGCCCTGCCATGGTTGCTGCTGCTGCCGTGACCGGCCATGTCAGCGATGTTCGCTTGCTCGAGGTCTGATCTTCGGCTGTGGCGGCAGGGTGCCGCTCCGTTTTGCGTGTTTTGGTTGCTGTTTTCTTCCTTTTGATCCTTCATGTCGCAAACCCACGATTTCCCTCAAGGCCTGATTACCAAGATTGAAGGCCGCGCCCTTGTCTTGCGGGGTGATGACATCGATACCGACCGGATTATTCCGGCTCGATTTCTGAAATGCGTGAGTTTTGAAGCGCTCGGAGCGCAGGCGTTCGCTGATGATCGCAAGGAGCTAGAAGGACGCCATCCCTTTGACCTCCCTGAGCATCAGGGAGCCTCGATTTTGGTGGTGAATGACAACTTCGGTTGTGGATCGAGTCGTGAGCACGCGCCTCAAGCCTTAATGCGTTGGGGGATCCGGGCGCTGATTGGGGTGAGCTTTGCTGAAATTTTTTACGGCAATTGTTTGGCCTTGGGAATCCCTTGTGCGAAGGCCAGTCAGGACCAGGTGCGCGCTTTGCAAGATGCCATGGCCCAAGCCCCCTCAGCAAATTGGACCTTTGACTTGGAGACCTCAACCTGCAGCAGTGATCTGGGGCAATGGTCGATTGAAGTGGATTCGGGCCCGCGCGACATGCTCCTCTCCGGTCGTTGGGATGCGACGGGGCAGCTTTTGGCTCGGGATACCGAGCTGCAGAGCACGCTCGATCGGTTGCCTTACTTGAACGGGTTTTGCGTGGATGCGGCAGACACTTGATTTAGTGTCTATGAAGGAAGAAGCGGCATCGACGTCATGACAGTTCTTCTTAAGCGCATCTGGTGTGCTTTTGGCTCGATGGCCCTGGTGCTGGGTCCCTCTCCCGTCGTCGCAGGCTCCGTCACAGCGATTGCCGTGGAGCCTTTTGGCACCCCGCTTGAACGCTTGCTTGAGAGTGGCGCTTGCCAGGGATGTGATTTACGGGATGCGGATCTCCGCGGCCATCATCTGATCGGGGCGGATTTGCGTGATGCTGATTTGCGCGGGGCCAAGCTCCATGGGGCGAACCTTGAAGGAGCGGATTTGAGTGGTGCCAGGCTTGATGGTGCTGGCCTGCAAGGGGCGATGCTCAGCAATGCCGATCTCTCAGGCACTGATCTGCGCCGTGCCGATTTGCGCGATTCGGTTGTGATCAATGCCTATGCGCCTGGGGTGCACACCGAGGGAATGCAGTTTGCAGGCTCGGATCTCACCGGAAGTCATTTGATCTATGGCGGTGGTCCTGATGACGAAGCCATTGATTTTTAGAAAGAGGGTTTAAAAGGGTCGGTTGTCGAGCTCGTTTGAAGGGTTGTAGGGGACAAAGGGAACGCCAGTTCCCGTGAAGTTGAAATCATTGAGGCGGAATCGGAATCCGCCGACCCCTTGATAGGGATTGAAGTAGAAGCCAAAGTCGTAGGCACGACGTTGCCAGCGCAACTCAATATTGGAATCAATCACATCACCGTAAAACGGTGATGTGGGATCAATATTTAAGCCAAGACCTGCATTGATCACCAAGGGTCCTGCGATCTGTTGTGTGACCCCAAGGCCCAAGGTTCCGAGGTCAATGGCTTGGTCAAAATCGAACGGACTTGAACCTTGCCTGAGAGTGCCACCACCCGTAACGGATAGCTGGGTGTAGTCCAGGAACGGTTTGCTAAAGGTGCCTAATGTGAGGCTGGGACCTCCGCTTAGGCTGATCGTGGTTTGACGTTCACCATCTCCGTAAGCGGCTAAAAGTGTGTTGATGTTGGTGTTAAATGTCAAGCCTGGAACGATGGCAACTGGAGAATAGCGATAGGCGGCTTGAGGCGTTAACGCCGCGTGGTTACCCCTCCAGATTGGAAAACTGCTATTTAAAGAACCATAAAAATTAGCTCGCCACAAATCCGTAAGATTTTCACTTTCAAATTGTTCGGCTTGATAATTTCCAGCTCCGATGCGCCAAACGTAGTTATTGGTAAGCTTGCCAACATTGAAATCTCCCCTTTTTTCGAGGAAGCTACCAAAAGCGGAATAGACATCCGTTTCTCCTAACGAGCCGTTGTAGGCCTTGTAGCGATAAGCGGAAAAGAGCCTGGCCTGGATGTCGCCCAGAAAAGGAAGATCGATGGTCTTATTTAGTTCACCCCAGAAGCGACTGCCATTTGCGAAGTTTTCAGGATTAAACGTACTGATATCAGCATTGACTTTTGCTGTCCATCCCATGATCTCACTGGAGACTTTCGCTTCTAGGCCAAATAAATCGCCAGCTGTTGTTGGTTGACTGATTTTTTCGCTGCCAATTGATTTCCCTGGGGCGATATAGCTATCAGTAGTGCCATCAACAGCTCGTTGCACAAGAAGTTGAGGTTGGAGGCTTAATAAAGTCTTTTGGTTGAGTTCAATCGGTTTGAGTGATCTCCCGATAAAAAATCCGTCCCTGTCATCATTGTCGATTCCAAATTCCCAGCGGTTTTCAACTTCCTCTTCCTTTGTGATTCGTTGGGTGCGGCTCACCGGGATAGGGAGACGCTCTTCCACGATCAATTGATTGCGCGAACTCTTGATCAAAATGTCGCCATTGGGCTGTTCCTTCGCGACAACGTTTTCGGTGTCGATTCTGGTTTGTGCCGGTGTATATGGGTCATTGGTGAATCCCATGCGATCGGAAGTCCATCCTTCAGGTGTGATCGCAACTTGGGCTGCTTGGATACGCCAACGACTGATTTTCCCGTCAATTAGCTGCGTTTTTCCATAAGAAGGAAGCTGTCTTGGCCGAACTTTTCCATATTTTGTTTGTGCTTGGAAGTCACTATTTGATAGGTCTACAAACTCATCGTTACTGCCAAACCGACGATCGATCGTGAACCTTTGCTGGAGCTGGATGCTGCTAATCCTTTGGTCGATCATGGCGATCGATTGTTCGCGCAGCGCCTCCTGTTCCGCTGGTGACATCCCTGAGAAGCGCGACTGGGCCAGGGGTTGAACGGTCTGAGCTGATTGCTTCCCGCCTGTGCCGAGCGTGATTTCTTCGAGTTCCTCGTTAAGCGTGAGTAGGGGCTGGCGCGTGGCGCGATCAGGATCGGGGCAGCCCAATGGAGGCGGAACCACGGCGATTTTGGGAGCTACGGGATCCTCACCCCAGCGGTAGCGCAAGCCGAGAAGGTACGCATTGCTCCCTTCCTTGACTCCGCTGTAGGTGCCGAACGCACCAGAACGGTGGTGAATCCTTCCAACAAAGGAGAGTTGATCAGAGACCGAAGCTTCGAGCTCGAAGGCCAAGTAGTTCAGCAGTTGTGCGTAGTTCTCTCGATAGGTGCGTTCGTAGTTACTCACCGTGGAGTTAAAGCTGACTCCTTCCACAAACCCAAAGCTCAGCCAAGGCTGCAGCCAGAGTCGTGCACCCAGTCCAAGGATGGCTTCTCCGAACTGTTGGTCTGGTGTGTCGGCATTGGGAACATCCTGGTTGAAAGGCCCACCGGGTTGCTTGAACGCCTGATGCCCGAACAGGTCGGCCTCCAATTCGATCGCAAAGGGACCAGCACGCCAAATCCGCTTTTGCATGCTGACCCCTAAGAGATACTCCTCTCGCATCCGCCCGTTGAACAGGAAGGTGTCTCCAAAATTGGAATCAATCATTTGGCCGCCCCACGCGGTCACCGCCCAAGGGTGAGGGTGCCAGTCAGGGATCGGTGGAAGCGGTACCGGACAGGCCATGCCAGCGTCGTCCGTTGACGTCGATGCGTTGGCTGCTCCGTCCGGGACTTCCCAGGTGGGCGTTGGCGCGAGCTCTGTGTCCCAGATGCTGTCTCCACTCGGCTGATTACTCATCCGGCCAGCAGTCCTGCCACCTAGCTCCATATCAAGAGCCGTTGGGAAGCCAAGGCCTGAACTCTCGAGCACAGGAAGGGTCTGTTTGGACGGTGGCTCTACAGCCTGTGCTGAGGATTGGAAGCCTTCAGACAGCTCGTCAAGCTCAAGAACGCCATAGACGTCTTTGAGTTCACCGCTGTTTTGAATCAGGCTGTAGCGGAAGGTGCTCGCTTGGAAATACTGCGATCCACGGCGTAGACGCACGCTGCCGCGGGCGAAAAGGGTATTGAAATTGGAGTCAAATTCAATGCGATCGGCCTGAAGCAAGCCCCCTCGAAGCGAGGCTCGGACGTTGCCTTCGGCGACAAAAACTCCACGGCGCGCATCAAATGATTGGAGATCAGCCTTGAGGCTGATTGCTTCTGGAGGCTTGGGAGACTCTGCAATGGGTTCAACATCAAGAGCGGTCTGTTCCGTGACCGCATCAGTGACCGCATCGGTCTCATCAGCCAAAGAGTCCACACGCTGAGAGTGGACGGGAACTCCCGTCAGCGCAGCGGCAACAGCCAGAGATCCAGCGATCCTGGTGATGGGGCTAAACGCCGACAAAAGAATGCAGCAGTGGCCGGTGATCCTGCCATGTGCAAAGGCTCTTGAACGAGAGGGCTAACCAGTGCGAGGCGTGACCCTATTGATGCGTGATCAATCTTCGAGATCTTTCCGGCTAGGGGTGCGGCTTGGGTCGCTGGCAAGGAAGCCAAAGACAAAGATGCCGAGAAAGAAAAAGACGACGGAATAAACCGAAATCTTGAGGGCAAGCATGGCAACCGACCGGCGTCTGAAATTTGATAGCCATCCTATGGCGGAATGATGAAATATCACGATGGAGAAGCCTCTGCAAGCCCCGGGATCGGAGTGGATTGAAACGTTTCGATGTCGGAGTCGCGTTGATCTGCACCCCGGGTGGTGGCGACGTGGCGATCAGGAACGGCGTCCAGTACTGGCCGATCCATGGGGGCGTCATCACCGTCCTGATTGGGCTGAGCGAGGACTTTTGATTTGGGCGCGAGGGGGCAACTGGTTACGCCTCGAGCAGACCCTGGTCTGCCCAAGCCCTTGGATGCAGGCCAGCGCGTCCTGCGAGCGACTGGTGCTCAGCTGGTGGGCTGATCACGTTCGCCTCCGTATTGATGGGGTCCTGGTGCATGAGGGAGACCTCTTCGATACCCGCTGCCGTTGGCTCCTCCCCGCCGATTGGAGGGGGCGAGGGGGCCTGCGCATCCAGCTGGATTTACGAAGCCCCTGTCATGACGATGGGGCGCTGATTGAAAGCGCACTTGTCCAGGAGCCACTGATCCCCACCTGCGACGCGGACCGGGCCTTGCTTCCTGAAGCCTTGGCCCTGTCCTGGGCCAGCGGAACGACGCTTCCGGATGCGCTGTTGTCTTGCGACCCCATGGGAGCAGAGGCTGTTGGCTTGGTCGACCGCCACTTGGCGACATGCCCTAAGCCCGCAGGTGTGGTGCATTGGCTGGGCCACGCCCATCTCGACCTTGCCTGGCTTTGGCCCGTGGCAGACACCTGGCAAGCGGCGGAACGCACCTTTTGCTCTGCCCTCGATCTAATGGAGCGATACCCGGAGCTGCACTTTGCGCACTCCACCCCGGCTCTGTATGCCTGGGTGGAACGCCATCGGCCCGCCTTGCATGCGCGCATTCAGCAGGCCAGTCGTGAAGGCCGTTGGGAGCCGATCAATGGCCCTTGGGTCGAAACCGATTGTGTGTTGGTGAGTACGGCATCGCTCTCGCGTCAGTTCACGCTTGGTCAGGAGGACAGCCAGAGGCGTTTCCCGGAATGGCGGCATGAGTTGGCTTGGTTGCCTGACAGCTTTGGGTTCGCCGCCGGACTTCCCGCCGTCGCGGTTGCCAGTGGAGTGCGCTGGTTCTGCACGCACAAGCTGGCTTGGAATGCCACCAACCGCTTTCCCCACCGTTTGTTTCGCTGGCGCAGCCGCGGAGGCGCTGAGGTTTTAGCGCTGATGCTGCCAGCGATTGGCACCGATGCTGATCCTGTCGCGATCGCAAAAGAGCAGCGCGCTTTTCAAGCTGCAACTGGGGTGGAGCAGGCGATTTGGCTCCCGGGTGTTGGAGATCACGGTGGCGGTCCCACTGCCGAGATGCTGGAACAGCTCAGGCTTTGGGAGGGCCAGCCGCAGGCAGTGACCCAGCAGCCTGGAACGCTGCGCGCCTACCTCGATCACTTGGAGCCTTGCCGCTCCGCCTTGCCGGTCTGGCGGGATGAGCTGTATCTCGAGCTGCATCGGGGTTGCGCGACTAGTCGGCCTGATCAGAAACGGCATAACCGCAGCCTGGAAAGGCTTCTTCGTGAGGCTGAACTGGCTGCCGCGCTGCTTGGGACTCGGGCTGATCAGCTTGTGCCCAACCACGCCCAGGACAGCGATTGGCGCCCTCTGTTGTTCCAACAATTTCATGACATCCTTCCTGGCACCTCGATCCCCGAGGTGTTTGAGCAGGCTGAACCGATCTGGTGTGAGGCTCGGCGGCGTGCGGTGCGCTGTCGAGACCAGCTTTTAGGCCATCTGCTTACGTCCCATCAGGAGGTGTTGGATTCCGATCCCCATCGCTCTCGTTGGACTTGGTGCGGCTTGCAGCCCCTGGCGCATTGGTCACCGTTGCTGCGCCTACCCAAGGGGCATTGGTCCAGTGGTGGGCAGAGTCTTCCTGGGCAGGTGGCGCCTTCAGGCGGTGTTTGGGTGCAACTGCCCTGTAGTGAGGGCGTTTGCGCGCTCCCTCTGCAGCGCAGCCGTGAGCCTTTGGGCTCTGCCTTGCCCGTTCGTCATCCGGTGAGCGTGGAGGTGGTGTCGTCGGGACTGTGGAGGTTGAGCAACGGGCTGGTGACGGCGGATGTCGGCGTCCACGGCCTGGTTCAGCTGCGCGACGGCAAGGGGGTGCCACAGCTCAGCGAACCCCTGAGATTGAGGCGCTTTTCCGATCGAGGGGAGTTTTGGGATGCTTGGGATCTTGCCGCTGATTACCGCCAACATGCGCTGCCGATGGCCGAACGTTGGTCGTCAGAATTGGTGGAGTCGGGCCCTCTCACCGCCCGAATGGTGCTGCGCACGATGGCTGGACTGAGCAAGGTGCGCTTGGACCTCATGCTGCAAGCCGATTCCCCCTGGCTTGAGGCCCAGCTAAGCGTCCAATGGCAGCAGACCCATGAATTGCTGAGATTGGAAGTGCCGTTGAAGCGCCCTGCGGTGCGTTGGGCGGCCGATACGAGTGGTGGAGTGATCGAGCGACCAGCACAAGCCTGCACTCCTTTTGAAAAGGAGCGTTGGGAATTGCCTGTGATTTCATGGCTGGCCGCCGAAGCGGAGGCTCCTGGGGGTGGGATGGCTGTCTTGCTGGATGGCCCCCAGGGGGTCGATGCCAGCGATCACCATTTAGGGGTGTCGCTGCTTCGAGGTCCAACCTGGCCGGATCCCTCTGCGGATCACGGATGGCATCGGCACCGCTTGGCCTTGATGCCAGCGGTGCTCGGTTGGAACCGCAGTGGTGTGCCCCAGGCAGCGATCCGATTTAGGGAGCCGGGTTGGCTCGGTCCTGTTGCGCTGGATCATCGCTGGCAAGGGCTTCCCGCTTTGCCCATCGGTCTGGTGCCGGTTTCAGTGCGATCAGCCCAGGGTGACGGACTCAGCGATCAGGCCGTTCAAATTGAGTTGCTCAATGCCGGACCAGCGCGTCAGCCATGGTCGCCGGGGAGCGATTGGAGGCTGAGCGGCGTCACGTTGAACGAGCGAAAGACGGTCTGGGAAGTCCAACCTGGCCAGCTCATCAGCTTGGTTTTGGAGCGCGTTCAATCCTCGTGATCATCAAACGGATCGTCGAGATTTTTGGATGGCGGTCCAAAGGCGGTGTAGACCCCCAATCCTGTTAACCCAAGCAGGGCCGCCAGCACCGCAATCGCCACTGACATGGCCGGGGACGAACTTTCCATCACAACTCTCCACAGGATCGACGCCTTTACGGGTCGTAGCCCCTACAGTATCGAGACTTAATTCCACCCGAGACTTCAGCGCTGCCATGGCTCAACGCACCCGTCTGGGAGATTTGCTCCGCCCCCTAAATTCGGAATACGGCAAGGTTGTCCCTGGCTGGGGAACAACACCAGTGATGGGCATCTTTATGGCCCTCTTCCTTGTGTTCTTGCTGATCATTCTCCAGCTGTACAACAAGTCGCTGATCCTCGAAGGAATCAATGTCAACTGGAACGGCTTGGGCCTCGGCTGATCTCAGCGAATGAATGTTTTCGGCATTGGCCTGCCAGAGATGGCCGTCATCGCGGCGGTCGCTCTTTTGGTGTTTGGCCCTAAACGGCTTCCCGAGTTCGGTCGCACCTTGGGAAAAACTTTGAAGGGTTTTCAATCGGCCTCCAAAGAGTTTGAGCGCGAAATTAATAAGGCCATGGCCGACCCTGAACCTGTGGCAGATCAGGCGAAATCGGTAGATCAGGTAACAGTTTTAGAGGCATCCGTAGAGGCCGCTGTTACGCCTGCGGTTGCGCCAAAATCAGAGCCGACACCCCCCTCCGATTGATTTGATGAATCGAGGTGATCTCCGCTTGGTGGTGGGGTTGGGGAATCCAGGCAATCGTTATGCCAACACCCGCCACAACGTGGGCTTCATGGCCTTGGAGCGGCTGGTCTCTCGCGAGGGTGGTGGTTTTCGTTCGACGCCCAAGCTCCAAGGTCAGCTTGCTGATCTGGGCTCGGGAGATCGGCGATTGCGCTTGTTGATGCCCCAAACGTTCATGAACGACAGCGGTCGCTCGATTCGGGCTGCGCTCGATTGGTTCGGGTTTGAGCTCCATCAGCTATTGGTGCTCGTGGACGATATGGATCTGCCGCTTGGTCGTTTGCGTTTGCGCGCCCGCGGCTCTGCTGGTGGCCACAACGGCCTGAAAAGCACCATCCAGCATCTCGGCACCCAGGATTTTGCGCGTCTGCGGATAGGCATTGGTGCACCCGGGCAAAATCCCAGTGAGCGCAAGGCGCGAACGGTGTCGCACGTTCTGGGAAGTTTCAGTCGTGAGGAGGAGCCCCTGCTCGACAAGGTGCTGGTGGAGGTGGTCGATGGTTTGGAGCGGATTCAGCAGCAAGGTCTCGACCTCGCCGGCAATCACATCAATGGGCTTCAGTTGGCTCCCACCAACCCTGAGGCGTGATGGCAGCGCTCCCCGTTACCACCGCCCACTTACGGGTTCAACGCCAGAGTTTTGCAGATCAATGTTTGGAGGGAGACGTCCAGGCCGGAGGCTTCAATTGGCAGTTCAGCTGGTTTTTTGATCGTGGCGAGTTGAGTGTGGAGCCGTCCTTGGGGCGCGCGTTGATTCAAGACGCGCTGCTTCGCTTTCTTGTGAAATCTGACTATGACCTGGAACCTGGAGGGGACTACACCTTCACCGTGAGAGCCCGGTTCTGAGGGGATCGGGACCCGGCCATTGCAATGGTCGATCGAGATGGTCCTCGAGGATGACGAGCGCAGCGATGGCATCGAGATCGCCCGATGGGATGCGTAGGCCTTTAGGAAGCAAGCGTTTCCAGCCCCGTGCCGGCCACAACTGCCAGTAACGCTCTCTGGCTCGCAGGGTGGTTCCCGTTTCGTCGACGACGCGGACCGGCAGGCTTGCAGGCAGTTGTTGTTGCCAGATCATGCTGCTGGTGCCATCCCCGATCACCAGTTCAGCAATCTGGGCGGTGTCCCCCTGAGTGTCCGCCATCCAGACGCGAAGCTGATCAAGGACGTCAGCGCTGGGGATCACCATCCCTTGAAGCACGGTGTTCGTGGCGGTGTCTGCGAGGAGCAATCCGCATTTGCTTCGGCCAGGATCCATGGCGACAACGCGAGTCATCGGCTGAGACGCAGCTGGATGGCGATGGGGTCTGCTGTTTCGCTGCGGCGTAAAGCCACCGCTTCCAGCCCCGCGAGTCCTCCGTTGCGGTCGATCAGCTCTTGGCCAAGCGCATTGATGGCATTGCCATCAAACTGCAATCCCTTGCTGAGAGAACCGCGTCTTTGCACCTCGGCCAATGTGGAGGCGAGGAGAAGGTTCAGCCGATTGCGTACGGCTTCAGGGTCGCGTTCATTGCTCGCCAGGGTGGTGCGTGCCAAGACCTCACCCTCCCTGGTCACCGTGACATTGGGAAGCACTTCAGGGAAGGCGTAGACAACGGTTTCGCCCAGCAGCACATTGGCGGCTGAACGGATGTTCACAACCCAGGTGCCAGGTTTGCGAATCGTTTGTTCCAAGCGCTTGATGTCAGGTCGCGGAACCAGCAGGATCTGACGCTCTGCCGGTTGGCCAGGCAGGACCTGTTGATAGGCCTGCAGATTGGCGTCTCGGAGCAACTGATCGATCACCGTTTTTGCCTGATCGGGGCGTTCGAGCTTCAGGGTCACGGTGGCAAGCGGCTGCCCGCTGCTGATGGCGACGTTGCCGCGCCGCAGCGCGAGGAGCGTGTCTTCCAGTTGATTGAGTTCTTTCTCGCCATCGCGAATTTGCGTGCGCACGGCAGAGAGTTCCTGTTCGGTGCGTTGGATCTCGATATCTTTGGCATCCACGTCTTGGCTCAAGCGCTGTCGCTCCGCTTCCAAGGATCGGGTTTGTTCCTGGAGGGGCTTGAGGGTGCGACGCAGTTCTGTCGCCCGTTGTTGGGCCGTTGTGAGCTCCTTGCTGGCTTGCTCCTGAGCGCGTTTGCTGGTTTTGAGATCGGCGCGACTGCTCCTTAATTTGGCTTCGAGAGCATTCAGTTCAAACAGCCCGACCCTGAGTTGCCGACTGACCAAGAGCAGGAGTCCAAGGGAAAGCGCACTAATCAGACTGCCGGTCAACACCGTGATCACCACGGCTGTGCGCTTGGGACGCAGTCCAAGCAAGCTCAGCCGAGCTTTCCCCACGCGAGAGCCAAGGCGGTCCCCCAGGGTTGAGAGCACGCCTCCAAGCACAAGCAGGGCGAGAAGTAGAAACCAGCCGGTCACGGAAAATGAAGGATCAGAGTTCGGATGGGAGCTCCATCTTCACCTGCATGGTCAGCTGAACCGCTTGGCGAGAGCGATTGGATCGAGAACAGTGATCTTTTTGCGATCGATATCGACAAGGCTCGATGACTTGAGGTCCCCCAGGAGACGCGTGATCGTGACGCGTGTGGACCCGATCGCCTCGGCAATGGCTTGGTGGGAAAGGCGTAAATCGATGGTGATCCCCCGTTGACCAGGCACACCGAAATCTCGACAAAGCACCAGCAGAAAGCTCACCAGTCGAGACGACATGTCCCGATGGGTGAGGGTTTCGATCATCGTTTCGGTCTGGAGAATCCTGCTGGACAGCCCCTGCAACAACAGCAATCCCACACTGGTGTCGTCTTCAATGGCCTGCCGCACGGATGTGGCTGGAGCCGTCACCATCTCCACCCTTGTGAAAGCGATTGAGTGATAAAAGCGATCGGAGCGGTGACCTGTCAGCAAGGACAGAACGCCAAACAAACTGTTTTCTCGCAACAGGGCAACAGTGATTTCCTCGCCGGATTCATAAACCCTGGAGAGGCGGACGGCACCTCGACGAATTAGATAAACCTTCTCAGCGGGGTCGCCGGGGAAAAAGATGGTTTTCCCGCGCTCCACCATCTCGGTATTAGCACCATCGAGACCACGAATGACGTCTTGAAGGGTGCGGGTGGCTGGAGCCGTTGGAGTTCCGAAATTCAAGCCCACCGGGCGGATGGTGGGAGGGGCGTATCGGCTGAAGCCGCGGCTGACTTCGGCCATGGTCTCTACTCGTGTTCCGGGATGCTATGGATCAGCACCCCCTGTTCATGTAGCAAGGAACACGAAACCCCGCATTTTCACCTAGGGGAGAGAGCCGAATTCTGATCCTGCATAATTTGCTTGAGCCCAGGCTCGGCAAGGTCCAGTAGGTCATTGAGCTGGTGACGACTAAAGGGAGCGCCTTCCGCCGTTCCCTGCAGCTCCAGCAAATGCCCCTCTCCGTTCATCACGACATTGAGATCCACATCGGCTTGGCTGTCTTCGCTGTAGTCGAGATCGAGCAGGGGCCGATTGTGAATCACACCCACGGAGACGGCTGCCACCTGGGATTGGACAGGGTTGCTGGTGAGGACCCCTTGTTGAACCAGCCGCTCACAGGCCCGCTGAAGGGCGACCCAAGATCCGCTGATCGCGGCGGTGCGGGTGCCCGCGTCCGCCTGAATCACATCACAATCAATTTTCAACGTGTTTTCGCCGAGAGCCTGCATGTCGAGGGCTGCGCGCAGGCTGCGGCCAATCAGACGCTGAATCTCCTGGGTGCGTCCGCTCAGTTTGAGGAGTTCACGGTTCTGTCGCTCTGGAGTGGATCCAGGCAGGAGTCGGTATTCGGCGCTGAGCCACCCCTGGCCTTGATCTTTGCGCCAGCGAGGCACGCCTTCTTGATGACAAACGCTGCAAAGAACGGCGGTGCGTCCGCTGTGGATGATCACTGAACTCAGGGCAAATCCCATCGGATCCCAGCTGATCGAGAAGGGGCGAAGTTCGCCCGGCTGACGTCCGTCATTGCGAGAGGTGCCAGTCATGAGCCCACGGTGCGGAGATGCTTTGAGCCTGCCAGGTGGCTAGGCACACCATGGATGGTGTCAAAACACTTGTGTCTTGGACTTTCACCGCTAGATTCATCCACATCCGGATTTGCCGGACATCGGCGAATGTGATGACCGTCAGCCTCAGCCCTACCCATCATTCCCGTGAGTCGCGGACAGTTGACCACAGGACTCTCGAGCAAGCAGGACTCAGGCGACTCCCCTCTGTGGAGGTTCGTCCACCGCTGCATTTGGTGGCTCCGGAAGGTCAGCTTCAGGTGCATACCGCCTCCTTTCGGGGGAGTTTTTCTGGTGTTCTGAGCCAGGCGCTGCGCACGGCAGGCCTGGGGAGTCATGTCTTAATTGCTCAGTTTCTTAAGGGTGGAGTGGGCCAAGGCCCTCAAAGCAGCCTCACCCTCTGCGATCGGCTGAGATGGTTGCGCCCTTCCGTGACGGAATGCCTTTCAGATGCTGCTGATAGCCGCGATGACGAGGTCAAAGAGGCGGTTCAGGCGGTTTGGCAGATCTGCAAAACCCATCTTTTAGAAGGCACTTTGGATCAACTCGTGTTGGATGAGATTGGCTTGGCGATCGAGCTGGGCTATCTGAGTCATGAGGATGTCTTGTCAGTGTTGGAGCAACGGCCATCCGCCATGGACGTGATTGTGACGGGGCCCGCGATCCCTGCAGAGATGATGGAGATGGCTGATCAAGTGACGGAACTGCGTCGAGGTTTTTAATGCTGAAGAACGATCGCTGGATTACGGATCAAGCAGATGCAGGCATGCTTGAGCCTTTTCAAAATGGGTTGGTACGCCACTTGGATCCGGATCAACGCCAAGGTCCGGTCCTGAGTTTTGGCTGCTCGTCCTACGGCTACGACCTAAGGCTCTCGCCAAAGGAGTTTTTGATCTTTCGCCACGTCCCAGGCACGATCATGAATCCCAAGCGATTCAACCCTGACAACCTTGAATCAACGCCTCTTCATCATGATGAGGATGGCGACTATTTCATCCTTCCAGCCCATTCGTATGGCTTGGGTGTGGCCCTTGAAAAAATGCGCGTGCCACCCAATATTACGGTGATTTGCCTTGGTAAGAGTACGTATGCCCGTTTAGGCATCATTGTGAATACAACTCCGGCTGAGGCTGGATGGGAAGGACATCTCACCTTGGAATTTAGTAATAGTTCTGGCGCTGATTGTCGGATTTATGCCAACGAAGGGATCTGTCAGTTGTTGTTTTTCGAGGGTGATCCTTGTGAAACCACCTATAGCGACCGGCAAGGGAAATATCAGCATCAGCCAGAGCGGGTAACGCTGGCCAAGGTTTGAATGAATGGTTGTTAGGGAGCAAGCCTGGCTTTATGCAGTCTTGTTTTTTCGTACCAATCGGCAAATTCCGGCGTCCAAGCTTTGAGATGGGGCCACATCAAATCGCAGAGTTCGCGGATTTCTTGCTGGGCATCAAGCTTGGCGCGTAGGTCCATGAAATGCAGGAAGGCCCTGAGCGTGAAGCTCACCACAAAATGTTGCCGGTAATCGAAGGGGAGGATGCCGCGGGCATGTTCTTCCGCAAACCCAGCCTGAAGCAATTCCTGATAGCGAGCGGCACTGATTTTGCAGTGGTTTAAATCTTTTTGCCGCTCAGCTTCGCTGTAAAGATATTTTTTGCCTTTTCGGTCGCTGTACTCGCCGACGGGGCGCAAATAAAACACTTCTTCGAGATCGAGTTCTCCGAGGGCAGCCCTGCAGATGCGATCGCCTGTGTAACGCATGGATTGAACATCAAAACTGACGCCCACCCGGTGCGTTCGTGCCTGTTGCATCACGGAATGGGGAAACCAGCCCACGTTCAACACAATCTGGGCATGCTCCATCGGTCCGTAATGGCCCCGCTCTCCAGCCAGGAGGCGTTTGACGCAAATTTCGCCAGCTTTGGTTTCATCGGGCCATTGCGCGCGATCGGCTGCCACAAAGCCCTCGCTGTAGTCCTGGTGCATTCCCACGTACACGCACTGTTGCGGATTCGGGGTTGCGGCGATCAGGTCAACTCGAAAACGAGAGTCCATGGGGGTCGTCTGCGATGAACTGTTCATGCTTTGTCTAGCTGTGGCTGCGGGGGCCTGGGCTTGAAACCGTCTCCGCAGGGGGCACGCTGCTGGTGGAACCAACTCCAGCCAGCGCAGGCAACGGCGAATTGTCGATCAAGGCAACCGCCAATGCTTCCAACTCGTCTGCTGTTCGCGCCCCAAGCGAACGGCCGCGCATCACAGCGTCGGCTGAAAATAAATTGAGCTGTGGAATCCCTGTGACGTCATACAGGTTGATCAAATCGAGCCAGCGTGGATTATCGATATTCACCAAAACCACATCCAACTGATCGGCGTGTTTTTGTTCCGTCTGAAGCATCGCTGGCGCCATCGCTTGGCAGGCCTCACACCAATCGGCGTAAAACTCCAGCACGGTGGGCCGAGAGTTGTTGAGAGCGATCTCCGGATCGAGGGATTGCCTGGCCAGCTGGTCGAGAGGGGCTTCCTGGTTGAGACCATTGCGCAGCAGAAATAATCCAGCGGCGAGGACCAGTGCCGTGATGAGCAGCAACCCCTTTTGCAAGGGGGTCAAGGTGGCGGGGGCGGAACTGCCGGTCATGCCGGGGAAAATGGTGAGCCTTCACTTTGGCAGGCTGATGGGTGCGCTGTTGCTAGCGTTTGAAAGCCAATACCGTTGTTGTGATCAGCTTTCTCGCTGATTTCATTTCCAGCTGATTTCATCAGTCGACCGTTGGCTGCATGCTGATGTCTCTTTTTCGTTTTCTCTCACTGCCACTGCGGGCTCCCCTGCTGCTTGTGCTGTTTGGTGTGGCCATTTTTCTGGGTCATCACTGGTCGATTGAGAGTGAGCATTTGATTGCTCTGCAAAAAGTGCCGCCCAGCTTGTTCTGGACGGTGGAGGTGTTGCAATCGCTCGTGATTGTGCTGATCTGCACGATGCCGGATCTTCTCCTGCGTCAGCTGTCGATGCTGATGGCCTCCAGCCGCGTGCTCAGCCTGATCGCGACCCTCTTGCTTGTGATCATGGTGGGCCTTTATTTGCTCAGTCTGAGTCTGCTTTCCGATGTGCTGATCTTGGCGTCTGCCACCTTGCTGGCCCGGTTGGACCTCACCCGGATCAAGGTGATGCCTCCGCCTCAAGTCATGGCTTTTTGGTTGGCGGCGGTGGTGCTGGTGGGCATTTGGTTGGGTCAGGATTTGCCGAACCCGCTGGCTTCAGCTGTCGCAGTGGTCGCTACCTGATCCGAGATAGGCCCAGAGATTTCCTAGGACTTTTTTGGTGTAAAGACGCGTTTCTGGGTAGGGGATGCGCTCCACCCATAATTCTGGATCTTGCTTCAGATCGGGGGTCACCCACCGACTGGCGGCGCCTGGCCCAGCGTTGTAGCTGGCAACGGCCAGCACAATGTTGTCCTGCCATTGCCCCAGCAATTGACGGAGGTAACGCGCTCCGAGCTTTGCATTGCGTGTTGGCTCGCGTAGCTGCTCCTGGCTAAGGGAATCGCCAGCCAGTTCTTCCGCCGTGGCTGGCATCAGCTGCAGCAATCCAATCGCTCCGACGGGTGAGCTCACGCTTGGGGAGAAGCGGGATTCCTGCTTGGCGATCGCCATGAGCAGTTCAGATCGCACCGCCTCCTGTTGGGAGGCGGTGTCAAACACCTCCGAGAGCAGACGGGGATGCTGGCTGCGGTGCAGGAGCTGACGCTCCTCGCAGGTTTGATTGACAAGTCTCAAACTGGCGCGCCAAAGGCGACTCAGGCCTGTCCATGCGTCCCCCACGGCCAC
This sequence comes from Synechococcus sp. UW179B, assembly GCF_900474245.1. Taxonomy (NCBI): domain Bacteria; kingdom Bacillati; phylum Cyanobacteriota; class Cyanophyceae; order Synechococcales; family Synechococcaceae; genus Synechococcus; species Synechococcus sp. UW179B. The sequence continues at coordinate 191,529 of NZ_UCNZ01000006.1, forward strand.
CCGAAGGCGACCTTCCACAAGCTTTTGGCTTGGATTGGATGGCTGATCGGATGGGGGCTGTTGATTCCGCCAGGTTTCCCAGGCTTCCTGGGTTTGGCCGAGGCGCCAGAGACGATCCAGGAATGGATCGCCACTTTTCAATGGCTCCCAGTGCGCTTGAAACGCATCGCTGAGATCTGCCGAGCGAGCGGTGGAGGCTTGATCAAGATCTGGCAGGTCTCCCCGTCCCAATCTCACCTCGGCGCGCCAGGTGTAATAACTCCTCGGATGGGTTTTGACCAATCGCTCCCAGATTTGTTTGGCTTGCGCTGGTTGGTTTTGCTTCGACAAGGTGAGCCCCAGCCAGAACTGCTGCCTTGCGGCCAAAGGTTCAGGAAGATCTGCGCTCGGAATGGCGTTCAGGAGTGCTTCTGCACGCTCCCATTGGTCTTTCAACAGGGCCTCGCGAGCCAGGTCCCACTGCAGTTGCCAGGCGGCTGGGCTGGTGGGCCAGCGCCTCAGAACGGCCATGGCATTCGTTAAGTCACCGTTCGTTGCGTCAGCAAGGCGCACCCGGGCTGCTGCAACATCAGCGGAGCGTTGTTGCAAGGCTTTCGGCAGGGCATCCAATAGCGCCGGGTCGGGTCTCAGCGGTTCGCTGAGCAACGCTGCGGCCTCGAGGGCTTCCGGATCGTCTGGGTGGTTGATGGCGAGCTCGAGCAATTGCTGCTTTCCACGCGCTTGCTGTTCAGCGTTCCCTCGGAGCAGGACCCGACCAATGGCCAAGGCGCTGGCTGGAGTGGTGGGTGTGCCCTGGAGGCAGGCTTCCGCAGCACGGCTATCTCCAAGGGACGCGAGCCCTTGCGCAAGCGAGAGTCGATCGGTTTGGTTCAAGCCAGCGCCGCTGATCCTGTTGCAGGCTTCCCTGATCTGAATGGCAGCTCCTGGCCAGCGGGCACCCCAGCGGGCTAGGTGCAAGGCGGCGATCGTTTGCTTGGGTGAATCCTTGTTGGTTTCTGCTGCTGCTGCCAAGGCGGCCGGATGGCCGGGGTGTTGTTGAAAAAGCTCTGTGTGGAGCGCTGGGTTGGCTTGCCCGAGGTGATAGCGGGCATCGGCACTGGCGGCACTTTGGGGGAAGCGTTGGAGCAAGTCCTGCCAGCGTTGCTGTGTCTCTGCAGTGCGCCCGAATTTGGCTGCAATTAACGCCTGCTGTTTCAGCGTGACGGCCGCCAGAGGATCGTTGCCCCAGCCTTGATTGGCCAGCAAGCGCTGGGATCTCTCCGCTGAATCGGGGCTGCGTGCTGCGAGCAAGAGAGCGGCTTCCCTCCGCTCGCTGGGATTGAGCGACCAGCGATAACGGGTCCAGAGCTCAGCGCTCGAAAGCGATGGTGTGAGTGGAGTGTGCAGGCGGCGCAAGACCGTCTGTCCGCCGAGGACGATCGCAACGGTAAGGAGTGGAGTTCCAGCCAGAAGCAGAAGGCCACGGGAGTTTTGAACGGTCAAGACTCGGCCGGAAACTGATGGCATTCTGTTCCCAGCGCACGGCATTGAGATGGCAAAGGGGCAAGGGCCGCGGCGCCCAGGGAGCGAGCAACGCCGTCGCTGTGCGATCGCCTGTGGCTTGGCTTTGCTGCTGTGGGGATTGCGTTGGCTTTGGCTCCTCCAGTTCGTGCCTGGCTGGCTTGTGGCAGGACTGATGGCGTGGGCGTTGTTGGAGGTGGCAGCCCTGTTGCTAGCCCCGCGTCGTTGGCTTTAGGACCAGCGGCCCCGCTTAAGATTGCGTTCAGAATTGAGTTGTCATGGCTGAAGCTGCCACCCATCCTTTGGGGCAACTCCCGAAGCCATCGCAGATCAGCTTTGGGACGGACGGCTTGCGTGGTCGGGTCGACACCATGCTCACCCCGGCTTTGGCCCTTCAGGTGGGGTACTGGTGTGGACGGGTGCTTCAGGCAGAGGGACCTGTGCTGATTGGCATGGATTCGCGCAGCAGCGGCAGCATGTTGGTCGCCGCACTCAGCGCTGGCCTCACGGCATCTGGCCGAGAGGTGTGGACCTTGGGACTGTGCCCCACGCCGGCTGTGCCCGGTTTGATTCGCCGTTACTCAGCTGCCGGTGGCTTGATGGTTTCGGCGAGCCACAACCCTCCTGAAGACAACGGGATCAAGGTGTTTGGCGCCACTGGCAGCAAGTTGTCCCCTGAGCGTCAGCAGGTGATTGAAGCCGGTCTTTGTAATGGAGACGGTTCTGGGATCGCGTTAGCGGCATCCGGAGTGGCCCGTCATCGCCCTGAACTTCTCGACGACTACCGCGCCAGCTTGTTGTCCAGCGTTGGGTCGCATCGACTCGATAGTGTTCCGATCGTGCTGGATCTCTGCTGGGGATCGGCAACAGCCTGTGGTGCAGAGGTGTTTTCTGCCCTCGGCGCCGATCTCACGGTGTTACACGGTGATCCGGATGGCACCAAGATCAATCTGAATTGTGGTTCCACCCACCTGGAGCCTCTGCGCCGAGCGGTGATCGAAAAGGGGGCCGCCATGGGCTTTGGTTTTGATGGCGATGCCGATCGCATGTTGGCGATTGATGGCCAAGGACGTGTGGTGGATGGTGACCACGTCCTCTACCTCTGGGGGTCGGTCTTGCAGGCGCAGGAACAACTTCCGGATCAGCGCTTGGTGGCCACGGTGATGTCGAATTTGGGTTTTGAGCGGGCTTGGCAAGCGCGTGGTGGCCTGTTGGACCGGACACCGGTGGGAGACCAGCATGTGCATGCCGAGATGGTCCGTACGGGGGCAGCCCTCGGCGGCGAGCAATCAGGTCACATCCTGTCTTCCGTGAATGGGTTGGCCGGTGATGGTGTTTTGACCGCTCTGCAGCTGGCAAGCCTTTGCCATGCCCAACAGTTTTCTTTGGCCGAGTGGGTGGATCAGAGCTTTCAGGCCTATCCCCAGAAACTGGTGAATGTGCGCGTCGAGAATCGTGAGCGCCGAACGGGTTGGGAGGACTGTGCTCCGCTCTATTCCTTGGTTCAAGAGGCGGAGGCTTCGATGGCGGAAGACGGTCGCGTCCTGGTGCGGGCGAGTGGGACAGAACCCCTGCTGCGCGTGATGGTTGAGGCTGCCGATCAAGCGGTGGTCGATCACTGGACCTCCCGCTTAGCTGCCGCAGCAGATCAGCATCTCAATGCTGCTTGATCAGGACGTCTTGATCAGGACGTCTTGATCATTGCCTCTCGATCAGCAGCTTTCCAGGGCCAGGGTGAGCGCTCCATCGCAGGCGTCTCCACTCCGGTCGTCCCAGTGCGCCTCCAGCTGACGCTGGCGTAAGGACGCATCCACGGCCTGCTGAAGAGGCGCGAGATTCAGCAGTGCTCCGCCCCTGGCGCAGAGCACTGGTCGGGTCAGCCCCAGGGATGAAGCCACGGCTTGAACGGCTTCGGCAAGCGCAGCGCCGGAGCGGTCGACAATGGCCGCGGCCTCCGCATGGCCCGCCTCTGCGGCGGCGGAGACGATCGGGGCCAATTGGGCCAGCTGGGCTGGTTGGTAATCGGGCTGCACAACGAAGGCCTTGATCTCTGCCGCTGTGCGGCACCCCAGCACTTGCCACAACTGGTTGCGCAGTGGTCCGTCCGGGAGTCGGCCATCGGCCATGCGCAGGCTGAGCTGCAGCCCCTGATGGCCGAGGTCAAAGGCAGCCCCTGCTCCATCCAGTTGCCATCCCCATCCGCCACAACGCTTTTCAAGGCCGCTGTTGTTGCGTCCAACCACGATCATTCCAGTGCCGCTGATCAGCACGATGCCGGCATCGCTTGGAAAGGCTCCCCGCAGGGCGGTGCGTTCGTCGCCAGTGGCGATGCAGTGCTCTTTTGGTAGCTCAAGACCGGTGGCTAAGAGCTCTCTGGCGCGGTCCTGAAGCGCTGTGCCCTGCTCCACGCCGCTGGCACCAACGGCAGCAGCGGCGATCTTCCAGCCGCTGGGATTAGCGGCCTGCAGGCTGCTGCGAATGGCCTCCAGGAACCGTGTTTCGCCTCCGCTGGCTTGGAGGTGGCTCACGCCACTGCCCTTGCCTTCTCCAAGGGCTTGCCAGTGCCCGTTGTGCCATCGGCTCAGCTTGCAGCGGCAATGGGTTTGGCCAGCATCGAAACCAGCCAAAATCAGGGCATCCCTCATCGGTCGGCCTGGGCGGTCTTGGTGGTCTGGCCGACCTGACTCAGGGTTGCCAGGCAAAACCAACCGATGATTTGCACTTCTGGCCGGAAGAAAATGGTGTCCGTGGCGCCTTGGATGAGCAGCCCGGCGATCGCGGCAAGGCATCCCAGCCAGGGCAACGCCAGAGCAGACGTTGAGCGCAAAGCCTTGAGGCCGTTGCGAACGCTGGCTCCAGCCAATCCAAGAGCGGCGATCAGGCCTGGAATGCCCGTTTCAACAAGGAGTTCCAGGGGAACGGAATAGGCGCTGAGGGCATTGAACTTGGGCTGTTGGTACAGGGGGTAAATGGCATTGAATGCGGCGTTGCCTGGCCCGATGCCCAGCCAGGGGCGGTCTTGAATCATCTCGATTGCGGCCAACCACACGTTGATGCGGAAGTTGTTGGAGCTATCGCCTCGTCCAGCCAGCAGGCTGGCGACCCGCGTGCGGACGGGCTCCACCTGCGTGACTGCGATAGCCAAGCTCAAACCAGCCAGCACAAGCAGGGCGATGGGGACGAGACGTCGCCACAGGGTTGGCCAGCTGCGGATGGCACGCAACACGAGCAGCAGCACCAGCACGCCCAGGGCCGCGAGCATGCCTAGCCAGCCACCGCGGCTGTAGGTGAACAACGTGGCTGCTGCTCCTAACCCCAGGGCCACAGCGGCGTAGCAGCGTGCTCCCCAGCCCCGCCAGCGGATCAAGGCAATGAGCGCCAACGGCAGGATGGGAACCAGGTATCCCGCCAGCAGATTGGGGTTGCCTAGGGGGCCGTAGATCCTGATCGTGCCGGCTGTTACGGAGTTGGGATCGGCCCAGCGTGCGAGCTCCTCGGTGGTTCCGTAGAGCTGGCGTAAGGCGATCACACTGGTAAGCACTTCGCCGCCCAGCATGGCGGCCACGAGTCGGTCCCACCACTCGGGACGCTCGGCCAGCAGCTGTCGCATCAGGGCGTACACGCCAAGGTAGCTGAGCAGCTTGATCAAGCCTTTCGCTGCAGCAACCGGAACAGGAGAGAAGCCCGTGGCGAGCACGGCGATGCCAAGAAAGACGAGCACCCAGGCGCTGATCGCCCCGATTCGCTGCGGTTGGCTCACGCTGGACCAAAGGATCCACAGCGCTCCGCAGGCGAGGACCACCAATCCCAGCCCCGTTCGGGTGAGGAAGGGAAGTCCAGTGAGGAGAACCATCAGCAGGATGCTTGCCAACCAGCTCAGGCGACGGCGCTGCTGATCACTAGCGGGCAGGAGTCCTTGCCAGCGCAGCAACAGAGGTGGTGGGGCCTGAGCCTCATCCATGAGGTGTGGGTGCAGCGGCTTTGGAATTATCAACCTGTTGCCAAGCCATCTCCAGATCTCTCAAGGCGGGAAGGGCGGCGTCCGTGCGCTCAAACAGCACGCGATAGGTGGGTTGTCCTTGCTCCTGGACGTAGCGCTCCCGTTCCGTGGCCACGGGCAGTGGGTTGCTCCTTCGCCATGGTTGTGGATCGTCTTTGGGGCGGGCAAAGCCGTTGGAGAGTTCCACCAGGGCCACCATCGGTTCGATCACAGCCAACACATCACTTTGCAAAAACAGATGTCGCCCTGGATGGAGCGCTGAGGCGATGGCCAGCAACAGGGCGGGTTGCAGCACGCGGCGCTTGCGATGGCGCTGTTTAAACCAGGGATCTGGAAACTGAATGCTTACCAGCTGCAACTGGTCTGGTGGCAGCGCTGCCATCCAAGCCTCGAGACTGATATTGGCATTACAAAATAAAAAATGGAGGTTGTGCTGCTCCTGCCGGTCGCGATCGCGTTGGGCGGCTTGCACCAGGGGCCGGCGGATCTCCACTCCCAGATGGTTTCGCTCGGGTTGCATCGCCGCAAGCTCCAACAAAAAGAAGCCTCGAGCGCAGCCAATATCGAGATGGATCGGCAGGTTGGGATTCTCGAACAGCTCCTGCGGTGCCGGTAGTTCCAGCGGCAATTGAAAGAAGCGGCTGAGCGGATTGACGTGCTGGCGCATCAGTCCTCAGGTGAGGCGACAAGAGGTGCATGGCGGAGCAAGCCCCAGCAAGCGGTGTACCCATGCAGGTAGGTGGTGTTGCTTAAGGGACCGATCTCGCCATTGCAAAACGCACCGGCGATTGGAAGATCGGGGAGCACGTCGCGGGCGATCGAAACATCGCCGTTGGCCTCTCCAAACAACCCGCTCCCTCGACCAAGGCAGGCAAATAGCAGACCACACAGTGGTGGCAATGGGCAACGGTCTTGGCTGGCCTCCAGCAGCTGGCGAGCTTCCAGCCTTGATGATTGCGCTTCTCGGAGCTGGAATTGCACGTGCTGGCCTGGTCGGACCCGCTCAGCCACGGCGACGGCACCATTGCGTGGGTCAACGCCGATGAGGTTGCGGACCAGGAAATCGCTGGGGCACTCCTGCATCAGATTGCGACGCTCCACGCCAAGGAAGAGAGAGTGCTGCACCAGCTCTCTGTCCTCCGCATTGAGACCGGCCAGCACGCGTTGCAAACAGGCCACAGGCGTGTCGCGACGATCGCCATCGCTGAGTTCCAGCAGAACGTTGCGTTGGGCTTGTTCGATCGCAAACACGGGACCAATCGGGCGGCAGCCCTGGGCCACAACTGGATCAAGAACCCAGTCCCCGCCGATGCTCACCCCAGCGGCACCATTGATGATCTGACCATCGAGGAGCAGCGAGCCATGACTGGCGTTGTGGGGTGCCGCAATTCCTCCAATGATCGCTGCGTTGGGGTAGGCGTAATCCAGGCCGCTGATCAGGTCGTTGATCGCTCCACAACTGGGATCGATGAACAGCAGCAGGGAGCGGCTGTCGGCTGGATCCACGCTGACCCAGTCCTGCCAGTTTTGAACCGGTCCATCAAGATCCGGGAGTGCCCCGGTGTCGAGCTGAAACGGCTTCAGCTGAGCCCCGGGGAGATTCAGCAGGGTCACGCTCAGGGCCGTGGTCTGCTCTAGCTCTTGCGACCGTCCGGCACTATCGGTTCCCACAACGCCGCCCCCCACGAAGCCGATCCAGTGTTCGGCCTGGAGTCTTTGGCTTAAAAGCGGAAGCAACCGCGGCAGATCGCTTGCGAAATGGCTGGAAACAAACACGAGGGCTAAGTCGCCTTTTTCCGAGCCGAGTTGATTGGTGACATCTTTCGTTGCCTCTTCCAAAGAGGCACAGCCACTGAGTGCTGTTCGGCACTTGGCCTGGGTTCCGGAGCCTCGGAACCAATCGAGGGGGTTGAACGGAACCATGTGTTGGACCCTACCAATCTCGAGGGCTAGGTCGATGGCATCGATAATGGCTCCAACTCGAACCTCCCTGGTGCCCGATCTCCCTTACCGCAGTTTGGTTTGGCTGACCTATCGCTTAGGGGCAACGTTTGCCCTGGGTGTTCCGCTCGTTCTGCTGATCTGGGCAGGGGTGCGGCGTGAGCCAGCGATGGTGCGCTTGCTGGGTCTGTATTGGAAGGTGGCAAGCCTGTTGCCCATCAGCGTGTTGCTGCTCACCGATCGGCGTCCGATCGGCTACGTGATGGCCTTCATCGCACCCGTGCTGATGGCGGTTTCGGTGTGGTTTTGGGTGGATCTCAATGAAGAACTCGCCGACAGTGCCCCGGGGAGTGCTCTCCCCCTCACCGTTCGTATCTGGCGCTGGGCCCTCACTGGATTCGCCTTGCTTGCGGCGGGGATGTCGGCCACCGCGTTGCGCTGTGCGGATCAACTGCGTGGTGCTGAGTGCCTGGCCTGGCTGGAAGGTCCCCAGGGCTTGCATCGCGTAGCGGAGCGTTTGTTCGACTTCGTTTTTGGGGGGCAGTGGAGTGAGGCGGTTGCCGCATTCATCGGCTATGTGGCCTTAGTGGCGTATGTGGTGGGGCTTCTCCAGTGGCTCCTCGTGCGCCTGCCGCGTCAGGGGCGGGTGGCTGGTGAGTTCTGATCCGTTGTTGCCGGCCCTTGAAGCGATCAGTCGTGATCGTCCCGATCGCGTCGTGCGACTGCGCGGAACGGTGCAGTCCGCTGAACGTGCGGAAGAAGCTCTGGAAGTGTTGATTTTTCGGGGCTTCAGCAGTTGCACCACCCATCCCACGGATTTTGATCCGGACCGCACCGTGCTTCCCGAGGGGGCGACCGTCGAAACCGCTGAATTGCTGCGCGGTCCACTCAACCCTCAACAGGAGGAGCGCCTGCTCGGGCCCCTCCCTCCTGAGCAATTGACCGAAGCAGGCCGCTGGATCTGACGCTTAGCGCCGTTCCAGTACGGCAACGCAGCGACCGCAGAGGCTGGGGTGAGCACTGTGCTGACCGATGTCGCTTTCATAGTGCCAACAGCGCTCACACTTCTCACCTCGAGACAGGGCCACTTCGATCACGGCGAGTTCGTTGTCATCACTGGCCAGCAATTCGGCCCAGGGCTCGCCTCCAATCTGCAGCTGGGAGACGAGCAGCCAATCGCGCAGGCCATCCACCTCTTGATCCCCCTTGCTTTGCAGCCAGTGAAGGGCGTCTTGAAGTGCAGGGGTGCGCGCTTCGAGGCGAACGGCCGCTTCCAGCGAGGCTCCCAGCATGCGTTTGCTTCGGCATTCCTCCAGCACCTTGTTCACCGCGGCACGCAGTTCGCGCAGCTCCTGCATGGGGGCTTGCAGGCTGTCATCGCGCCAGTCCTCCGGCACCGTGGGCCAGCCGCTCAGAAACACCGACTCGGTCTCTGTTGGATAGGGGATGTTCTGCCAGATGTCTTCCGCCATGTGGCAAAGCACCGGGGCGATGGCCGCGGCCAGGCGCTCAATAATCAGCGCCATTACGGTTTGGCAGCTGCGGCGACGCTTGTCGGTGGGGGCGCTGACGTACAGCCGGTCTTTGGCGATGTCGAGGTAGAAGTTCGATAAATCGGCAACGCAGAAGTTCTGCAGAAGCTGGAAGAAGCGGAAGAACTCATAGCGTTCAAACGCTTCACTGATCTGGTCGAGCACGGTTGCTGTGCGCTGCAACATCCAGCGATCGAGCAAGGGCAACTCACGGATGGCGATCGCATCACGACTGGGGACGAAATCGTGCAGATTGCCGAGCAGATAGCGCGAGGTGTTGCGCACTTTGCGATAGACGTCTGAGAGCTGCCGCAGGATGCCTGCACCGATCGGCACGTCGGCTGAATAATCCACAGAACTCACCCATAGGCGGAGCACGTCAGCGCCATAGGCGGGTTCTTGTTTTTGATTTTTACCTCCCTCGATGATCACCATCGGGTCCACCACATTGCCGAGGGATTTGCTCATCTTTCGGCCTTTTTCATCCAAGGCAAAGCCATGGGTGAGCACGGTTCGATAGGGGGCCGTGCCGTTCACGGCCACCGACGTCAACAACGAGGACTGGAACCAGCCGCGATGCTGATCCGATCCTTCTAAGTAGAGATCGGCGGGGTAGCTGAGACCGTCGCGTTGGCTCGATACAGAGGCCCAGCTGGAGCCGGAATCGAACCACACATCCATGGTGTCGGTGCCTTTACGCCAGAGATGCGCTTCTGCGCTGTGGCTGGGAGGGAGGAGATCAACCTCGTCTTTTTCCCACCAAATGTCGGCGCCGTGTTCTGCGATCAGCGCTTTGACATGGGCGATGGAATCGGCATTGAGCAGCACTTCGCCGGTTTCACGCTGATAAAACACTGGAATAGGAACACCCCAGGTGCGCTGCCGCGAGATGCACCAGTCGCCCCTTTCGGAGACCATCGACTCAATTCTGTTTCGGCCCGATGCGGGTAGCCATTGCACGCCATCAATGGCGGTTAGTGCCTCCGTGCGGAAGCCCTCCACGGAGGCAAACCACTGCTCAGTGGCCCTGAAGATTGTGGGCTTTTTCGTGCGCCAGTCGTAGGGATAGCGATGGCTGTAGTTCTCTTGCAGAAGCAGGGAACCGCAGTCCTCGAGCGCCGTGATGATCACGGCATTGGCATCCTTGAGCACGTTCAAGCCTTCGAATCGGCCAGCTTCTGCGGTGAGGGTTCCAGCTTCATCTACTGGGCAGAGCACGGGTAGGCCATGCTTCCGTCCGGTGTTGAAGTCATCGACGCCATGGCCTGGGGCCGTGTGCACCAAACCCGTCCCCGATTCCGTGGTGATGTATTCCCCACCAACAACGATGGCGCTGCGGCGCTCGAGTAGGGGGTGGCTGTAGGTGATGCCAGCAAGATCGGCCCCCTTCACGGTGGCTTTGGCTTGAAGCGGGCGTTCAAGCTTGGAGGCGATGGCGTCGCAGAGTTCAGCTGCCACGATTAGGAGCCGCCCGTTGCCGTCATCTGCCAGGCAATAGTCGAGGCGTTCGTTGACCGACACCGCCAGGTTGGCGGGCAGGGTCCAGGGGGTGGTGGTCCAGATCGCCACCTGTAGGCCCTCACTTAGGGCGTTGCTCTCTGCGGGTAAGTCCAAACCCTGCTCGTTGAGTTTGCTGCGTAGGCCTTCGGGGAGATCCACCACAGGAAAGCCCACGTAGACGCTGGGACTGGTGTGTCCGTCGGGATATTCGAGTTCGGCTTCCGCCAGGGCTGTGCGTGAGCTGGGGCTCCAGTGCACGGGTTTGAGCCCTCGGTAGATGTGGCCTTTCAGCGCCATCGTCCCAAAGACGTCGATCTGAGCGGCTTCGTAGTCCTTTTGGAGCGTGAGATAAGGGTGTTCCCAGTCGGCCCAGATGCCCCAGCGCTTAAAGCCGGCCATTTGGCCGGCAACTTGCTTATGGGCGTAGGCCGCAGCCTTTTTGCGCAACTTGATCGGGGTGAGCGCTTGACGCTGCTCCTGGCTGATGGCCTGGAGCACTTTGAGCTCAATTGGGAGACCATGACAGTCCCAGCCAGGGACAAAACGCACCTTCCGGCCCTGCATCAGACGGTGCTTGTTGATGATGTCCTTGAGCACCTTGTTTAAGGCGTGGCCCATGTGCAGGGCGCCGTTGGCATAGGGCGGGCCGTCATGCAGGGTGAACATCGGCCCGGGATTGTTGCGTCCCAACTCCAGGTCGATGCCTTTGTCTTTCCAGAAGGCTTGAAGTTCCGGTTCGCGGTGGATGGCATTGGCACGCATTCCAAAGCCCGTCTCCAGCAGGTTGAGGGTGTCTCTGTATGACGGGCGCTTATCAGCGTCCTGGCCTGTCTGCTGGGTCACGTTGGCGCTGTAGCAAAGAGAATTATCAGTCTTCGTCGGTGCGATCCGTGCTTGCCTCAGCGCTGGTTTCGTTCAGGGCTTCATCTGGGGCTTCATCCGCAGCTTCATCGCTCTTGGACGGTGAAGGCGCCTCCTCAGCTTCCAGGGATGGTTCTGGGCTGTCTGGACGGACCCAGCGCTTCGGGCGTTTTGGCGTGGTGACTTGTGCTTCCGGTGTGACGGCGTCGTTGCTGTCGCCATCGCCACTGCTGTCGTCGTTGTTGTTGGCTTCTTTTTTTTCAGCCGTTCCAGTTGTTTCCTTGATCTCGCCACCGGCAGGGGCGTCTAGGTCTGCCCCTGTGGATGACTCATCAGGGCGGACCCAGCGTTTGTTGGTTCCAGTTTTTGCGGCTGGTTTCAGGCTTTTGAGCGTGTCTGCCGTTGCGCTCACAAGGCTGGCCAAGACGGTGGTGAGTTGTTGCAGGCTGGTGGTCCAGCGTTCCCGGGAGCCAAGTCTTTGTCGTTCCTCATCACTGAGTTGTTGCCAGCGGGCCTGACCGACTTCCGCTCCGAGGCGGCTGATGAGCAAGCCAGCGCAGGCCACTCCCAGCATGGGAGCGCCCCGTAGTCGATCACTGCTGGTCACGAGGACCAGGCCAAGCAGAAGAATGATGGCTCCCCAGGCGCCATCGCGGGGACGACTGAGTTCCGTGGCGAGCAGTGGCAGCAGCAGAACGGCGAGCCCCGCCAGCAAACAGAGATCTCCAGTAAGAGTGGCCAGCATCGATGGATGTGGGGACGACGTTGTCCTCATTCTGGGTCGATGTTTAGGATTCGCTTCTGCCCATCTGGCGGAATTGGTAGACGCGCTGGTTTTAGGTACCAGTGACTTCGGTTGTGCGAGTTCAAGTCTCGCGGTGGGCATTCCTTTTCCTAGATTGGTGTTGCTTGTAGCAGCAGGCAACACAGGAATTTTTCGATGACTCAGGCACTCGCACAACCGGAGAGCTCGGGATCGACGCCCCGACTTCGGTCAGTGCCTAAGGAGTTTGTCGATCCACCGTCTGAGTGGAACCCCACCGTTGGCCTGTTCTTGGGCGGGTACGGCTTGGCAGCTTTGACGACTTGGGGTTGGTTTGTGGGTGGTTGGCCATTGCCCCTGCTGCTGATTGGCGGATTTTTAGCGCTCCATTTGGAGGGCACCGTCGTGCACGATGCCTGTCATAACGCGGCTCATCCTGTTCCTTGGGTGAACCAATTGATGGGGCACGGCTCAGCCTTGCTGTTGGGATTCAGTTTTCCTGTGTTTACACGGGTGCACTTGCAACACCATTCACATGTGAATGATCCCAAGCATGATCCTGATCACATTGTGAGTACGTTTGGTCCTCTCTGGTTAATTGCTCCCAGATTTTTCTATCACGAGTTTTTCTTCTTTCAACGAAAGCTCTGGAAGCGTTGGGAGTTGATGCAGTGGGGATTTGAGCGCGCCATCTTCTTTACGATCATTGCCGCAGCGATTCGGTTCGACTTTCTGCCTTTTATTTTTAATTGTTGGTTTGCTCCCGCGCTGATGGTGGGAGTCACGCTCGGTTTGTTTTTCGACTATTTGCCCCATCGCCCCTTCCTTTCGCGGAATCGTTGGCAGAACGCTCGTGTGTATCCGGGGCGTACGATGAATTGGCTAATTATGGGCCAAAATTATCATTTAGTGCATCATCTTTGGCCTTCTATTCCCTGGTTTGAATATAAACCTGCTTATGAGGCAACAAAGCCACTGCTTGATGCAAAGGATTCTCCGCAAAGGCTAGGAATCTTTGAGACGCGGTCTGATGTCGTCAATTTCTTCTACGACATTTTGATTGGCGTGCGCAGTCACAAGCCGCGGGGAAGCAAGATGCGGCCGGTCGCCAAGCTTTTGCCCAGTAGGCGCTTGAAGAGAGCCTGGCTTTCGCTGTTGCGACGCACAGCCGTCACTCCAGCACGTATGCGTTTCTAGCTCGTAACGCATACGTGCCGCTTGTGTGGTTGTGGGTTGTGCTGCTTAGTCGGCGAGGATCTTGGGTACGCGGAAGAAGTCTCCTTCTCGCTGGGGGGCCTGATCGAGCAGTTCTTGGCGCACATCTGTGTCCACAACAGTGTCTTCACGCGTTGCATTCACCACTTCTACAGCGCGCGTTGTGGGTTGAACCCCTTCGGTATCCACCGCTTGAAGTTGATCCACGTAATCGAGAATCCGTTCCAGCTGCCCCGTATAGGTGGCGATGGTGTCTTCAGGTAGGTCAAGGCGGGCAAGTTTGGCCACCTTGCGAACGTCATCGGCGGTGATCTTGCTCATGCAGCGGAGAGAAAGGTTTCAAGATCCTCGCGCAGTGCCGAAACCGCCGTGTCCAGCAACTCTGCTCCATGTTCTGGTGTCGCGAGATAGGGGTCAGAGCCCATGCGGCCATCGGGGTAACGTCGCCGAAAATCGGCTGGGCCGTGAATGGCTCCGCATGGGGCGGGCTCAGGTAGAGGCCTTTGCTTGGTGATCAGGCTGTCGTGAAGATGAAGGGTGACGGCGATTTCACTGGGGGTGGCATGTTGGCCTTCGCGATCGCCATACAGCTCTCGGGCTTGGCGCATCACAGGCCCTGCCATAAACCAGTTGGAAAGTCTGCAGCGCAGTTTGGAAGCCACCGGAAGTCCTCGGCTGGCGGCCGTTCCATAGGCCTGGGCAAAGGCTGCTTTGGTTGTGGCCATGTTGCCTCCGTGGCCATTCACCACAAAGATTCGCTCGAATCCATGGGTGGCTAAGGACAACACGAGGTCATGCATCACCGCCATCAGGGTGGCTGGTTGAAGACTCATCGTGCCCGCAAAGCCGAGATGGTGTTCGGCCATCCCATAGGCCTGAGCAGGAGTGACAAGCACTCCGCTGCGACGACCGAGCTCAAGCGCTACAGCTTCTGCTGTGAGCGCGTCAGTCCCAATCGCACCTGTGGGTCCATGCTGTTCTGTGGAGCCAAGCGGAATAATGATTCCTTTGCAGCCTTTCAAGTAGGCCTCAACGTCTGGCCAACTCTGAAGAGCCAAACGAATGGCTTCGGTGTTGGCCGCGGGGCCAGGCAGGGTGGCGTTCATGCCATCTCGATCAGTGGCTTGATGATCGCTCAGCTCGCGCCTTAGTGCGCTGTGCCGTTGCCGTCGTACTTGTCGGTGTTGTAGTAGCCGCCTCTGGTCCCGAAGTAGAAGGTGGCAATCACGAACAGTCCGCTGCCAAAGACCAAGACGGTCCCGAGATTGAAGCCAGAGAGGGCGGCGTCCATGGTTAGAAGGTCAGTTCATTAATCATGCCAAGGACTTGCGCACTGAGCTTTATTGGTGCGCTGATCGTCACCGGAGTGATGGTTGATCTCAGAGCGTGATCTCCTTGCCATCGCCCTGAATATCCAACCAATCGCGCAACCAGGCGGTGAGCCAGATGAAGGGAAGGGTGTCAGCAAAAGCGGCAAGGGCTTTGAACAAATATCCACTGGCGATGAAAGCTCCCAGCTGAGGAAGAACGGCCTCTCCGGCTCGAATCGGCAAAACATGGGCTGCGTAGTGACTGATCAACACCACGGCACTGGTGTCTACCAATTGGCTCACCAAGGTGGAGCCGTTGTTGCGGAGCCAGAGGGCTTTGCCATTGGTGCGTTCCTTCCAAAAATGAAACAAGCGCACGTCTACGAATTGGGCCGTGAGGTAAGCCACCATCGAGGCTCCGATGGACCCAAAGGCCAGGCGTTGAATCTCAAAAAATGTGGATTCAGGGGCGCCGTACAGGCCTGGCATCAAACCACCAACCCACAGAATCAAAACCACCCATCCATTGAGCAAGAGGCCAACCCACACCAGCTGAGTGGCTCTCTCCTCACCCCAAAGCTCACTAATGAGATCGGTGCATAAAAAGGTGACGGGATAGGGGAGGGCGCCAACGGCCACCACGATGGGCCAGGATCCAATCTTGCCAAGTGCCAGAAATCGTGTCAGGCCAAGGATGTTGAGCATCCCCAGGGTGCCCAAGAAGAGTCCGGCCAGCACAAGAAACACCAGGTCACGCCTCGCTTGGATTTGGCTTGTGGTGGTTGTGGCTGATGCCGACATGGGGTCGTCGGTCATCATTGGCGACCTAATAGTTTGATCATCGATTGTTGTTGATGAGCCATCTGAGATGGCGAGGTTGGATTGCCTTGTCTTGAGCAAACTGGATCGTGCTGAGTGCTCTTTCCCCATGGATTATCCCCTCAGCGACTCCCATAGCTATCCAGTTCATCTCCAAGGATTTCCCAGCTCTGCCCCACGCCTTCTTCTGTCGTCCAGCAGAGGAGGTTGCCCCTGCTCTGGTGGGGTGCAGGTTGGTGAAACGCCAGAGCGATGGAAGTTTGCTGTGGGGCGTGATCGTGGAGACAGAGGCGTATTCCCAGGAGGAGCCTGCCTGCCACGGCTATCGCCGCCGTTCACCGCAAAACGAAACGCTATTTGGTGAGCCTGGGCGGTTTTATGTGTATGTCAGCTATGGCATTCACCACTGCGTGAATGTGGTGACGGATCGCAGTGATTGGGCCAATGGGGTGTTGCTTCGCGCTGTTGCCATGCCTGGCAAGGCTGAACGGATAGCGGCAGGGCCTGGGTTGCTGTCTCGGCATTTTGAAATCAGCCGACGCCATGACAACAGCTCCGCCTGTGGCGAGAATGAACTGTGGTTGGCCCCCAGGCCCTCCGTTCTCAACATCCCTGAGCTTGTGACCACCACACGGATCGGAATCTCTCAGGCCCAGGATTTGCCTTGGCGTTGGTATCTGAAGGCCTCCCGCAGCGTGAGCCGGCGTGCCAAAGGTGATCGGATGCCTGCTATTAGTCAGGCCTCCATTCCAACCCTGGAGTGCAAGCGATGAGTGGGTGGTCGCACCGGCATGTGCTCGATTTAGCGGCGTTCTCGCGTGACGATTACGCCACCGTGCTCGAGCTTGCCCATCGTTTTCGTTCGATGCCGGTGACGGGCGCTCGCAAACTCCCGGCGTTGCAGGGCCGATTAGTGGCCACCTTGTTTTTTGAGCCCAGCACGCGCACGCGCAGCAGCTTTGAGCTGGCCGCTAAGCGGTTGTCTGCTGATGTGCAGAGTTTTTCCCCGTCGAGCAGCTCTCTGAGCAAAGGCGAATCCCTGCTCGATACAGCGCGCACCTATGTCGCGATGGGGGCGGATGTGCTGGTGATCCGTCATCGCTGCACGGATGTCCCCGCCCAGCTGGCCCATGAGTTGGATCAAGCCGGCGAGCGCACCGTTGTGCTGAATGGGGGGGATGGTCAGCACAGCCACCCCAGCCAGGGCTTGCTCGATCTCTATACGCTCGCGCACCATTTCGATCCCCATCGTCCTCAACCCGAGGCCTTGCAGGGCAAGCGCATCGGGATTGTTGGCGATGTGTTGCATTCGCGCGTAGCGCGCTCCAACCTCTGGGCTCTCAGTGCATGCGGCGCGGATGTGATGCTGTGCGGGCCGCCCAGTCTTGTTCCCGATGCCTTCGCTGACTTCTTGGAGGCTCCGCCGCCTGGGCAAGCGGTTGATCCTGTCCTTCAGCGTGGAAGGCTGCAGATCAGCCGCAACCTGGATGAATGCTTGTCGGGTGCGGACGCTGTGATGACGTTGCGTCTACAACAAGAACGCATGACCGATCATCTGCTCACGGATCTGGATCGCTATCACCGTGACTATGGGCTCACCCATGATCGGTTGCGACGCTGCTCTTTTTCAGGCCCTGTGCTGCATCCAGGCCCTGTGAATCGTGGGGTTGAAATGAGCGGTGCCCTCTTGGATGACCGCTCGATCTGCTTGGTGGAGGATCAAGTTCGCAATGGAATCCCGATCCGGATGGCGCTGCTTTATTTGATGGCGGCGTCTGATCCTGTGGCGGATTCATCGCGGGCTGCTTCGCCATCCTGAACACGCACACCAGACACGGACTTGGAGTAGTAATCCATGGCTGCTTTCAGTGCCGCATCTGGAGCGGCAATCGAGGGGCCACTGCCGCTGTTCATTGGGAACGGTGCGTCTGCAGAGTCGAGACCGATGTGCTGACATGGCATGCCTGTGAGCAGCATCGATGAACGTTGCTGTGACAGAACCGCAAACATCCACTTGATCAGCAAGGACCAGCGATTTTCTCGATCGGGCATGAAGGCCAGGTGTGCGGCTGCCCAAACCGCCCAACCTGGGCTCCCGCTGAATTTGAAGCCGCGGAGATCAGCAACGGCCGCAACACGATCCAGCACAGCCATGCTGCCGAAATCAAACCATTTGAAGTTCGGGCGCTGGCGTCCACCGATGATCGCGGCGATGTCCTTGCCGACGAAGCCCCCAGCTTGCGTTGCTGGTCCGGCCATGCCCGGTAGGGGATTGCCCTTGGAGGTGTGTTTGTAGCTGCAGAGATCGCCCACGACCCGAATCTCTGGATGATCTTTCACGCTGAAGTCGGGTTCAACGATGACCCGACCGCCACGATCCAATGCACAATCGATCGAGGCTGCAAGGGTCTTGCCAAGGTGAGACGGGCGCACCCCGGCCGTCCAAATCACGGTTGCCGCTTGGATCGTTTGCTCTCCATCTGGAGTGCCAACGGTGACCTCTCCTGGCTGCATGCTCTGAACGCGCCCTTTGAAGAGGGTCTCTACCCCAAGAGATTCCAGTGTCTTTTGGGCAGAGGCCGATAGCGACTCAGGCATCGCCCTCAGCAAGCGATCGCCCGGGTCGATCACGATGATTCTTGAATCATCAGGATCGAGCTGTTTGAACTCACGGCGCATGGCATTGCGCATTAATTCGGAGGTGGCACCTGCCATTTCGCACCCCGTAGGGCCCCCTCCCACAATCACCACGGTTTGAAGAAATTTGCGCGCCGCTGGATCAGGTGTTTGCTCTGCCTGCTCCATGGCCATCAGCAAGCGACGACGAATCTCCTGGGCATGCTCAAGAATTTTCATCGGTGGCGCAAAGGTGCGCCATTCTTCATGGCCGAAGTAGGTGCTGCCTGAGCCCGATGCCAGCACTAAGTGGTCGTAGCTAACGACCTTTTCGCTGAAATTGATTTGTCGCTTCTTGGCATCTAATCCCTTCACTTCCCCGAGCAGGACCTGAACATTGCGCTGCTTGCCAACGAGCTGTCGTAGGGGTGTTGCCACATCTCCGGGAGCGACGAGCCCCGTTGCCACTTGATAGAGAAGCGGCTGGAACAGGTTGAAATTGCGCTTGTCGATCAAGGTGATGCGCACCTCTGCCTGGGCAAGTGCTTTGCAGGCGCGAATTCCAGCAAATCCTCCTCCCACGATCACCACATGAGGGGCGTTGCGAAGACGTTCTTCTGGTGGTTCGAGCTCGAGGAAGAAATGCTCAGCAGCCATGGTCCACCCAACAGCAGAACTAAAGTCAGGCTATGAATCCCCATCAAAATTGTCTGGATTTGTCCGTTCTTTAAAGCAACTTGAATCCTTCCAATAAAAGGCCGTACAGCAAGCCAATGCGTGCCATATCCAACAGATCACGTCCCAAATGTTTTTGTTGATCTCGCGCCCAATGCCGTCTGGTTCGAACCATGAGCTCCCAGATCGCCACAGTGATGACAGCGGCCACTGGATCCATCAAGGCCAAAGCACCAGCAATGGCTCCAATGCTGTTACCTAAAGCAAAACTGGCACCAAGAGCGATCAGCATCAACGATGCTCGCCGCCATGGATTTTCAGCCCACCGATCAAGCCTTGAAGTGGCTTCTCCGAAACTGATTTGAAGTCGAGTCTTTTGCAGTCGAGCGGTCATGAATGGAACCCCTCAAGCCTCGTTATCACAGGTGTGCCACCAATTGATCCCCATCACCCGGCCGGCAACCTGCCAACACCCAAAATACTCGATAATTATTAGTTTCCTGTATCAATTGCTGGTTTTTTGAGCATTTCCTGTTGAATCAAGATTTGCTTCAAGTTGGCCACCCAGCAGGATCGCATTCAGTCGGAATCTGCTTTCGCTTTGCGAGATGATTTGCCCTCCAGAAGCTCAAGCAAGGCCTCCATCTGGGCCATGACCCCTCTTACCTCACCGGCTTCAGGGAGGAGTCCGTCTTCCATCACGCCTTGATGCATTTCACGCAGCTCTTGGCGGATATAGCGCAGGTGGCTAACCACCTGTTCTCGTTTGGATTGCGACATCGTTTATAGGCTCAGCTCACATCCCTTTTACCGCATGGTCGTTCCGACTGGCGTCAGCGACGGCCCAGCCCACCAGCCAGCGCGATCAGGCCATAGGTGATCAAGGCACTGGGTCTGGCTAGCGTCGAGGCCAAAACAAGAACAAAAAGGCCTGCAAACAGGGGCAAATGTCTTGTGAATTGAGTGCTTGTCGGGAACATCAGCAAGACTCCAGCGCAGAGGGCTGGACGTCCTGTACGCCTATAGCCCTCACGATGAATGGATGCATGTCAAGGCCCCAGGCCATGGCTGTCCTTGGCATGGCTGACCCTGAAACTGGAGTGAATCGTAAGGCAATTTTCTGAGAGGCTGTCCGTCAGAAGCCTCTCGCTCTTGGTCGCTGACTCGAAAGAGAAATGTTGGGATTCTGGTCAGGGGGCTGTGGATGCGAGGAAACGGGCTGAGCAACGACGTTAAAGGCGAGAGACCAGCGTTCTCCTGCGCCTCGGAAGGGCATGACGGAATGCGGTTGCCATGCTGGAAAAATATAAAAGTCGCCCGGTTTGGGAAGCACATACTTCGCCATTCCTGTGCGGAATGATTGAAGGTGATAGTCCTCCGGACCGTGAAAACACAGTTGCCCGTCAAAACTGCTTCCGTTGATCTGTGGGGGGACTTTTAAAAAGACAACTCCCGAAAAACTTCCTCCATGGGTGTGCATGGGGTTGTAATCGCCCTCTATTTGGCAATTCAGCCAGATGTCAATCAGTTTGAGTTGGTAGCGACCTGGCACCCATGGGCCGCGCCCTTGAGGCGGTTGCTGGTCAATCACGTGCCGGATCCAACGCTCGCAGCCTTCGAGGAGGACGGATTCACAAAGTTCTCGAATGGCCGGTTGGGTGAAATCCAGTTGTAGCTGTTTGCTGAGCTGTCCAGCTAGGCGCGTTGAAGCGTCAGGATTTGATCCTGGATTGAGCAGAACATCCTCACAATGGAGATGCACGTGATGAAGGAGTTTTTGGTCAACTTCCCCTTGCACAATGGAGCGTGGAAAGAGGTCAATAACGTCCATGTTCTGATTGATTGATGAATCCTTTGAAGCTTTTTGATCTTGGATGAATCACTCTTGTGCTCAATACTGTTCTGAGTACTGCACCCTTGAAATGCAGAGATCGTTCTGTCTAAAAGGAACGTCGGTTCTGGGTTGTTTCTTTTGCTACAGCGGCTGGGGCGTTGTCGTCTCGCCAATGCATCGGCACGTATTCGTTTCCAGCATTTGAGTCAAGCCCTCCTGCGCCCCAGCTTCTCTTTGCTTTCAAGCTTTGCTTTCAAGATTTGCTTTCGCCAAGGGGATGTTAAGGGGCTTGTGTAACGCTCTTTTTTGATTGTTGTTGTTGCTGGCCATCAAGGGTTGTCTTTAAAGTGACATGATTAGTCTTCGCAAGTGAAAGCTGGGGAGGTGAAAAGTCTTCGTTTTGAAGCTATTCCCCGTGATTAATCTATGGCGCACAAAGTTGCCCTGAAAGAGCTCATTCTTTTTGCTTAAAGCTGAAAATGAAGCCTTTTCTTGACGATGGAGACTAGGGGATTCGAACCCCTGACCTCTGCGGTGCGATCGCAGCGCTCTACCAACTGAGCTAAGACCCCGTCGCTCGAAACTTAGCGTCAGCTCTAACGCTTGCCCGAGGCAGAATGGGGTCTTCGCTTCAGGGAACCAGCATGCCGATCACGCCGGAATCTCTGGACGCGTTTGATGACGACAAGGTGGCTTTGCTCGCGCAGCGCCTGGAAGACGACGATTACCCCACTCCTTTTGATGGCTTGAGTGATTGGCATCTGTTGCGTGCCTTGGCGATCCACCGGCCGGAGCTCACCGGCCCATACGTTCACTTAGTTGATCAGGAACCATTCGATGAAGATTGAGGCCCCACGGCCTCTGGAGGGGCGTCGCCTCCTCGTCGCCGCATCGGGAAGCATCGCTGCGGTGAAGACGCCTCTTCTTGTGAGTGCCTTGGTGAAGGCGGGGGCCGAGGTGCGTTGCGTTATTACCCCAAGCGCCTCACGCCTTGTCAGCCCTGTGGCACTCGCAAGCCTGAGTCGTCACCCCTGTTTGCAAGATCAGGACCAGTGGGCGCCATCGCAACCTCGGCCGTTGCATGTGGAGCTCGCGGAATGGGCGGATCTAGTGGTGGTGGCTCCCTTAAGCGCTACAAGTTTGGCCCGCTGGACTCAGGGACTTGGTGATGGATTGCTGGCCTCCTTGTTGTTGGCCTGCGAACGGCCTGTGGTGGCAGCCTCAGCGATGAATACAGGGATGTGGGGCAACCCTGCAGTCCGGCGCAATTGGGAGCTTTTGCAACGGGATGAACGGGTCCTCTGTCTGGGGCCGGAGCCTGGTTTGTTGGCTTGTGATCGAATCGGAGAGGGGCGAATGGCTGATCCCGCTTTGATTCAATTGGCGGTTGTCCATGCGCTTCAGCAGGGGAGCGAGAAAAGGATGTTGGCGCGTGATTGGAGTGGTCGCTCGCTCCTCGTGACCGCTGGCCCAACGGTGGAAGCTCTGGATCCTGCCCGGATCATGAGCAACCGCAGCAGCGGGCGCATGGGCGTGATGCTCGCTCAAGCTGCCCGTTGGAGGGGCGCCAGGGTTGACTTGATTCACGGTCCGCTTCAGGTGCCAGACGCCTGGCTTGAAGGCTTGTCTTGCCACCCTGTGGAGTCGGCGCAAGCGATGGAGTGCGCACTCACTGATCTGCAACCGGGAGTGGATGCGGTGGCGATGGCGGCGGCGGTGGCCGATCTGCGTCGTCGTGGTGGAGCGCTGCCTCACAAACAGGCGAAGGCCGCCTTGGCCAGTGTTCTTGGGGCCGAGATGGAGCCTGTCCCCGATCTGTTGGCCGGTTTGGCTGAGCGCCGACCCCCTGGTCAAGTGCTGTTGGGATTTGCGGCTCTCAGTGGGCAGGCTAATTCGCTTCTGGAACGCGCACGTCAAAAACTTCTTGCCAAGCAATGCGACCTGTTGTTTGCCAACCCCATTGATCAGCCCCATCAAGGGTTTGGCTCTCACCTCAATGGTGGCTGGTTGCTCAGACGCGATGGCAGCCAAGAGCAGTGCTTGCCCCAATGCAAGCTCGAGCTCGCCAATCGCTTGCTGGATGAGATCTTCACGCAACTGCCTGGCCTGGATGCCCTTGATTTGCCGGGCGATGTCTCAAACGGGTAATTCTCTGAGAGTCGCCTCTGTCACTGTTTAATGTCGCCGTTGATCGGTTTCGAGACGCCTCCTTTGGGGCCCGCAACGCGAAGGCTTGTTGAGAGCTGCAAAAGGCTTGCCGGAACGCACGTTTTCGCCTTGTAAGATCGAAAAATCGGTGGATACCGTCCTCGTCCGGCTAATCAGTCTTCTTCTATGCGCATCCGTCCCCTGCTGGCCATGGTGCTAGCCCTCTGTCTCTTTGTTGTAACCGCCTGCAGTGGTGGTGCTGAGGCCATAGACCGATCCAACGTCACCTATGACGACATCCGCAATACGGGCAAGGCCAACGACTGCCCCAGCCTGCCTGACTCCGCCCGTGGCTCCATCAGCCTGACGGCTGGCTCGGCTTACGAACTGCGTGGGATCTGCATGCATCCCTCCCAGGTCTTCGTGAAAGGCGAACCAGCCAATAAGCGTCAAGAAGCCCAATTCGTTGAGGGCAAAATCCTCACCCGCTACACCTCAAGCTTGGATGAAGTCTTTGGTGATCTCATCGTTGGTGAGGACGGCCTGAGCTTCAGCGAAAAAGGAGGGATCGATTTCCAGCCGATCACCGTTTTGGTTCCTGGTGGTGAGGAATTCCCCTTCACCTTCTCAAGCAAAAACCTTCAAGCCACCGCTGAAGGTTCTGCACTCACCACCAGTACCGACTTCAGCGGCACTTACCGCACACCTAGCTACCGCACCAGTAACTTCATCGATCCCAAGGGTCGTGCGTTGACAACTGGTGTGGACTATCCCCAGGGCCTGATGGCATTGGGTGGTGACTATGAGGAGCTTGAGAGCGAAAACGTCAAGCGCTACATCGATGGCACTGGCATCATGAGTTTCTCAATCACCAAGGTGGACCCCGACACGGGGGAGTTCGGCGGTGTGTTTACAGCGATCCAACCCTCTGACTCCGATATGGGTGGCAGGGAGATCGTTGACGTGAAGATCAGCGGAGAGGTCTTCGGTCGTCTTGAGGAGGCTTGATCCTTCTGTTCAGACGCATTGATGCAAAAGGAGGGCCTCAGCCCTCCTTTTTTTCTGTCTTCTGGGAGAATCTCGCCATCCCTGATCCAGACACGAATCGCCGATGACTGCCAGTTCCTCTTCCTCGCAGCGCTCCGGGGTGATTGCTCCTTACGGAGGCACCTTGGTGGATTTGATGGTGTCTGCCACGGAGCATGTCGCGCTGAAGGCCTCTGCCACCACAAGCATTGAATGTTCCGATCGCAATGCCTGTGATGTTGAGCTGCTTGTGGTGGGTGGATTCTCTCCAGAGCGAGGATTCATGCATCAGGCCGACTACGACTCCGTGGTGGCCGGGCACCGCACCACATCTGGCTACCTGTTTGGCTTGCCGATCGTGATGGATACCGACCGTGAGGACGTGGCGGTTGGAGACAAGGTGTTGTTGACATACAAAGGTCAGGACCTCGCTGTTCTCACCGTTGGCGATAAATGGGAACCCGACAAGGTTGTTGAGGCCAAAGGTTGTTACGGCACCACCTCGCTAGAGCATCCGGCGGTGCGCATGATTGCCACAGAGCGCCGTCGTTACTACCTCGGTGGTTTGATTCAGGGCTTGCAGCTTCCGGAGCGTGTCTTCCCCTGCAAGACGCCTGCTGAGGTCCGAGCCGGGCTCCCTGACGGCGAAGACGTGGTGGCATTCCAGTGCCGCAACCCCATTCATCGCGCTCACTACGAGCTCTTTACCCGGGCCCTGCACGCTCAAAACGTCAGTGAGAACGCTGTCGTGTTGGTGCACCCCACCTGCGGCCCCACCCAGCAGGACGACATTCCTGGCTCCGTTCGCTTCCAGACCTATGAACGCCTGGCAGCAGAGGTGGATAATTCGCGCATTCGTTGGGCCTATCTGCCCTATGCCATGCACATGGCTGGTCCGCGCGAAGCCCTGCAGCACATGATCATCCGCCGGAACTACGGCTGCACGCACTTCATCATTGGCCGCGACATGGCTGGATGTAAATCCTCTCTCTCAGGGGATGATTTTTACGGTCCCTATGACGCGCAAAATTTCGCCAAAGAGTGTGCTCCTGAACTAACGATGGAGACCGTTCCCTCCTTAAACCTCGTCTTTACCGACGAAGAGGGGTATGTCACTGCGGAACATGCGGAGGCCCGCGGTCTGCATGTCAAAAAGCTCAGCGGCACCCAATTCCGCAAGATGCTGCGCAGTGGCGAGGAGATCCCGGAGTGGTTTGCGTTCCGCAGCGTGGTTGAGGTCCTTCGGGCCTCCTGATTTTTTCGATTTCTATTAACATTCCTTCATCAGAGGCGAAGAACCTTGAACAAGCGTTGGCGCAATGTGGGGCTTTACGTCCTGCTCGTAGTGGTAGTGATCGTTGTAGGTACGGCGTTCCTCGACCGTCCCGACCCTGCAACGGCAGCTCGCACGCTGCGGTACAGCGATTTTGTTGAGTCTGTTCAGGAGGATCAGGTCAGCAGGGTTTTGCTTTCCCCTGATCGTGGAACCGCTCAGATCGTTGAGACCGATGGCCGTCGTGCGGAGGTCAACCTCGCTCCAGACAAGGATCTGTTGAAGATGTTGACTGACCACAACGTTGATATTGCCGTGCAGCCATCTCGCCAGCCAGGTGCCTGGCAGCAAGCGGCGACCAGCTTGATCTTCCCGTTGTTGCTTCTCGGAGGTCTTTTCTTCCTGTTCCGCCGTGCTCAGGGCGGTGGTGGCGGCGGCGGCAACCAAGCCATGAATTTCGGCAAGAGCAAGGCCCGCGTTCAAATGGAGCCCACCACCCAAATCACCTTTGGAGATGTGGCCGGAATTGAAGGCGCCAAGCTTGAGCTCACCGAGGTGGTTGATTTCCTCAAGAATCCCGATCGCTTCACCGCCGTAGGTGCGAAAATCCCCAAGGGTTGCTTGCTTGTGGGTCCTCCAGGTACAGGCAAAACGCTGCTTGCCAAAGCCGTAGCCGGCGAAGCAGGAGTGCCCTTCTTCTCGATTTCAGGTTCTGAATTCGTTGAGATGTTCGTTGGTGTGGGTGCCAGCCGTGTTCGTGACTTGTTTGAACAGGCCAAAAAGAATGCACCCTGCATCGTGTTCATCGATGAGATCGATGCTGTAGGTCGTCAGCGTGGTGCCGGCCTTGGCGGCGGCAATGACGAGCGCGAGCAAACCCTGAACCAGCTCCTCACCGAGATGGATGGTTTTGAAGGAAATACCGGCATCATCATCATTGCGGCCACCAACCGCCCTGACGTCTTGGATTCAGCCTTGATGCGTCCAGGTCGTTTCGACCGTCAGGTCACGGTTGATCGTCCTGATTACGCCGGTCGTCTTCAAATTCTTGGAGTTCACGCCCGCAGCAAAACCCTGTCGAAGGATGTGGACCTCGATAAGGTGGCTCGCCGGACCCCTGGTTACACGGGTGCCGACCTGGCCAACCTTTTGAATGAAGCGGCCATCCTCGCTGCCCGTCGCCAACTCACCGAGGTGAGCAACGACGAGATCAGTGATGCCATCGAGCGGATCATGGTGGGCCCCGAGAAGAAAGATCGGGTGATGAGCGAGCGACGCAAGCGCCTTGTGGCTTATCACGAGGCCGGTCACGCCCTGGTGGGTGCACTGATGCCTGATTACGACGCCGTCCAGAAGATTTCGATCATTCCCCGCGGCAATGCGGGTGGTTTGACCTTCTTCACGCCCAGCGAAGAGCGGATGGAATCTGGCCTTTATTCACGCACCTATCTGCAGAACCAAATGGCTGTCGCGTTAGGCGGTCGGGTTGCAGAAGAGATCGTCTACGGAGAAGACGAGGTCACAACGGGTGCCTCCAACGATCTCCAGCAGGTGGCTTCAGTAGCCAGGCAGATGGTGACTCGCTTTGGAATGAGCGACAAGCTTGGCCCCGTAGCGCTTGGCCGTGCCCAAGGAGGCATGTTCTTGGGGCGTGACATCGCTGCTGAGCGAGATTTCTCAGAAGACACCGCAGCCACGATTGATTCCGAAGTGTCTGATCTTGTTGATGCGGCCTATCACCGTGCCACCAAGGTGCTGAACGACAACCGTTCCGTTCTGGATGAACTCGCTGAAATGCTCGTTGAAAGCGAAACTGTTGATTCCCAGGAACTTCAGGATCTCTTGATCCGACGCGATGTCCGAATTGCTGAGTACGTCTGATCGTCAGCAGTGGTTGATGGCCTCTCTGCGCCGTCAGCCACTCATCATTGTTTTGCGGCCCAGGGAGAGTGATCTCCTTGGGCCGTTTTTGCAGTCATTGTTGTGTCAACGCCTGGATCAGTTGGTCGATCTTGGCGTCCAGCACATCGAAATTGCCTGGGTGGATCATGCTCGCTGGAGTGCCCTGATTGCGGCGATTCGTCTTCGCCATCCAACCCTTCAGCTGGGAGTGGCGTCTGTGACGTCTCAACGCGGGCTCCAGGCCGTGATCGATCTCGATCTTCCCTATGCGATGTCTCCACTGTTGGATCAGGGCCTGGTCTCGATGGCTCATCAACACCACTGTTGTCTCGTCCCTGGTGTGATGACGCCAACCGAAATTCGGCAGGCATGGGTTCTTGGTTGCCATGTGGTGAAACTGTTTCCAGCGGTGGTGCTGGGCCTCGATTACTACAGGCAGATTTCGGCGCCGATGGGAGATCTGCCCTTCATGATTGCCGCCGGTGGGTTGAGCGTGGCCGATTTGGATCCGTGGCTATCGGCTGGTTACGACGCGATTGCTCTCGGCCGTGCCGTCTTGAGCACAACGGACGCCATCGCCGAACTACGCGATTGGTTGATGTGAGTCTTGTCTGCTACAGATGGGATAGTGATTTGATTTCGGATGTCTCAGTTATCCATCAAGCTGAGCGACAAGGCGGATGCTCTGATCGCGCAATTGCAGAAAGAGATCTTCAATCGTCGCCGTAAAAAAGTCACGGCAGCTGGCGTTGTTGAGACGTTGGTTGAGAGTGGCGCGCGGTCTCAGTCCGACAAACGCTTTGCCACCTCTTGGGTCAATTTGATCGAAGACATTGAGAAGGCGGCCAAGCTGGCTACGGCGCACGGAAGCAAGCCCGCATCCCTAACGGATGAGGAATGGGTGATGGTGTTGAGTCATCGCAACCGCCAAGTCTCTAAACCGCGTCAAGCGAGCAAAACAGCGAAAACGAGCAAAGCTGCCAAGGCTGATAAGCCTGCTGCTGCCCGTACAACGACCTCAAGTAAAACCAAGCGAGCCTCAACGTCCACGCGGGTGGCGAAAGCTCGGGTGGCCAAGACATCGGAAACGTCTACTACCTCCTTGGCGTCCGTTGGAAAACCTCGTAAGGCGCGCCGTGCCCGTAAGTCGAGTGCTGAGTCCACGTCTGCTCGTTCCACGGCGGGTCGCATGGCCAAAGCGGCCGCACAGTTGGCGAGCAGCAATGGGATCCAGTCACCGGCCAGAAGCTGAAGCTGGGGGGGCGATCACCAAAGGCTGCACTGCCCTTGCTGTCTGAGCAGGTGATCGGCAAGCACCAAGGACACCATGGCTTCCACCATCGGAACGGCTCTTGGCAAGACACAAGGGTCGTGGCGTCCTTTCGCTGAGAGCGTGGTGGCCTCCCCTGCCGCGTTGACCGTTTGTTGCTCCTTGCGGATGGTGGCCGTTGGTTTGAAGGCCACGCGGATCACAATCGGTTCCCCATTGCTGATCCCTCCCTGAATGCCTCCGGAATAGTTGGTGGCCGTATGGAGGCTTCCATCCTGTGTGGGAAGGAAGGCATCGTTGTGGGCACTGCCCTTGAGGAGCGTGCCGGCAAAGCCCGATCCGATTTCAAAGCCCTTGGTGGCGGGCAGTGACATCACGGCTTTGGCCAGGTCTGCTTCCAGCTTGTCGAACACGGGCATCCCCAGCCCTGTGCTCGCATGCCTCACCACGCACTCAATCACCCCGCCGCAGGAATCTCCCTCCTGGCCGATCGCTTCAATGCGTTGGATCATCTGTTCTGCCATCGCTGCATCAGGGCAGCGCACGATGTTGCTTTCCACTTGCTCAGGTGTAACGGAGCTGGGATCCACGCTCGCTTCGAGGTCGTGGATGCGCTTCACCCAAGCGATGACTTCGGTGCCATTGGCTTTTCTGAGAAGTTGCCTGGCGATAGCCCCTGCCGCAACGCGTCCAATCGTTTCCCGCGCGGAAGCCCTGCCGCCGCCGCTGCGGGCCTGGATGCCATATTTCGCCTGGTATGTGGCATCGGCATGGGAGGGGCGAAAGGCCACTTCCATGTCTTTGTAGTCCTGAGGGCGTTGGTCCTTGTTGCGCACCACCATCGCGATCGGTGTGCCCAGGGTCACCCCATCGAGCAAGCCGCTGAGAATCTCCACTTGATCGGCTTCTTTTCTGGGGGTGGTGATCCGGCTTTGACCCGGTCGTCTTCGGTCGAGGTCTGCCTGAATGGCTTCCAGGTCTAATTCCAGCCTGGGCGGGCAGCCATCAACGATCACGCCCACGCCTCCACCGTGAGATTCCCCAAAGGTGCTGATGCGAAACAGTTTCCCGAAGCTGCTACCCATGCTGTCTCCCTGTTGGGATGAGCGTAATGAGTCGGGTTCACTGTTGAGCTCTTATGAGTTCTGCTGAGCTCTGCCGAGAGCTCAGATCAGATCAGATCAGATCAGCAAGCGCCGCGGCTGGGCGTTCGCTTTCTGGAAGATCTCTGAGCATGGTGAAATCTTCAAAGCTGAATCCAGGCCCAACACAGCAACTCACCAGGCTGTAGGGGCCTTCGGCCTTGGCGGCCTGCCAGTGATCCGCAGGAATCACTTGGACAGGGTTGTGCATCGACAACACCTCTCGAGTGGCCTGATCGGCCTCCTGCTTGAGGCACCACAGACTCAGAGGTGCTCCTTGTAGGTGCGTCCAAACCTCATCGGCATGGCTCACCCTGTGCCAGCGACTGAGCGATCCCGCATCTAAGAGATACAAGATTGTGCTGATGGCACAGCGTTGCTGCTGATCTGATCGAACCACCGGCAGAGAGCTGCGATGCAGCTCGCGATACCAGCCGCCTTCTGGATGGGGTTGCAGTGTCCATTCCTCCACCAGCTTCTCTACGACTTCCGATGGGTTGCGTTCGTTCATGGCCATCATTCTTCTGGTTTGCGATAGCGCATCAGGCCCCAGCAGAGCCTTCCGGCATTGCCTCCTTCAACCCAATGCTGGAGACCCGCGTCCATTTTTGCGAGATAGTTGGGGCTAATGCTCAGTTTCAACTCGTCCTGGCGCCGTTGGAGCTCGTCTCGAACACGGCTGTAGTGACGGATCAGCATGGGGGTGCGGTCATCCCAAACATCGCGTTGGAGCCCAGCGTTGTTCGCCCAGTCTTTGTATCGCTCTGGAGATCCCAGATCGGAGAGATGAATCCGTTCAAGGATGGCGGAGAGTGATGAAGACGGAACTCCGTCACTGGCCATCGGATCTGTCATCACCATCACGCCACCGGGCTTGAGCAGCCTTGCGGCCTCCTTCATCACCTGTTGGCGATCGCCCGAGTGGAGGATGGCATCCTGGCTCCAAACCACATCGGCGCAGGCATCCTCCAGAGGGACGGCCTCAAAAGAAGCGTCGTGCACCTGGATCTGACGGTCCAAGCCAGCTGCACGATTGAGTTCACGATGACGCGTGTTCTCAACGGCAGAGATATTGATGGCTTCCACCTTCACCAGGGGGTTTTGGCAGAGGTGGCGAGCGGCTCCGCCGTAGCCCGAGCCAAGGTCCACAACGCAAGAGCTCTCCTTAGGGCTATCTGTTTGCGGCGCTTGGATCAGTGCTGCCAGTGCTTCCACCGTGCGACGACTTGCGCTGGCAATGGGTTCATTCACCGCGTTGTAAAGGCCGATATGAATATCTTCTCCGCCCCAAATTTCGGCGTAAAAGCGGTCGGCATCGTTGCTGTCGTAATAACCGGCTGCAGTGGAAGCAGCCGTTGAAAAGGCAGAGTTGCTCATGCGTTAAATCGCAGTCATGTCGGTGTCAAAGCGGTATTCCTTTTCCGCAACATGCACATAGAAGTCAGGATCGTCATGGCCCTGTTGGTAGTCGCCAAAGGTATTGATTCGTTGAAATCCCACTTCACGCATCAGGCGCCTCACGTAGCCATGACGCAAAGGGAACATATTTAAGTGATAGGTACTCCCGTCGCTGAAGGCGTAGCGAAAGCGAGCGAGGCCATCGTCGACATGCTCAGGCCCAACCTCAACATCTTTGCCGCAGTACACATTGCTTTTGCCACTTTTGGAGTTTCCTTCCAGCAAGCGATCGTAATTTCTGTGATCCAAAATCAGTACACCGTTATGTTTCAGTACGGCGTAGTACTCCGCCAAAGCTTTGCGTCGATCTTGCTCTCTGAACAGGTGGGTGAAGGAATTGCCTAAGCAGATCACCGCATCGAAAACACCATGCACATCGCGGTTGAGGAAGCGCCAGTCGGCATGCACGGTGCGCATTAATAAGTCGCGTTCACGGGCATTCTTAAATGCACGCGCCAGCATATTTGGACTTCCGTCCACACTGACAACATCAAATCCTTCTCGTAATAAGCGAACAGAGTGAAATCCTGTTCCAGTTGCGACATCAAGGACGGATTTGGCTCCGTGCTGATGCAATAGCTTGATAAAGAAATCACCCTCTGCTTTTTCGCGCGCTTCCCAATCAATTAATCGATCCCATCGGTCAACAAATTGTTCAATATATTCCTGCTCGTAGTGATCGGTTTCACGAACCCGTTCGGGTGAATCTCCGAACCGTTGGGCATCACTCTGTTCAATGGCAGAGGGGTTCGTGAACGATGACATAGATGTCTTCTTGTTAAGGAACTGGAATTTCGAAGATCTGTTATCAGCGCATTGACAGATGCAGGCTCACTCCAAAAGCGTCCGAATTTTGGGTGGCTGTTTGATAGATCGTTTTTTAACGCTAACGCTCGTGATCGAAAATGTCAGCAAAATCCACCTTTTTGACTTGTGTCAGCAAGCGGTGGATTCTGCTTTCTGTCGTTCTCGTGAAGGAATGCTTTGAGATGCCTTTGTGGTGGCTAAGTTTTAGTCCTTAATGTTGGGACGGATCCGATATGAGTTCGGAAATCTGTCTCGATTCTCTTTGGAAGATATACGGAGGATCTGCAGATTTAGCGATCAAGCAACTGCGTTCTGGAATAGATCCGATTGATTTGTATCAGCAAGCAGGTCTTCGTGCTGCTGTTCGTGATGTCTCATTAGAGATCCAAGCGGGGGAAATCTTTGTTGTGATGGGCCTCTCAGGGTCGGGAAAATCCACCTTGTTGCGCCTTCTCAATGGTTTGATCAAGCCCTGTTCGGGTGAGGTGAGCGTTCAGGGGCGGCAGCTGTCTTTGTTGAACCCCATGGAGCTCAACAAGCTTCGCCGTGAGCAGATGGGGATGGTGTTTCAGTCCTTTGCGCTCTTTCCGCATCGAACCGTGATCGATAACGCCGCTTTCGGTCTTGAGGTGGCCGGTGTGCCCCGGAAACAGCGCAGGGATCTCGCGCTTAAAGCTCTGGAGCGCGTCGGCCTCGGAGATGAATGTCGTAAATACCCGCATCAGCTGTCTGGGGGGATGCAGCAGCGGGTTGGTTTGGCGCGCGCCCTGGCACTCGATCCACCGATCTTGCTGATGGATGAGGCCTTCTCAGCGCTTGATCCCTTGATTCGCAGCGATATGCAGGAGTTGCTTTTGCAGTTGCAGGCTGAGCGCCAACGCACCATCGTTTTTATTTCCCATGACCTGGATGAGGCGATCCGTCTGGGCGATCGGATTGCCCTGATGAAGGACGGTCAAGTGCTCCAATCCGGAACCGCTCAGTCCCTGCTCCGTGATCCCGCGAGCGAGGCCGTTCGTCATTTCTTCCGCGATATCGATACCGCAGCGGTTTTGGACGTTGCTGCCATTGCGTCCCCGCCACGTTGCCTGGTCGTTCACGCTGTGGACGATCTCCCTGCGCTGGATCCGTCCATGGGCGATCCGCTGTATGTCATTGATGGGCGGCAGCAGTTGCTGGGTGTGCGCATTGGTTCTGAGGATTGGATCGGGGCCGATCAGCTGGTCACCCTGCGCGCCGGGATGCGGGTTCGTGAGGCCATCTCACCCGTGGCGACCCTTCCGTACCCACCCCCTGTTCTTGATGGGGAAGGTTGCTTTTTGGGTGTGATTACTCCCCGTCAGCTGTTGCAATCTCTGGAGGTCAACCTTTGATGCTTCATTCCTGGACGTTTGGCTTTCTTCCCTCTTTGGCTGCCGTTCATCAAGCTGGCGCCATCGGCTTAGCTATTGATGATGCGGTGCTGTGGTTGCTCACCCACGCACAAAGCCTCTTCGACGTCGTCAATGCTGGAGTCCTGGCGCTTGCTGTCTGGATTGAGCAAGTACTCCGAGCACCCTCACCCTGGAGTTTTGCTCTGATCGTGGCTGGTCTTGGCCTCTGGCGAGTGAGCGGTGGATTTGCGTTGTTCGCACTGCTCGGTTTGAACTTGGTCCTGGCGATGGGTCTTTGGGACCCGATGATCTCCACCCTTGCCCTCGTGTTGGCGGCGTCATTCCTGGCCTTGCTGCTGGGTCTGCCAATGGGGGTGTTGTCAGCTCGTTTGCCATGGGTTTGGCGGCTGCTTCGGCCTTGCTTAGACCTGATGCAGACCATGCCTGCTTTTGTTTACCTGATTCCTGCAGTGATGTTGTTCAGCACAGGCGCTGTTCCGGCGATCATCGCCACCTTGGTCTTTGCGATGCCTCCTGTGGTCCGTCTTACCCATCTCGGACTTCGTCAGGTCCCCTTTGATCTGATGGAGGCTGGGCGTGCCTTTGGCTGCAGTGAGTTGCAATTGCTCTGGAAGGTGCAGATGCCAAGTGCGTTGCCCACGGTGATGAGTGGGGTCAATCAAACGATCATGTTGGCTTTGTCGATGGTGGTGATTGCCTCAATGATTGGTGGTGGTGGCCTCGGCGACGTCGTGCTGCGCGGGATTCAGCAACTGGATGTGGGCCTTGGTTTTGAGGGTGGGATAGCGGTTGTGATTCTTGCGGTCATCCTCGATCGACTCAGTCAGAGCTTGATGCTGGAGGGTGAGAGAACGGTGGAAGCGCGCTCCCGCCGCTGGCGCTCGCTATGGAGAACACCATGACCGCTCCCCTTTGGCGCCGACGTGCTGTTTTGCTGTCCGGCCTTGGTTTAGCGGCGGCTTCCCTCTCCAGTCAGGTGCGCTTGAGCTGGCAGCGCCAGGCCGACTCGACGGCATCCACCACGTCCTCCACGCAACAAGGCTTGGCCTCACAAGCCGGCCCTGGGACCTCTCCATCGAGTGCCACGGGGCCGTTGCGCTTGGGATGGTCTCCATGGGCTGATGCGGAAGTGATGAGCTTGATCGCTCAGCGAGTGATTCAACAGGCTTACAACCTTCCCGTGGAACGGGTCATGGCCGACATCGGCATTCAATACGCCTCTGTAGCGCGAGGAGATCTCGACCTGATGTTGATGGCCTGGTTGCCGTTAACGCACAAGGACTATTGGACTCGCGTGCGCGACCGGGTGCTTGATTTCGGCTCGATGTATTCCGGCCGTCTTGGTTGGGTGGTCCCTGATTATGTGGATGCCGCGGAGGTTCGCTCGATCACTGATTTGCGAAATCCTGAAGTGGCAGCGCGTTTCCAAAACACCGTTCAAGGCATTGATCCTGGTTCAGGTCTGAATCAGGCCTCTGAGCGAGCACTGCTTGATTACAACTTGACTGACATGCGTTTGGTTGCGTCCAGCAGCGCCGCCATGACGGCGGTTCTTGATAAGGCGATCCGTGAGCGTCGTTGGGTGATGGTGACGAGTTGGACTCCCCATTGGATGTTTGCTCGCTACAAGCTCCGCTTTTTGGAAGACCCTCAGCTCGTGTTTGGTGGTGTGGAGTGGATTCATGCCCTGGGCCGACAGGGCTTGGATCGCGACCATTCAGACCTGGCCGCCTTCCTATCGCGTTTTCAGATTCCTGATCGTGAACTGTCTGATTTGCTGCTTATGGCCAACGAGCGATCGGCAGCCGAGGCGGTCGAGGATTACCTCGATCGCCATCCTGCCCGCATTCGCTACTGGACAACGGGGATGATCGGCTGAAGTGCAGACGCTGGATTC
This sequence comes from Synechococcus sp. UW179B, assembly GCF_900474245.1. Taxonomy (NCBI): domain Bacteria; kingdom Bacillati; phylum Cyanobacteriota; class Cyanophyceae; order Synechococcales; family Synechococcaceae; genus Synechococcus; species Synechococcus sp. UW179B. Next base: position 226,412 of record NZ_UCNZ01000006.1, read on the forward strand.
AGGCTGCTGCTGCAGGACGTCTTGGTGGGCAGGCGATCAGGGGGCGATGGTGATGACGTCGTGCCGTTCGAGTAGCAGCTGCAGGAAGGGTTCGTTGCTGGCCTGCTTCGGCGAGGTCGGCTTGCAACCGTTCCGTGCAGCACAGCAACCTCGACCAGCTCGGTAGCTGATGGGCCACAGGTGCTGCCATCAACTCCTCAACTTTTGGACGTAACAAGGTTGCGAAGCTTTGGACAGCAAGCTCCTCGCTGTGTCGGTTGTAAGGAAGACGATTGATGGCTGAATCCAATCCAAAATGCTGGACACGGTCTTCGCCTACGCGCCGGAACAGCACTTCGAGTGTAGGGATCTGGTCTGGAGACAACATCCGACCTTCATGCTCCATGAGTCCACGAAGCACCGTGGCAAAAATCTCACCGGCCATGCGCTGCAAGCCCTCTGAGGGAGTATTGCCGAGGGTTTTGTGCTTGTGATCAAACAGTCCGAGGTCCACTTGGGCGATGCGTCGAGGCGCCACATGGCGATACACCTCTGAAAGCAAGCCGATCTCGAGTCCCCAGTCGGAAGGGATGCGCAAATTCATAGCGAGATCCCTTGTGAACGCGAATTCGCCGGCTAAGGAGTAGCGAAATGATTGGAGATAGCGCAGATACGGCATGGGGCCAAAGATTTGCTCCAGGCTGGTGAGGAGTGGACCGACAAACAGGCGTGTCGCTCGTCCATGGAGCGATTGGGTCTCGAGAGAAAGGCGGCTGTAGAACGCTTTCACATAGGCCACACCGAGCGAGGGATCTAGCAACGGTCGCAGCATCCGTTCTGGGTAGGCCGGAGAAAAGGTGCGGATGTCGGCATCGAAGAGTCCAACAATCTCAGCGTTTCTGCATGCCACACCAAGCCCCTGCCATACAGCCCAGCCTTTCCCAGGTGGTCCGGTCACATTGAGGCCAAGGGTCTGCAGTGACTGAAGTAATTCGGCAACGGCGGGGCCATTCGTCCAGTGGACGCGCACAGGAAATGGCATGTCAGCAAAGAAAGCTTCCGCTGCGGCGACATCGTCGCTGGTCTCCGCGGATAAGGCGATCACGAGTTCCTGTAGTCCGCTTAGCTCCGAAAGAACCTCACGGATGAGCCTGAGCGCAGGACGGCTGAATTCCTCCATGAGGCACGGGATCAGCAAGGACGTGGGGCGTTGTCTCAGCTGACGTTGAAAGTCTGAGCGATCCAGCTTCCCGAGTCCGTAATCATGAATCGTGGCAATTAATCCCTGCTGAAAATCCATGCGGTGATCAATGCGACAACAATTTGCGGAGCTCTGTTCCATACCTGTTGAACTTGGCAAAGGCATGGTGTCGAAGCAGTTAATGGCGCATGAGTGGTTGCCATCGCTTCTGACGGAGCTCTATGAACACCATTCTTCGGAGGATCTCAATCGCTTGTCGTCGCAATTGCTGCATTCCGAGCGGTCCGCCTCAGCGATTCCCATTTCAGAGACGGTGGATGCTGGGATTGCGGATGGAGCGGCTACGGGCGCGCGTTGGGATTCCTCGAGTTGTGTGTTGATTGCCTATGCCGATTCGGTGATTGCCGATGACCAGCCTGGGCTCCGTTGTTTACAGGCGCTTCTGCATCGCCACTTCCAAGGACTCTCATCGGTTGTGCACGTGCTGCCCTTCTTGTGCGCCACCAGTGATGGAGGCTTTGCCGTTGCCAGTCATGAGCAGATTGACCAACGCTTCGGTGATTGGAATGACCTGGCCGCGTTGGCTGAAGGTCGCCAGTTGATGGCTGATTTGGTTCTCAATCACATTTCCGCGTCCCACCCCTGGGTTCGGGCTTTTTTGAAGGGAGAACAACCTGGAGCGCGATGTGTGTTGGCGGCGGCTCCCAACCCTTGTTGGGACAACGTGGTGCGCCCCCGTAGTTCGGCTCTATTCACCACGTTGGCGACAGATCGTGGTCCAGAAACGGTCTGGACCACGTTTGGGCCCGATCAAGTGGATGTGAACTGGCGAGAGCCTGAGGTGTTGCTTGGATTCACACGGCTGCTCGATCTTTTCTGCCGTTATGGCGTCCAATGGTTGCGCCTGGATGCAGTGGGGTTTGTTTGGAAACAGCCTTTTACGGATTGCATCCATCAGCCTCAGGCCCACCGTTTGGTTGAAGTGTTGCGCCTTCTCTTGGAATCGCGATGTCCGCAGGGGGTGGTGGTGACGGAAACGAATGTTCCCGAGCAGGAAAATCTCTCTTATCTGACCACTGGCGCTGAAGCGCACCTCGCCTACAACTTTCCCTTCCCCCCCCTTGTTCTCGAGGCCTGTCTCAGTCGTCGTGCGGATCTGTTGAATGCCTGGCTGGCGCGTTGGCCCCAGCTCCCTGAGGGGACAGGGCTGCTCAACTTCACGGCCTGTCATGACGGGATTGGTTTGCGGCCCCTCGAAGGATTGATGGAATCGGATCGGTTGCTCCAGTTGTTGAAGCAATGCGAGCAGCGGGGTGGTTTGGTGAGTCACCGGAGATTGGCCGATGGGCTGGAGGTTCCCTATGAAATCAACATCAGCTGGTGGAGTGCCATGGCGGCTCCAGGGCGGGATCCATCGCACCATCAACGAGCACGTTTTTTGTTGACGCAGTTGCTGCTGCTGACGGTTCCCGGCGTGCCCGCGTTCTACCTGCCGGCCTTACTGGCAACCCCCAATGACAACGCTCGCTTTCGCCTCAGCGGTCATCGCCGTGATCTCAACCGTCCTCAGTTTCAACGCGACCGTCTAGAGCGTTTGTTGGCTGATCCCGAAAGCGATACCAATCAGGTGGTGGCGACGTTGCAACAAGCGATGGCGGTCCGTCGTGGGCAGGCGGCGTTAGATCCCTTTGCCCCGATGAAGGTCCTGAGTGAAGGCCGCTCGGATCTGGTGATTCTGCAGAGGGGAGAAGGGGCAAGCATGCTGTTTGCGATTCACAATTTCAGTGATGTTCGCCTTAGCTTCCCTTTGAGCATGCTTGCTGCGTCCACAGGGTCTGTTTGGCATGACGTCTTGAATGGGCACTCTCTCGTTGCGGGCCAAACGGCTCTCGACCTTGAGCCGTTTGCAGTGCATTGGCTGATTCGATGAATAAAACAGAGGCTCTGTCTTCCACTCCCTGGTGGGTCGTCACCGATCTCGATGGGACCTTGATGGACCATGCCTACAACTGGGCGCCGGCACGGGAGGCAATTCGTGGCTTGCAGCTGCAGGGAATTCCCGTGATTCCGTGTACGAGCAAAACGGCTGAGGAGGTGAAAAGTTTTAGGGCTGCAGCTGGTTTGAAGGACCCATTCATCGTTGAAAACGGAGGGGCCGTTCATGGGGAAACGAGCGATGGCGAGTTATGGGAGCTGGCGCTGGGACGCCCTATTGCTGAACTTCGTCCGGTCTTGCGTGAGCTTGCCGAGTTGCTCAGTGAGCCGTTGCAACCCATCGATGCACTCTCAGATCAGGAGGCATTCGACCTGCTCGGTTTGCAGGGCGAAGCGCTGCAGTTGGCTTGCACGAGGCGTTGGAGTTTGCCATTTGTGCCTCCTTCCGCTTTTGCGCGGCAACGGTTGCCAGACCTTGCCAACCGGCTTGGTTTTGCAGTTGTTCAGGGCAATCGCATGAGTCATCTGCTCGGCGCAGAGGTCAGCAAGGGTCGAGCCCTTGAGGTTTTGAAGCAGCACAGGGGTGGCGCTCCCGTGCGGGTGCTCGCCCTGGGGGACTCACCCAACGACGAGCCCCTCCTCGAAGCGGGTGATCTTTCCGTTGTGGTGCCTGGTTCGAATGGCCCCCATCCGGTCTTTGCTGACGCCATCGCTCGAGGCCGCTATCAGTTGGCGCCGGCTTGCCATGCTCAGGGCTGGGCTCAGGCGGTTTTTCAGTACGTTCTCAATGAATCGTGCTGATCCTGAACACTTCCCACGTTTCCTCAAAGACCGCGTGAATCTCTCCCCAAATCGGGAGCAGACTTGATCAGAGGAATGATCAAGGACTGATGACAGCGATTCAATGTCGATACACCGGTGATTTGCACTGCACCGCTCAGCACGGACCGTCAGGGTCCGTCTTGAACACCGATGCACCCACTGATCATGATGGTCTTGGCGAAAGCTTTTCGCCAACGGACCTGCTGGCGACAGCCCTTGGAACGTGCCTTTTGACGATCATGGGGATCACTGCACAGCGCCGCGGCTGGGACCTCGCCGACGCCTCAGTGATCGTTGAAAAAACAATGACAAGCGAGGGACCACGGCGCATTCAAAGGCTTGAAGCTCAGATCACTCTTCCTGTCTCCCTGAGTCAGGAACAGAAGGCCTTGTTGAAGCGCGTCGCAAATGATTGCCCCGTGAAACGAAATCTCGACTCTTCAATGACAATTGATTTGATCTGGAGCGATGCCAGTCCCACGGCCAATTAGTTGATTTAGCAACGCCAACAAGGCGAGGAGGGTTCGATGAGACTCCAATTCATCCCGATTCACGTCTTTCGCGAAACACCATCTGTCACCTTTTTTGATGCCGGTGTGCCCGGAACCAACGGAACAGATGTTGTGGTTCACCGGGGTGCGGCCACGTCACCACCCGATGCCAATGGATTTGAGCAGTACTACGTCCATCAGCATCAGGTGGACCACAACTTGGTGCTCGATGGACAACGCACCTTCATCCTCTTGAATCCTGCTTGGGACCAGTCCCATCACGTCATTCATTTGATTCGGGAGATGGGTGCGCTTCAGATACCGGTTGGCACCTATCACCGCTCAACGTCCGGTGAAACCGGGAGCATGGTGTTGAACCAATCGCTGCGTGATCCCGAATTTGATTTCAAGACGGAGTTCATTCCTGTGAGTTTGGAGGCTCGTGAAGACCTCCGTCAGGCACAAGCGTCCATCCCATGGGTTTGGAGCTGGAAAGACGGCCACATTTGCCGCTCGCACTAAGGCTTCCTACCTTGTTTGTTTGTTGTTTGAGGGATGGGAAGGCACAAAAAAGCCCCCTCGTGAGAGGGGGCTTTCTAGTTCAGTTGATCTGAAC
>NZ_UCNZ01000005.1:0-35321 GCF_900474245.1 Synechococcus sp. UW179B
GGGTGGCTTTTTTTGTGCCTAATTTCGCGTTACTTTGGTCCTGATTGGTTATCTCAATTGCCATGGCTAAACATAGGCCGCTACGGCGGTTGATTCGTAGCCTTTGGTATGCCTGCCTTCGTTGGGCGAAATGTGATTGTGTTGACTTGAGTGCTGCGTTTGCTTATTACACACTGCAGTCGATCTTCCCTATTCTGCTGATTTCGTTATCGATTGCCTCATGGTTTCTTGGTCGCCAAGAGGTATTAGAGAGGCAGATTATTGCTTATGCAAGCGGGGTTTTGCCTCCATCGGCAGTGGTGATTGTGCAAAATACGCTGATGCAGTTAGTCCGTCAGGGCTTTGGTGCTGGTTTGTTAGGTGCTGGTGTGTTGTTACTGACTGCTGGGAATGTGTATCTCACCTTGCAACGTGGATCTGAACGGCTATGGGATGGTGTAATCGCTTCGCAACAACGAAACTTGCCTTTCAAGCTTCAAGCGGCCCAGTTTATTCGTAATCGGCTTGAAGCCTTCTTTGTGGTGATATTAATAGGACTTCTAATTGTTCTTGATCAGCTCAGCGCCAATGTGCGAATGATTCCAACGGCTGCTTTAACTGAGCTTTCGCTTGCGATCCCTTGGCTTGGTGGATTCCTTTCTCGTATCCCGGTTCTGCAATTTGGTCGGTTGATGGTTCCATTCCTGGGATTCTCTGCTGCAGCTTTATTGCTTCAATTTTTGCTCCCAAGTCGTCGAGTTCCTTTTAAGCCGCTCATACCAGGTGCATTATTGATTGGTTTTTGTCTTACTGTTCTTAATCTTGCCGTTAGCCGAAGCATTCTTTCGCTAGGCGCTCGTTTTCAGGCCTATGGCGTGATCGGGAGTGTTCTTGTTCTTACCTTATGGGTTTGGATGGTGGGTGTTGTGATTTATTTTGGACAATGTTGGAGTGTTGAACTTGCGAAGGCTTCTGTCAGACATGGCAGGGATCCGAACAGATCGAGCCATGCTTGAAGGCAAAAAAGCAGCGATTATGAATGCATCGTTTGTTTGGAGTGTTGATTAATGGGACGTTTCCCTCCACTCCTTTGGTTGCTTCTGTTGGCTCTGTTGCTGCTGCCTACGGCAGCAGGTCGTGTTTTGCTGGATTTGGCGGGAGGCCTCCTCATCACCCTGCTTGCTCTACCCGTGCTCTTAGGTGGTTTGGGGTGGATCGGTTGGAAGGTGTTGCAGAGCCGGGTCAGAACATGTGAGGCCTGTGGTTTGAGCACGATGACAACCGATGCTCAATGCCCTGCTTGCGGATCTCCGCTCCCTTCCCAGAAATCTGGGGCCTCCTCGGCGAAAGCGGTTGATGATTCCTTGCCTGCAAGCGACGTGACGATCGATATCAAAGCTGAGGACGTAGATCCTTAACGTTTTACTTGTTATCTTGTTCAGAATTGATCTTTATTAGCTTGCGTTCCCGTAAATAGAGGAAGAGTGGGCCACCGCAAGCAAAGGAAACACTGACGCTCACAATCAAAGCAATCCACCAACCCTTGATCTGTAGCTTTCTGCCTTCGCTAATGATCCAGATGCTAAAGGCTGATGCAGCAATTAAAAGGTCCCTATTTAAAGAGCGGGATGCAGCATTGATATTGGCATCTTGGATAAATGTCTGAAGATCAAATCCACCACCAGGATTCATTTGCATGAATTCGAGATTGGCTTGCCAAGGGAGGATGGCTCCAAGGATGGCTAGCAATAGGTAAACCCATGGAAGAGATTTATTCATGGTTGCTCGGGTCGAGAGTTCGTTCTTCCATAGTATTTGGATCGAGTTGCCTTACTGATTGCTCCACTTGGCTGAGAAGCAAGTCACAGCGATCCAGGTAAATCGAGGCCCGAGCATGATTTCTCTGTAGCTCGGCTAGGGGAATGGAATCGTCTTGTAATTGCCCAAGCAGCACATCAAGAGCCTGCAGAGCTTCTTCATAGCTGAGCTTCGAAGCATCCTCTCTCCAAGTGTCTTGTTCCGATGTGGTTGAGGGCTCAGATTTTTTGCGTGGCATGGCAGTTAAAGAGATGCTTTTGCGTCAGACGTTGCATCCGCTTGGATGGTTTTGGCGACGGCCTGAATCACGCCATCCTTGAGGCGGATTTGTACCTGTTCATTGGGGCTGATGTCATAAACGCTTTGCAGGGGGTGCCCCTTCGTTGTGTTGAGCATTGCAAAGCCCCTATTGAGCCATCGTTGAGGGGAGAGTGCGCATAACAATTGCTGGCGCTGTTGCCACTGATCTCGGCGACGTTGGACGCCGACAGCAGGCCTCAGTGCCTGGAGCAGCAGTTGTCGGTCTTTCAGTCGTGCGCTGGCTTGCTCTAATCGCCAGCGTTTGGATTCGCTCAGGCGGTTGCGTCTTTGAATGATTGTTTGTCGTGCAGACTCCTTGCTCGGCATCAGGGTGACCATGGCGGCTGTCGGCGTTGCTGTTCGATGGTCTGCTACGAGATCTGCAACGGTGAGGTCATCTTCATGTCCGATTCCTGTGACGACGGGAAGTGGGAAGGTGGCCAAACTGCGGCAAACGTCCGCATCATCGAAGACCATCAAATCTTCTCGACTCCCCCCTCCTCGGGCGATCACGATCGCGTCCAATCCGAGCTGCTGATGCTGTTGCGCGAGGCGACTGAGAACTCCGCAAATGATCGGCGCCACATCCCCCTGGACGGGAATCGGCACAACAACAAGCTCACTTAAAGGCCAGCGCTCTTCTGCTGTACGCAACATGTCTGCGAGGGCTGAGCTCGGAACGCTCGTGAGCACGGCGATCCGCTTGGGGTACGGCGGCAACGTGCGTCGCCGGCTTGGATCAATGATGCCCTCTTCGAGCAATTGTGCCTTGACCGTCTCAAACCGCCTCAGCACAGTGGTCAGGCTGGGCCTGATATCGAGAACCTGCACAGCCAGGCTTGCTCGTGCAGACCAGAAATTCAGCTTGCCAATCACGGTGACTCCGTCACCGTCGGCGGGGACAAAGTCCAATTGCTTTAATTTTGAGGCCCAGGCCACAGCCGTGATGCTCGCCTCACCATCGCTCAATGTGAGCCAGAGATGGCCTTTTTTGACTTGAGGCCTAGACGCTGTTGCTTGGATCACAAACCGAGGGGCAAACCCCCGTTCCAATAAAACCCCGATCGCGTTGTTGAGTTCGCGAACGGAATAGGTGGGAATCGATTCAGCGCTCAAGACGTTGGTATGCCAATCCCCAATAAATGCTCACGATGCCAGAGACGATGGTCAGGATGATGCCCCACGTCTGCTGAACCTGTGTCAATCCGATAGCGAGGAACACCAGCATGCTGCTCAACAGCCTGGCTCCCTCTCGGCGATTGCTAGCAAAGAAGGGAAGCATTGCCAACGACGCGAATCCGTTCAGTCTGGCCTAACGAGTGCTTGCCACAAAAAAGCCCCACCAAATATTTGATGGGGTTGATCACTAGAAACAAAGTCCAGCCTTAGCTGAATCAGCCGAGGCCGACTTGGGTCAAGATGCCCTGACCGGTGAGAAGCTCGGTGCCCAGACCGATGACGAAACCGAGCATGGCCAGGCGGCCATTCCATGTTTCAGCGAAATTTACAAAACCAAAGCGAGGTGCGTTGTCAGACATGTGAAACTCCGATACCCGTTCATCGTAACAAACCGTAGCGTTCTCTTGACTGTTTCATCGGATACGTTTATTGGGGCCGGAGAAGCGCTTCAGGATCGGGCTTTCCTTTTGGCCGTGGGCTCGGCTTTGGCTGGATCTTCTGGCCAGGGATGCTTTGGGTAGCGGCCGCGCATTTCTTTGCGCACTTGTTGATAGCTCCCATGCCAAAACCCAGCCAGGTCTCGCGTGCGTTGGAGTGGACGGCCTGCCGGCGATAACAATTCAATCGTCACGGGGAGTTGGCCATTCAAAACAGCAGGTCCCTCCAGGCCGCCAAACATTTCTTGCAGCTTGACCGACAGGACAATGTCGTCATTTTGATAGTGCAGGGCCGCATGGCGCCCCGAGGGGATGTTGATGTGGGTTGGTAGGAGCTGATCGAGTTGCTGCCGGTTCGACCAGGCGAGATCACCCCAAAGGGCTTCGATCAGTTGCTCTTCTTTGACGTCGTCCCAGCCCCTGCACCCCATCAGGATGTCTCCAATCCAGGCGTTGGGATTCTTTTCCAGATATTGGAGACTGCGTTGTGGCCATGGGGGTCCTAACTGTTGGTGGGCTAAAGCGAGACGACTACGAAGTTGCTCCGTACGTTGGCTCCAGGGCAGTGCCGACAGGCCTTCCTTGCTGAGTTGCTTGATCAAGACCTCACGACTTTGCTCGCAAGAGGCCTGTTGTTGGACCTGTCTCTCGAGCTCCAGCGCACCAAGCTGCAAGACCCGTTCCGCTCTGACCCGTTTGGTTTGCTCATCCCAAAGCACCCGTTCTTGCCAGTGACCGTTCTGATTTGCAAGCTCCCTAACCCATTGGAGTGACAGCGGCAGTGCTAGTCGGATCTTGGCTCGCGTGTCGCCGAGGTCAAGCTGGGCAATCGCGAGGGCTTCAGCGCCATCGAGCGGATCGCTGACCTGCAGCGCCGCACCGCGGCCTTGGCGAAGTAAAAATTGTCCCCGTTGTCCTGGACGGGCCATGGCAACCCATTCTGGAAAAGCTGTTGCAACCAGCTGCGCTGCGAGTTGCTCGTCTGTGGCCTCTATGCCTTGGGGGTCTTGCTCCTGCTCCAATTGACCGAGTTGTTGGAGCCATCGTCGGCTCTGATCGAGGACTGTTCTCAGGCGATCGGCTGCTGCACGATCCCCTGAAATCCGTGATGAGCTCCTCTGATCGCGAAGCAACTGCATGCGGGCCCAAAGATCGCTGCCGTGATTGTGATGGCTGAGCAGATCTCGCTCACTGAGGATGGCGGCGAGATCGGCTCCAACTTGTGGTCGACCCAAGGCCCGCGCTTGCAGAAGGAGCAATCCAAGGCGTGGATGGGCACCAAACCGAGCCAATTGCTGCCCGGTGTCCGTGGGGCGACCGTTTGGATTCAGCGCTCCAAGCGTAAGTAGTTGCCGTTGGCCTTCCTGAAGCGCGGCTCTCGGAGGGGCTTCGATCCAAGGCAAGGATTCGCCTAAACCAGCCCCCCAGAGTGCGAGATCCAGCACGGTGGGTTGGGGATCAGCGCGCTGCAATTCAGGAATGTCGTGAGCGGGCCGTCGTTGCTGTTCCGCAGGGGACCAAAGCCTGATGCAACGACCGGCGCTTTGGCGTCCAGCACGGCCGCGTCGCTGATCAGCGCTGGCCTGACTCGCTGGCACGGTGATCAGTCCCTCCATTCCGGTTCCAGGGTCAAATTGGGTGTGACGCGTCAGTCCGCAATCGATCACGAGGCGTACACCCTCCAGGGTGAGGGAACTTTCAGCGATGGACGTTGCCAAGATCACGCGTCCTGCCTGTGTGCGGTCGCAAGGCTTCAGGGCTCGCCCCTGCTCAGCCAGTGATTGCCTGCCATGCAGGGCGATCACCTCCCACTGGCTCATCAGGCTTGATGTGAGTAAACGCTGCCGGCAACGTTCGATCTCTCGCACTCCAGGCAGGAAAACCAAGACGGAGGGTGGATGATCGCCACCGCCTTGTGCGCTGGCCAAGAGGCTCATCTCCTGTTCAATCGCACGCAAGACATGTCCCTCGAGCCGTTCATTCGCTCGAGGCGAGAGGTGTTGCGTCTCCACAGGGAAGGCCTTCCCTTCGCTCGTGAGGACCTGGGCATGGGGCAATTGGGCGCGCAGGTTGGTGAGATCGAGCGTTGCCGACATCAGCAGCAGGCAAAGATCTGGCCTGAGTAGCTCCTGCGCTTCCCGAACCAAGGCAAGCGCTAACTCACTGTTTCGGCTGCGCTCATGGAATTCATCAAAGATCACGCAGTTGATCCCTGTGAGCTCGGGATCGTTTTGGAGTCGACGGAGGAAGAGTCCGTCCGTCATCGCTTCGATTCGCGTCCGAGAGGAGCGCTTTTGCTCGTGGCGCACGGAATACCCCACACGCTCCCCAAGTGGTTCCTGCAGGCTGATCGCAATCCTGGTGGCAGCAGCCCTTGCCGCTAGCCGCCTGGGCTCAAGCATCAAGGTGCGTCCGCTCAGAGGCTGCGTCCCGGCAATCTCTCCAAGCAGTGCCAAGGGCACCCGGGTTGTCTTGCCGGCACCCGGTGGTGATTGCAATAAAACCGTGGCACCTGGAACAAGACTGGCTCGCAGTCTTGGCAGTAAGGGATCAATCGGGAACTCGCCCAATGACTCTCGACCTTCAGCTGAAGAAATTGATCATCCCAAGGAGCAAAATGCTGCTGAGGGCCCCGAAGGCAGCCAAGAGGCGCACGAGAGGACCAAAGCGAACGGGAATCGAGGCCATGAAGAAAACCTTAAGGCCGAGTGCAATCCAGTTTTAGCGGAGCTCCGGAAGGATTCTCGCCCCCTGGTTGCAGTGCTTCACAACTTCTCCAAACCAGCGGTCAGCGGCGGTCAGCGAATGTGCCGTGCGCCGTCAACCGGGTGGTATTCCTCCCCCGTGAGCTCTTCGTAAACGATGGCGGGAAGCCCTGTTTCGAACATGGTTTGAAGCGCCTCCTTGAGATAAGGGTTCCAGCCGCCCGTGCTGACATCGCCATGACGCACGGTCCAGTCCCAGGTGCCTTGTAGGTCGCGTGGAATGCGCCCTTCCCGATCGCGGCGCGCCACCAAATCCAACGATTCCACCAGTCCCACCTGAATGGGGTCTTTCCCGTAGGCAGGAGTCAGGCTGAGCTCAAGCCGAACAGGATCTTCTTTCAAAAGCCTTAAGCGAAAGCGGGGCGGCAGTTTCACGGATTTGATTACCGCAGCCACAATCCGTGTTCGTTGGTCCACCTAGGAGTCCCTCTCTACGAGTCAATCGGACAACTCAAGCAGTTGCCATTAACCCAACCTATTCACCGGGCTTCGAAGTGGGATTGGGTGGTTCACTATCTCCGCCAAAACGCACAGTCAAAAGATCCTCTTCGGTGAGGCGTCCCTCTCCGTCCAGGAGTTCTGGATGAATCGTGAGGCGTCCTGTTCGGTCGAGGTTCTCAGCGACCAGCGGTTTGCCAGCAGCACTGAACCCGCGTCCCATCACGCGAAAGGCTTGCCACAGGAGGAGGATGAAGATCAGTCCATAGATCAGGGGAAACAGGCTGCTGAGCATGGCAATCACCGCAGAAATCGGAGATGGGCCGAACCATCCCATTCATCATCGCTCTTTTTGGATGAACGGATGCTGATTGGCAGAACCCTGGTCGCATCCAGTCATGAAATCGTTGGAAATGGGTCTGTCTTTCTAGGGATTCAATGCCTACGGTCACGGTGACTCAATTCATGAAAGAAATCGCGTCCATGGCGGTGTCTAATCCTTTGCTCCCATTGGTTTGTGCTGGTGCGTTGGCATTCCCAGGGATGTTGGTCCAGCCGCCGCGAGCCGTTGCCTCCGCTGCCTTGCCGGCCGTCGCCCCGACGTCGTTCGTTGCCCAAGCTGTCGCCCGCAGTGGACCGGCTGTGGTCACGCTTGACACGCAGCGAACTGTCCGGACGGCAGGTGGGAGTGGGCTTCCGCGGAGCTTGATGGCGGATCCATTCCTGCGTCGTTTCTTTGGGCTGCAAGCTCAAGCGGCTCCGCGTTCAAGGATCGAGCGCGGGCAGGGCAGCGGCGTGATTTTTGATGAACAAGGTTTGGTTTTGACCAACGCGCATGTGGTGGAAAATGCGGATCGGGTGATGGTGGGACTGCCTGATGGCAGGCGCGTTGCTGGTCGGGTGATTGGTCAAGACTCGCTGACCGACTTGGCCGTCGTGCAGTTGGAAACAAAGGGGCCATGGCCCACGGCGCCCTTGGGAAACTCCGATCGTCTTCAAGTGGGGGATTGGGCGATCGCTGTGGGAAATCCCTTTGGTCTTGAAAACACTGTGACGATGGGCATCGTCAGCAATCTCAATCGCAACATGTCGCAATTGGGAATTTCTGGAAAGCGTCTTGATCTCATCCAGACAGACGCTGCGATTAACCCTGGTAATTCGGGTGGCCCATTGTTGAACGCCCGTGGCGAAGTGATTGGAATCAATACCCTTATTCGCTCAGGACCAGGGGCCGGCCTCGGTTTTGCAATCCCCATCAACAGGGCACGGTCGATTGCCAGTCAGCTCGTCAAGCAGGGAAGGGCCAGCCATCCGATGGTGGGTGTGGGCCTTTCAACGGTTCCTGCCCCCAGGCCAGGAATGACGGCTCCTCCTGGAGCCGTGATCCGATCCGTCGTACCTGGTGGCCCCGCCGATCGTGGAAACCTGCGCGTCGATGATGTGATCGTGTCGATCGGAGGTCAATCGATTAGCAATCCTGCTGAAGTTGTTTCGGCGATTGATCGCCACGGGGTTGATCGACCTCTAAAACTTGACGTTATGCGTTCTGGTGAACGGATTACGCTTTCAATTACACCTGTTGAGATGACATCTTTGCGTCAATAATCATCTCTTCGTTTGAAACTTAGCTGTCTGTGTCTTTGAGCTGTTCTACGCAGCGTGTGATGCATTCCCCATCGTCGAGGGAGCAGGTTGTGATGCACTCGAAGTAGGTCTCAACCGCATCCCACGTCTGTCCATGCTCAGTGCTTTCAGCCATGGCTGAAGGTGTTCCTGCGGCAGTGACATGAAGTGAATGGGTGCTGTTCATGGCCGACCGGGGATCAGTGATGTCAGCCTATCCACACCGTTTGAACTGGTAAAGGGAAATGAGTCTTCCTGCCTAGCCAAGTGTGAAGTTTCGTCTTGCGATTGCCGAGAAGCCTTGCTACGCAGCGTTCTTTTTGCGGGAAGCGCGCTGTTTTTGCTTTTCGTTGTTTGCTTTTCGTTTGGCTTCTTTCTCTGCAATCAGCTGTTTTGCCTCTGCTTCGGCTTTTTCTTCGGCCTTTTTATCTTGGTAGTAAGCATAATTTCCGCGATAAATCACGAGTTCGCCATCGCGAATCTCCACGATCCGGTTGGCCACACGTGAGATGAAGTAACGGTCATGCGATACCAATAAAGCGGCTCCTTCGTAGGCGCATAGTGCGTCTTCAAGCATCTGTTTGGCAGGGATGTCGAGATGGTTTGTGGGCTCATCGAGAACTAGCAAATTGCAAGGGCTCAGCAACATCAGTGCAAGAGCTAGGCGTGCTTTCTCCCCACCACTCAGTTGGCCGACATCTTTAAAAACACTGTCGTTGCTGAAGCAGAAACTCCCAAGCAATGAACGCACCTGTGTTTGCGTCCAATCAGGAACGGCTTCGAACATGGTCTCGATCACCGTCTTGCTGAGATCAAGGGCTTCTGCCTGGTTTTGTTCGAAATAGCTAGCGACGATGTTGTGTTCCCCGAGCCTTGCTGACCCTTCATCAGGCGTTTCGACCCCCATGATCAAGCGCAGCAGGGTGGATTTCCCGGCTCCGTTGGGACCGACAAAGGCGATCCGATCACCTCTCTCGATTTCGAGCTCAGCATCCATGAAAAGGATGTTTTCCCCGTAGCTGTGCGTCATGTTCTCGATGACAGCCACCTGAGCACCGGATCGTGGTGCTGGAGGAAAGCGGAAGCTGGGACCACTCACTGACTCAATCGGGGCCTCAACCCGCTCCACCTTGTCCAGCTGCTTCTCCCTGCTTTTTGCCTGGGTGCTGCGCGTCGCACTCGCGCGGAAGCGATCGATGTAGGCCTGTTGGGTTGCGATCTCTTTTTGCTGCCGTTCAAAAGCGGCTTGTGAGGCTTCTTGCTCGAGTGCTTTTTGCTCCAGGTGTGAGGTGTAATTTCCCCAGTAAGCCCTTGATACGCCTCGCTCTGTGCTCACAATTTGATTACACACACGATCCAGAAATGTCCGGTCATGACTGATGACGACCAGGGCCGCCTTTTGTTCGATGAGATACCCCTCGAGCCACTGAATCGTTTCGACGTCGAGATGGTTCGTTGGCTCGTCTAAAAGCAGCAGATCAGGGTCTTGCAGGAGGATTTTTCCCAGAGCCAAGCGCATTTGCCAGCCGCCGGAGTAGTCCGAAACCAGCCGGTCTGCCTCCTCCAGCTTGAACCCGATGGTGGGGAGAAGTTTGTCGATGCGTGCATCGAGTTCGTAGCCATGCAGACCTTCAAATCGGGTCTGCAGTCGCCCTAGTTCGTGAATGAGCTCATCGAGGTGATCGGGGTCTGCCGCAGCTCGGTCTGAGCCCATCTCCAATTCAACTTTTTTTTGTTTGCCCAGCACGATGGCGGCCTCACCAAAGGCTTGAAACAGCTCTTCTCGCACCGTGCGGCTGGGGTCTACATCGAATTCCTGCTGCAGGTAAGCGATCCTTGGCTCGCCCTGCTTCACGATTTGGCCACTGCTGGCCTCTTCCATGCCAGCGATCAGCCGAAGCTGGGTTGACTTCCCTGCCCCATTCACTCCAACGAGGCCGATCCGGTCTCCGGGTTTGACCTCCCAGGTCACATCCCGTAGAACTTCTCCGGTGGGATAAATCTTGCCGACTCGCTCAAGTCGCAGCACGGAGGGGAGGCAGGGAAAACCCATCATCCCGCGTCGGGGTTTCCAGGCAGACTGCTTGAGCTGGGAGCAGGCTCAATGCGACGACTGGAGCAGGTCACGGCCCTTGTGGTGGCAGCCGGTCTGGCCGTGATTAGTTATTGGTTGTTTTTCAGTTGGGCCGGAGGGGGAGGGGTGCGCGAACGCTCGGCCCCCAAGCCAGCGTTAGCGCCCTCTGGTCAATCCATGCCGTCCAACGACGCGACGGAAGCCGCTGCGGTCAAAGCCCTCCCCTCGCCTTGATCAGCCATTGCTTTGTGATCTCGTCATCGAGGCTATTGAGGTGATCCTTCACCTCTTGAAGCGTGACAGGCAAGTTGAGTTGATTGCCGATTTCGCAGATGGAGTCGAGGGCTCCTGAGGGATTTTGAAGTGCCTGTCTGAATAACCCCTTGCTCAGGTCTCGATCATTCTCAATGCGTGCGTAGAGAGCAGCTGCGTTGGACATGATCGTGATGCTTCTGACGAAACCTTATTCACACCATCGCGAACTGCCATCCCATTGCGAAGCCGCTGCCTAGGCAGCTTGGTCGAGCTCCGTTGCCTTCAAGCCTGAAGCTGAGGCGTCTTCCATGCTGCGGGCATCCATGCAAAGCACTTTGCGTAGCTGGGCGTAGTTGGCAGCTTGTGAGCGGCGTCCATCTTGAACGGCGCCGTATTCAGCGCGTTGGAGCACATGATGAAGGTGGGTGAGCAGGTAGGTGCTGATGACAGCTGAGACCAGCACTTCGCTGTTCTCAGGGGTTCGGCTTGGGCGCCGTGTCTTACGACGCTCGTCTCCTTGACGGTTTGTTTTACGCGTGACCGGCTTGCTACGGCTTGGTAGCTGGGGGGGGCTGACGTCGGGGCTTTTGGAATGGGTCATGGCACTCCTGGGATGGGGCGGCCGAGGGCCTGGCCTGCAGTTGGATCAGGGATCTGATCAATGACAGCAGCATAGTGCTGGATACTACCCTTGCGCATCTCTGTACACTTTTAAGTAGCTCTGCCTCTTTCTGGGTCGTGGCCACTCGCCAAAATTCATCCAGTGGGAAGCCAAAGTCACCGCGCATTCAGGTGGTGCTCCCCGAAGAACTTTGCCTCCGCTTGACGGCCTTGGCTGAGGATGAATCGCGCACGGTCAGCAACATGGCCAAGGTGTTAATTCAGCAAGGGGTTCAGCGATACGAGCAGGGAGGTGACAGGCAGGTGGCAGCGCCTCGTGCGGACGCGCATCAGTCGTCAACAGAGCAATTGCGCAATGCTCTTGAGTCGAAGCAAACCGGTCGGCTACGGGGCGCACCGCGTCGGGTCAGGCTTCACCGTCCGAATTAACTCAGCTCCGAATTAACTCAGGCCCGAATTTTTAAGCCTGAATGACTTCTTCCAAACGCCCAGGCCGTTTGGGGCTACGCGCTCAAGCTGGATTGACCCGGACTCCGAGGACGGCCTCATGCTGTGCACCCGTAATCGCTGGCGCATTTCCTGGAAATCCCAAGTGATGCCACCACGCCAAAAGAGCAAACACCATGGCTTCTCGGCTCTGGCTGGGAAGTTTTAGCTCGTCGCTACGACGAAGTCTCAGTCCCCGGCAGCGTCTGTTGAGTTCTCGCATCAAGGTGTGGTTTTTGCTGCCACCGCCAGCGACCAAAAGCTCGATGGGGAGGGGATGGTTCTGGTCGGAGAGCTTGTGTAAGTCCTGCGCTACGACAGCGGCTGAGAAGGCTGTAAGCGTTGCGATTTGATGGGCAATGGCTTGTCCCTGCATGTCCTGAAGGCGTCTTGTTAGGTCGGCGCGCCCAAACAATTCACGTCCCGTGGACTTGGGAGGGCTGAGCTGGAAGTACGGCTCAGCGAGCCAGCGGAGAATCAACGCTTCATCGCAGTGACCCTCCGCCGCAAGGCGGCCGCCCTGGTCGCAGCTTTGCTTCCCTTGGCTGAATTGCTCCATCGCCAGGTCGATCAAGCTATTGGCAGGCCCGCAATCCCAGCCCCTCACGGGTTGGAGCCGATCAGGGCCTGTGCCAGGTGGAATGAGGGTGAGATTGGCGATGCCACCCAGATTGAGCAAGGCTCTCCAGCCATTGGTTCGTCCCAAAAGGGCTGCATCCGCTTTGGGAACCAGGGGTGCCCCCTGGCCTCCGAGGGCCAGATCAGCAGCCCGAAAGTCGAAGATCACAGGGCGATTCAGCAGCTGTGCCAGCAGGGGGCCTTGCAACATTTGCCAGCTCGTTCCGTGCAGACGTTCGCCCGTTTCGCTGCTTTCTGGCGGACGATGCCAAAGGGTTTGGCCATGACAACCCACCAGCTCTGCCTGCCCTTCTGGATCGCACTGATGAGCTGCTGCGGCCTGAATCTTGGTGATGGCTTCGGAAAGATCGAGGAGAGAGGACGCGGTGGTGGCTTCGCCTTGCCCTACGGCCAAGATCCGTTGCCGCAGGGAGGTTGGGTAGTCCAGCGATGCTGACCGCAGCAGGGTCCAATGGGGATGGTCGGCGGCCCCCGAGAGCTCGACCAGGACAGCATCCACGCCATCGGCGCTTGTGCCGCTCATCAGCCCGAGAACACGCATGCTTCAGGTTTTTGGCAGCTCTTGGAGATCGTCGGTTAAACCCATCACCACGAGGACATGCCCGTCTTGAAGGACGTGGGATGCCGGTGGGTTGACCATGAGCTCTTTTGCGGGACCTGCCGCAAGAACGTTCACCCGAAAATTCTTGCGCAGGTTGAGGTCTCGAAGCGAGCGCCCCACAAATCGGCCTGGCACCTTGATCTCTTCAATCGAATGATGCTTATCGAGCTCCAGTCGCTCCATCAGGTTGGGTCGTACCAATTCCACGCCCAGGCGTTCTCCCTGCATTCGGGAGGGGAACACCACTCGATCGGCTCCCACGCGCTTCAGCATTTTTTCGTGCAAGTCGCTGGTGGCTCGTGCAATCACGCGACGAACCTTGCTCCCTTCACTGTCTTTGGCAATCAAGGTGGCCGTGATGCTGGCTTCGATGGGTTCGCTGATGGCCACGACCACGGTTTCCATATCGAGGATCCCCGCCTCACGAAGCGCTTCTTCATCGGTGCAGTCCACAATGCGAGCTTCGATCGATGGCTCGAGTTGGCGGAGTTCCTCGATGGCCTTCGAGGAGCGGTCGACAGCAAGAACTTCAGCACCGTTTTGCATCAGTTCCTTGCAGACAGCACTCCCAAAACGCCCCAACCCCACAATTCCGAAGCTTGAAGGCTCTGCCTGGTTGGCCTGGGACCAATGCCACCACTCCCTCACTGCACTGCTCCCTGGGATCGGTGATCAGACATAGAGATCCTCGCGGGGATAACCAACGCGATTCTCGCGCTGCAGATGCCCTCGGTTAAAACTTTCCCAGATGGCGCTTAAAAGCAAAAGAATGCCCAGCCGTCCCACAAACATGCCCATTACAAGCACAAACTGACCAAAAGGCGCCAGTTGGCGCGTGACGCCTAGATCCAAACCAACGGTGGCAAAGGCAGAGATGCAGGTGAAAACCAGCTCAAGGAAGGTGAACGGTTCTTCTCCACTGAGATTGCTGCTTAAGGCCAATAACAGAGCCATCCCCAGCACAAACAGCAGGGAGGCAACGGTGATGCTCAAAGCGCGCAACACGACTTTGTCGGAGATCTGTCGATGGCGAATCACCACATCGTTGTGACCGCGCAGGGTGGAGCGGGTAGCGGCCATCAGGGCTGCCACCGTTGTGGTTTTGATCCCACCACCTGTTCCACCTGGACTCGCACCGATGAACATCAGGGTCATCACCAACAACAGGCCTGAATCGGAAATGCTGTTCAAAGAGAGGGGCACCGTCGTGAATCCAGCGGTTCTTGAACTCACCGATTCAAAAAGGGCGCTCATTAAGCGTTCGCCCAACCCCATCCCTGTGAGCGCATGGCCCCTCGAGAGTGATTCCGTCAGCATTAATCCCAAGGTCCCGATCAGGATAAGAAGACCAGAGGTGCGCAGCACGAGGCGCGTGTGCAGGCTGAGATGACGCCGTCTAAGCCGTTGGCGATTGCTCCATAGGTCATTGGTGACACGCCATCCGAGACCGCCCAGAACCACCAACACCATGATTACGGCGTTCACCGTGCTGTTGGTGCGGTAGGTCTCAAGACTGTCGCTCCAGAGGCCAAAACCGGCGTTGTTGTAGGCCGAAATGCTGTGAAAGAGAGCTGCCCAAAGCCGTTCGCCTCCAGGAGCAATGTCTGTGAAGCCAAAGGCATAGAGCAGGAATGCTCCAACCAAGATCAGCACCACAGCAGTGAGCGTAATTCCTCGAAAGGTGCTGCCTACGCCCCCTACCCCAAACTCATCGAGGGTTTGACCACGATCGAGGCGCCGCCGAAGAGCGGTACCGCGAACCACAAAGCCTTGCAGGAATGTGGTGACCGCCATCAATCCCAGGCCCCCGACCATGATCATCATCGCCAGCACGATCTGGCCAGGGCGGGTCAGATCTTCGCGGATGTCGATGACCGAAAGCCCCGTCACGGTGACGGCTGATGAGGCAGTGAAGAAGGCTTCCCACAAGCCCACTCTCGGACTTGAACAGAGTGGGGTATCGAGAAGCAAGGTGCCGGCTGCGATCACAAGCAGCCCTGTCACAACGGTGAATTGGGGGATCGTGAGGCGGCGGTACCAGGCCTGAGTGCGGTGAATGGCGTAAGGAATTGGCATGGCGCTCACCTGCCTCCCGGTGGCAGGACTATCCAGGCAGGACTCTTGAGCATCAGCATTTGGCCAGGGCGTCGTACGGCCAAGCCCAGAGGGGCCAGGGGGAGGAGGGGGTTGGCCTGCTGATGACGATCGATGAGCTCAGCCATGATTGAGATCAGCCATGGTTTAGATCAGCCATGGTCGGGTAATGCCGTCTGTTGGGTGAAGGGTTCAGGGGTAGTTGCGTCGTCCCAGAACTGCTTTTCCAGCCAGTTTCGCAGACCTTTCAATCCCGTACCCTCCTTGGCTGATAGGTAGATCACATCCGGCTCGAGAGTGCGAATTGCCTCGATCGCTGAAGCCTCGCAACGGTCGATTTGATTGGCCACCACTTTGCGCAGTTGGTCACAGCTGAGGCCATCCAACAGTTGATGGACGGCCTCCAGTTGTGATTGCCAGTCGGGGTCTGCGAGATCCACAACCAGCAGTAAAAGATCGGCCTCGCGTGTTTCTTCCAACGTGGCTCGGAAAGCTTCCAGCAGTGGTTTGGGAAGTTCACGAATGAACCCCACGGTGTCGGTGATCAGCACCTCCTTCGGGGCCGCTGATGTTTGGGGAAGGCTGAGTCTTCGTGTGGTGGGGTCAAGGGTGGCAAATAACTTGTTCTCCGCTAAGACCTCAAGCCCTGGATTGCGGCAGCACAGCGCATTTAAAAGAGATGATTTGCCAGCATTCGTGTAACCAACAAGGGCGACGCGAGGGACGCCGTCCCTGCGGTCGCGCAACCGGGCGCGATGGGCGCCTAGCTGGAGCAGGGAACGCCCGAGATGTTCGATGCGACGGCTGATGGCTCGCCGATCCTTTTCCAATTGGGTTTCACCGGGTCCGCGCGTGCCAATGCCTCCCCCTTGACGCGAGAGGCTGAGGCCGCGGCCCTTCAACCTCGGGAGTCGGTAGCGCAATTGAGCGAGCTCCACTTGAAGACGTCCAGCCGCGCTCGCCGCTCGCTGGGCAAAAATGTCCAGGATCAACTCACTGCGATCCATGACTGGGCAGTCGATGAGTAACTCCAGATTCCTGGCTTGAACGGGAGAGAGTTCCCGATCTGTGATCACGAGGGTGGCTTGATGGCGTCTCGCTTCGAGCGCCGCCTCTTGTAGTTTCCCCGTGCCCCAGAGGGTTTGAGGGTTGGGTTGTCCCTGCCGCTGCCGGCAGACAGCAACGGGTAGTGCACCTGCACTACGAACGAGCCCCTCCAACTCAGCCAGATCCCTTTCGCTCCGCTGGGCGTCAGCACCGGTGAGGATGAGCAGCAAGACCCGCTCTTGCACGTCCGCGGGAGCCGTTGTTGGTCCAGGGGAATCAAGGCCCTTTGTAGTGGCTGGGGCTGGACGGTCGCATAGCTCCTTGAGCGTGCCAAGGGCCGCTTGATGCCAGCCGGAACGATCTCCTGGATCTGGTTGCCAAAGCGAAGCCAGATGCCCTCCCCCTGTGGAGGGCGATGCTTGAAAGCGAAGCCAGGTGTCGGGTTTGAGGTCAAGGGCGACGACGGCATCTCTGCCATCGGGCTTCAGGTCCGTCCCCGCCTTGCCTTGCAGGCTGCTGATCAACCTCCAGCGTCGCTTGATCCGTCGTGGCCCTCCAGGTAGATGGCTGCGCAGTTGATCCGATTCGCTGAGGGGCCCAACCCAGAGCAGTCGGCAGAGTCCCCGCTCATCGACGATCAAGTGCAAGGGCTGTTTTAACTCCAGCACCAGCTCAGACAGTCGCTCCAATGTGAGCGGATCGGCGCCGCTCTGGCCGGGGTGCCTCCTCTGACTGAGACGCTCAAGCTGTCGATGCAGTGATGGGCGTAGGCCATTGGTTCGGCCTGCTAGGTGAGCCTGCTTCAAGAATGAACCAGCCAGGCGCCTGCTGACCTCAAGCCCAAGGAGAGTCCAGGCATTCGGGCAAGGTATGTGAGTCGCCGCATCCGGTAGGCAAGAGGACCGGCGAGGGTGAGTCCCATGCCCGTAATCGAAGCATCCCCGATGCCAAGACTGAGCATCTCGCCAAGATCCTGAAAGTGAAAACCGGGGACAGGCTTGTCCATTCGAATCGCCTGAAGCGTCCTGGCTGCCGCCGTCCCTTGCTGAAGTGCTGCTTGCGCAGAGCGGGGCCAAGGGGTCTCTGCATCGTTATGACAAGCGACATCCCCGAGGACCAGCACATTCGGGTCCGTCGTTAGCTGCAACCCTTCATCAACACAGAGCAGTCCTCGCTCACGGGGAGGGGTGGGGGTCAGGGGGGGTAGCACCGGTTTGGTCCCTGCCGTCCAGATCAAACCGTCGTGGGTGAGAGATTGGGGACGATCATTTTTCAGTAGCTGGACGGCATTGGCCGATACGGAGGTCACCCGCGTGTTGAGGTGACGATGGACGCCCCGTTGATCCAGGGCCTTTCGTGCTTGTTCGCGATTGAAGGCTCGAGATCGTGAGAGAACGCTGTCCCCCAATTCAACGAGGTGAATGCTGGCTGATCCATCCAGCATGTCGCTGAGTTTGCAAGCCAATTCAACCCCTGTTGCTCCCGCACCAACGATGACCAGTGCCCCGTCTTTTGAGGGTCGGTTGCGGAGGCTGTGAACGCGTTCTTTAAGGAGAGGGAGATCCGCAAGAGAATGGAAGGTCAGGGCATGCTCCTTGACGCCTGTAATTCCAAAGTCGTCTGGCTCAGAGCCAGTGGCGAGCACGAGCTGGCTGTATTTGAGGACTTGGCCGCGGCTCGTTTGTAGAGATTTCTGGGCCGTATTGATCGATGTCACCCGATCATCCAGGTGGGGTATGCGCCGCCCCTGGAGAAGGCTTTCGTAGCTGGGAGCCACCTCCCAGCTCTTCATTTCGCCGCTGAGGAGTTCGTAGAGAAGGGGTAAAAAGAGAAATTGATGGCGCGGTTCAATCAGCAATAACGGAGGCCGAGGCCGTTGGTTACTGAGCGCTAAAGCTGTTGTCAGACCTGCAAAACCACCTCCCACAACAATGATTGGATCGTTGTGCATGGTGGTGTCAGAAGTCAGAACTTCAGGGGGGTTTTTGAAACCATAGACATGACACCATGCCCCTCGGCGTTGGAAGATGGAGAGATGAGGGATGTCTCCACCTCCGAGAACCAGCCTGTCGTTGCCGCTGGCCCTAAGGCTGATGCGGGGGAACTTCAACAAGCGCGTCTGCAGCTTGAGCCGTTGGATGCGCGCGGAAGACTGTTGTGGGCGCATGAGCAATTTGGCTCGGGTTTTGCCCTAACCACGAGCTTCGGCATCCAAGCCTCTGTGTTGCTCCATTTGTTGAGCGGGATGGATCGAGGCGGAGATATTCCAGTGATTTGGGTGGATACCGGCTATCTCCCTCCGGAGACCTATCGCTACGCCGAGGATCTTCGCCAACGCTTCGATCTGAATCTCCACATCGCGCAGTCCCCATCGTCTGCAGCTCGGATGGAGGCGCTTCATGGCCGCCTTTGGGAATCAGGCGTTGTTGAGGACATGGAGCTGTACCTCAAGATCCGTAAGGTTGAGCCCCTCGAAGAGGCGATGCATCGTCTTCAGGTGTCTTGTTGGGCCAGTGGTGTGCGCCGTGCGCAGACGGACACTCGCCGGGGAATGACGGCGCTCGATCCGATTCGCGGTCGCTTGTCCCTGAGACCCCTTTTGGAGTGGACCTCACGAGATGTCTTTTATTACATGCAGGAGAACGATCTTCCTCAGCATCCCTTGTTTGAAAAGGGGTATTCCACCGTTGGAGATTGGCATTCCAGTGGCCCTGATGGGCTGGAGGCGACGGGGCGAGACACGCGCTTTGCTGGTTTGAAGCAGGAATGCGGCATCCACGTGCCAGGTGTTATGGGTGATGGCATCTAGCGAGGATTTCCCATCCCGCTGCCTGCTGATTGGAAACAGCCGCTGGCACTGGGCAGAGCAGAGCGGCACGTCTCGCTGGGTCTATCAGCATGAGATTGCGGCCCCAGAGGCGTTGGATTCTCCTAGCGATCTCATGGCCTGGGCTGCTGTGGGGCCGATCCCACAGCATCCTTGTTTGCAGTCCAGCCGACGCTTGAACTTGGCTGACATCCCTCTTCAGGGGATTCCCCCGTGGTTAGGAATCGATCGAGCGCTCGCTGGATGGGGCGCTTGGCGTGCCAATGAAACGCGTGTCGGCGTTCTTGTGGTGGATGCAGGCACGGTTCTCAGCCTCACCAGAATCTCTGCGACGGGATCGTTTTCTGGTGGGTTGTTAGCGGCTGGTTATGGCTTGCAATTGCGCGCGATGGCTGAGGCCACAGCAGGTTTGAACGTGACCTCTCCCGTGGGCCTCGATCCCGAAGACGCGAAGCCTTTCCCTTTCGAGACCCAAGCGGCGATGCGCTCTGGCGCGCAACAAAGTTTGGTGGGTCTCATCCGTCAAGCTCATGCCCAAAGCCCTTGGCCGATTTGGCTTTGTGGAGGAGATGCTCCCCAATTACTCCCGAACCTTCAGGAGCAGTTGGGGATAGAGGTGTTTCATGCACCGAACTTGGTGATGGAGGCGATGGTCGAGCTGGTCAGCTGATGCCGAGGTCACTGAGGACTTGATCGGCCATGGAATCAGATTTCACTTTTCTGTAAATCAATTCCAACCGTCCTTCGGCATCGATGACGAAGGTGTGTCGCATCATTCCCATGGATTCGCGACCCATGAACTTTTTCAGTCCATAACTTTCAAAACTGCTGGCCACTGGGCACGGTTCCGCATCACTCAACAGCGTGAAGGGCAACTCCTGCTTGGCGATGAAGCGCGTATGGGAGGCCGCGTTGTCTTTGCTGATTCCTAAGACGTGAATTCCATGGTCCTTGAAGGACGACCAGCGATCTCGGAAGTTACAGGCTTCTTTCGTGCAACCAGGGGTGGCGTCTTTGGGATAGAAATAGATCACCACGCGCTGCCCCCGCAAGGAGGCCAGGTGCACAGGTTCTCCATTTTGGTCAGGAAGTGTGAAATCAGGCGCGAGATCGCCGATCTGCAGAGTCATGGAGGAAGGCTTCAACCGGAGCGGAAGCGTAACCGTGCTGTGGCTTGGACCGGCTTCCTCAAGGGCCCTTTGCGTGTCGGATCAGGAACAAGCCTGGGCCTGCGACTTGGGCAAGACGCGTCAGCAGCGTTTTCTTGGTTCCCGTGCCTGGATGCGTTCTTGCCTGAGTGATTTATGGGGAGTGGCCCCGCAGGAGATCCCCTTGCATGCTCCTCCAGGTGCG
Source organism: Synechococcus sp. UW179B (assembly GCF_900474245.1). Taxonomy (NCBI): domain Bacteria; kingdom Bacillati; phylum Cyanobacteriota; class Cyanophyceae; order Synechococcales; family Synechococcaceae; genus Synechococcus; species Synechococcus sp. UW179B. Next base: position 20,537 of record NZ_UCNZ01000005.1, read on the forward strand.
CCGCCATCGCTTCATTCCGGTTGGGGATTTGTCAGCCTCAGCCACAGCAAGGGATCGGCGTTGATGGCCTGGTCTTCCGCCCCCGTTGGCGTTGATTTAGAGCGATTGGATCGTCCGTTCGCTTCGGAAGCACTGATGAGCCGTTACTACGCAGCGAGCGAGCAGCGTCGTCTGAGAGGCCTTCCCCACCAAGCCTTTCACCAGGCTGTTTTGAAGTATTGGTTGATCAAGGAAGCTGCGATTAAGTGGCAACGGGGATCTTTGGCTCAGGATCTGTCGCACTGGGTGGTTGCGGCCGATGAGTTGAGTGCAAGCCATCGGGGCCGTGGTCTTCAGATCGCAGCGCACTGTCACCAACTGGGGCCCTGGGGCCTGGCGATCGTGTCAGCTTGCGAACAGAACTTGATTGGCGCAAGGGTCTGCCTAGGTTGAAATCTCAATCGGGATCGGGATCCTATTTGGCGTGACGCAAGCTTGGATGCGATCGATTCCCACCGTGGTGGCAGCCCTTCTTTTGGCTGGTTTGGGCTTGATCGCGACCAGCCAAAAGCGGGTGTTTTCTCCCGGGGCCCCTGGCCTGCCATCGGATGCGCGTGTTGTGCAGCAGCTGGATGATCAAGAAGCAACCTTGAATCAACGTCGCCAAGCCGAAACCTTGCTGACAGCATTCGTTCGCGGCCAGCTCGCCAGCTTTTACTGGGGACAATTTGCGTCATCACTCGTTGATCTCGGGTTGAGCAGCGATGAGGCCTTGGATGTTCGTGTTGAGACAAAAGGCCGCAGCACGCGCCTATGGCTGACCCCCAAACGTGGACGTGAAAGCTACGTTGCGATCGTCCATTTCAATGGATCCAAGCTCGTTCGACTGCAATGTCGAGGTTTAACGCCTGTTTCTTCTGAGCAGAAATCTGCTGCCTGCCCCGAAGGATGGAGGGCGTTTGAGATCCCAGAAAGTTGATTTTTGCTCGATTTAAAGCATTAATAGCCCGAGAGTCGTGAGTCTCGATTTAATACCTATAGTGCATTGGTTCTAATAGTGCGCACTGAGGACAGTTTCTTGTACTGGACCCAGCATTTTTGTTGGCAATCCATTTTCCTGCGACTAAGTTTTGAGTGATGTCTATAACTCAATCGTCCGTGTTCACCCGTCTTGCAGCTGGCGTTCTCGCCGCCGCTTCTCTCACAACTCTGGCTGTTGCCGCCGAAGCCGCTGAGCGCCCTGTGCGCTGGAAAACCGGTGGTGCTGTTTGGTCCACCAAGTCTTCAGCTTTCAAAACCTTCTTCGCTGACGGTGAAATCACCGATCGCGGCCTCCAAGGTGGAATCAACAATTCCGGTTGGACCGCAGAAGAAATCCAAGAGGGCATGACCCGTTCTTACGAGGTTGACCTCGTGGGCGTTTCCCGTTTCCTCTACTCCAGCGACGGCGTTGCCTTCCTGCAGGATCAGACCAAGAGCTACTACCCCTACTGGAGGAAGCAGGAGACAGCCGTTGTTGCTCTCCGCTCCGCCATCATCCTCGATGCTGCTGACGGCCAGATCTCTTCTGCCGGCATCCTTAATGGTCTCCCCGTTGATTTCGCTCTGGCTGACAACGGTGCTTCTGACGGTTCCCAGAACGTCTGTAAGGACGGTCTTGATGGCGCCCAGGCCACTTCTCTGATGTCTTGGTACGTCTTCCTGCCCGCTTGTGTGCAAGCCAAGCAGATCCTTCCTGCTGCTCCCGCTCCTCGCGCTGCTGCCCCTGCTCCCGTTCGCGGCCTCTGGTGATCGAACGGCTTCGGCCAATACAAGCCTCGGCAATGCCGGGGCTTTTTTTTTGGGTTTTTACGAGGATGAGGACGACGACATCGTGCAGGCCAACCGCTGATGGATCAGGGGTTGTGGCAGTGTCCCGCCCCGTTTTGTTTGCAGGAGCTGCTGAAGGGTGCTGAGCACGGTCTCGGGCTGGCTGCAGCGATTGAGCAGAGATCGATAGGGACGGTCCTCTCCTAGCCAGCGTTTCAGAAGACGTTCATCAATGGGGAGGGATAGGGATTCCTGCCATTGCTCCGTGATGACGGATTGAGAGAGCTGTTCGAGCTGCATTTGTACGAGCTGGTCAAGCTGCTGGTGGACCAGCCACTGTTGCTCCTTTTCGATCAGTTCCGATAGAGCTTCGCTGGATCCCGGGCATTGATCTGAGAGCGCTGCCGCTGGACCGATCGCTGTTTGGCTGAGAAGGACGTGCAGCTGAGCCGTTGGTGAGAGCTTCAATTTGAGTTGCTGCCAAAACTCTGGAGATTCGATCCAATCGCGATCTTCACTGCTAAATCGCCCACCTACAACTTCGAATTGCCACTCTGGAGGAAGCTCCTCCAGCGCCTTGGTCCCTCCCGTGAGGAGTTGGGGGCGATGGAGCGGATCCAGCAGCTCTACCTGTGCTTCAAGTCGGGTCCGCTCTTCAGCGCTGCTGCACAGGATGGTGACGCTCCCCTCTTGCACCGCATTGAGTGGACCGAGGGCCCAGAGCAGGGATCGTCCCCCGAGCACCAGCACCCGGTCGGTGCGTTGAAAGGTCACGGCGGCCCACAGTCGCTGCTGCAGATCTTGCAAGCGTTCATCGTTTTGGGCGAGCTGTCGATGCAGCCAGCGCTCCATTTCAGGCAGGTCAGGACCACTACTAAGAAGCAGCGGGTGGGTTTGGGCCGCTTCTGCTGCGACGGCAAGTTGTGCAGCCCGACGTTCGAGCATCCTTCCTCGCCGCTCTCCCTCCCACCCCTGCTTGCTCGGAGTCCAGAACACTTCTCCCTGCAGCGCATCGGGAAGGTAATTCTGGGCGACCCAATGCTCTCTGTAGGCGTGGGGATAGCGATAACCCTTTCCATCGCCGAAGGCTTCACCATCGCGATGGGCATCGCGGAGGTGGCTTGGCACGCTCTGGTTCTGAGTTTTGCGCACAAGCCGGATGGCTTCGAACAGTCCCATCGTGCTGTTGCTTTTTTCGGCGCAGGCCAGATAAAGGGCTGCCTGGGCAAGCGGGTAAAGCCCTTCTGGCAGGCCGATGCGTTCGAAGGCGGCTGCGCAGGCTTCGACAACGACCACCGCTTGGGGGTCGGCCAGACCGATGTCCTCTCCCGCTGCAATCAACATCCGTCGAAAGATGAACCTTGGGTTTTCCCCTGCCTCCAACATTCGAGCCAGCCAAAACAGGGCCGCGTCCGCATCGGAGCCCCTCAGCGATTTGATGAAGGCGCTAATGGTGTCGAAGTGGGCATCTCCCTGTTTGTCGTAGAGCACAGCTCGCTCTTGAATCGACTCCTCGGCGATGGTCAAATCAATCTCGATCGTGGCGTCTGGGTCGCTCGACGTTGTGCTTTCCACCGCCAGCTCGAGGGCATTGAGAAGGCTGCGCGCGTCACCGTTGGCCACATCCACCATGTGGGATTCGGCTTCGGGAGTGATCGTGATCGAACGATGGCCATAGCCCCGCTCTTTGTCGTGAAGGGCTCGATGGAGCAATTGACGTAGATCGTTGGCTTCCAGGCTTTGAAGTCGAAACAGACGCGACCGACTGACGAGGGCTTTGTTGACTTCGAAATAAGGGTTTTCTGTGGTGGCCCCGATCAGGGTGAGAGTGCCGTTCTCAACCCAAGGGAGGAGCGCATCCTGTTGAGCACTGTTGAAGCGATGCACTTCATCGATGAACAGGATGGTTCGCAAACCATGCTTCTCCAAGCGCCCCTTGGCGGCATCCACTTGCTCACGTAGGTCCTTAACGCCGGCGAGAACAGCATTCAGGCTGCTGAACTGCGCCCGGGTGTGGGTCGCAATAATCCTGGCCAGGGTTGTCTTTCCGACGCCAGGCGGTCCATGCAGGATCAGGTTCCCCACTCGGTCTGCGGCGATCGCCCGGCGCAGCAAACGGCCTTCGGCGAGGATCGCGTTTTGGCCGGCAAATTCCTCGAGGGATGTGGGTCTTAAACGGTCAGCTAAGGGCGCCTGACGCCGCCTTAGCTCATTGCCGCGGTGGCTGAACAGATCTTCAACCAACCGACCAATCTCCCCTCAACGGACTTCGTGTATGGATTCTTGCCTAATCCGAACCCAAACCGGGCGCATATTCGTACATAATCCCTTCGTTCGTCACAGGATTTGTGCTGCGTCTTCGTCCACTGCTGCCTGTGCTTTTAACAGCCATTTCCGTTAGTGCTTGTGGAGGCTCTGATGAAAAGACGCCCGCCCTACCGGTCCAGCAAGCATCGGTTCTTGAAGCTCCTTTCACCGACGATATCGATACGGTGAGTACGCTCGAGGCCAATGAGTTGGTTGAGCTAGCCGCGCAAACGTCCGGTCGTATCACTGAGCTCAAAGTGTCTCAGGGCGATCGTATTGAAGAGGGTCAGTTGCTCGTCGTGTTGGATCAGGTTCAGGCACGAGCAGCGTTGGCAGAACAACGGGCGAAAGCGGAAACAGCCAAAGTTGATTGGCAGCGCGAAGAATTTCTCGCAAAAGCGGGGGCTGCTTCGCTTCGTCAGCGCGATTCCTATCGCTTGAAATACATCGCGGCGGTTGAAAAAGTTAAAGCTTTAGAAGCAGAGCTCAGCTATAAAAATTTGCGTTCGCCAACCGCAGGGACCGTGGCCAATGTGCAGGTAAAGGTTGGAGATGTGGTCAATCAAAACCAACCGTTCACCAGTGTGGTTCAAAACAACATTCTTGAAGCGAAGGTCGAAGTCCCTGCCGCCTATGGCGATCGCCTCGCCATCGGTCAACCCGTCATTTTGAGTGCCCCTGGCACGGTTAAGCCTCTAGCGACGAGTCAGATTGAGTCGATTGATCCTCAAGTCAATCCTCAAACGCAGGGTCTATTGGTGAAGGCCTTGTTTAATAACGATGATGGCCGGTTACGGAGTGGGCAGCGACTGCGTACCAGGGTGCAACTGAAATCTGGTCAACAGATTTCAGTTCCGTTTGCGGCGGTAACACAAACGTCAGGACAAAGTTTTGTTTTCCGTGTTGGTAACTTCGCTGACTTAAAGGCCAACCCAGGTAAAGCTGACATCGAGCGAATTGGTAAAGGCATCGAAAAGGGTAAATTGCCAAAAAATGCCCTGTTTGCACTTCAAACACCAGTCAATATTGGAGAGGTTCAGAACAACCGTTATCCGGTCACGAAAGGTTTAAAACTCAATGAAAAGGTGATTACGACCAATCTTCTTAACCTCAAGCATGGAATGCCGATCCAGGTGAAATCACAACGCGCAGGATCCCAACCTGCTGCAGCTAAGAACTGAGGTTGATTCATGTCTGCATCGAATAATTTCATCACGCGACCGGTTCTTAGCACCGTTTGCAGTCTTTTAATTGTGATTGTGGGATTGATCGCAATTCCAATTCTTCCGATTGAGAATCTCCCCGATATTGCTCCTCCAACGGTCAAGGTACAGGCCACATATGTGGGAGCTGACGCTGTTTCTGTTGAACAAGGTGTCACCACTGTTCTTGAGCAGCAGATCAATGGAGTGGAGAATATGGACTTCATTACCTCCAACAGCTCGTCTGATGGAGTGAGCTCTGTCTCCGTTTCTTTTAATAGTGGAACGGATGGAAATATTAATCAAGTTAATGTCCAAAATAGAGTTTCGTTGGCTGAACCTCAATTGCCTGAGGAGGTTCGTAAAGCTGGAGTCACCGTAAACAAGGCCTCGAATTCGATTCTGCTTGTTTATAACTTCGTTAACTCTGATCCTTCTAAAACAGAATATAGTGTGGAGACGATAAGCGGTTATCTGGATAAAAACTTAACCGATAATATTAAACGGGTTCCTGGTGTGGGAGAAGTTACTTATTTTGGTAACCGTAAAGTTGCCTTTAGGTTGTGGCTTGACCCGGAAAAGCTTGCAGTCAATGGGCTTACCTCCACTGATGTTGTTCAGAAACTTCAGAGTCAAAACCGGTTGGTCCCAGCGGGCAAGATCGGAGGCTCTCCTGCTCCTGAAGGTCAGCAATACACATTTACTGTGCAATTACAGGGACGCTTAACGACAGAAACTGAATTCGAAAATATTATTTTAAAAACGACCGATGCCGGTGGTTTGATCAAGCTTAAAGACGTTGGTCGCGTGAGCTTGGGCGGAGAGGCCTACGGGATCGATGCGATGGACCTTAAAGGCACGCCTTCTGTTGGTGTGGCTGTTTATCAGCTCTCAGGAAGTAACGCCATTCAGGTGTCTAACGGTGTGAAGGAGGTGATCGAGAAATTTGAACAGACGCTTCCTGTAGGTCTTAACACTCAGGTGATTTATGACACCACTGACTTCATCAACCAGTCCATCAAAGGGGTAACCAATTCCCTGCGGGATGCTGTGATTCTGGTGGTCTTGATTCTGTTTTTATTCCTTCAGAACTGGAAAGCAACGCTCGTTCCAGCCATCGCCATTCCTGTGGCATTGATTGGTACGTTCGCGCTCGTGCTGGCCTTCGGGTTCTCCCTTAATCAGCTCACCTTGTTTGGTCTCGTTCTTGCAACGGGTTTGGTCGTTGACGATGCGATCACGGTGGTTGAAGACACCTCTGCCAAAAAAGCTGAGGGTATGACATCTGTGCAGGCGGCCATGGCCACCATGGATGAACTCTTCAGTGCTGTGATTGCGACGTCATTGGTCAAGATGGCGGTTTTCCTTCCTGTGTTGTTCTTTCCCGGAGCAACAGGGACGATCTACAAGCAGTTTGCTGCCACGATCCTCTTTTCGATTGGGATCTCAACCTTCAACGCACTGACGTTCTCGCCCATGTTGGCAGCCCTGTTGCTGTCGAAAGAAACAAAGCCGCTGAGCAAACAGCAATACGCCACAGCTGGCGTTTTTCTTGGTTTTGCCTACGGCCTTTTGAGCGCTGGGAATGGCGCCGGATTGGTTCTTATCCCAGTGGTGGTTGGTGCCTTGATTGGCTTCGTTGCGATGAAGCTCACATCGATTCCCTTGCGGATGCCTGGAGCTGCGGGTGGAGCCGTTGTGGGTTTGATTCTCGTGGGGGTGACCAACCTCATCCCTGTGATCTTGTTCACGCTGATTGGTCTTGTTGTTGGCTGGTTCATTCCTCAGATCTTTATTCACTTCAATCGCTTTTACGCGGGTTTTGAAAAGCGCTATTCGAAAATTCTTGATCAGGTTCTAAAAGCTCGCCCGATCGTGATGGCGGCTCTTGCCGCTGGAATCCTGCTCACTGGCTTTGCTTTTACGCGCATCCCTGGAGGATTTGTTCCGATCGAAGACCAGGGTTATGCCATTGGTTTTGTGCAGGCTCCTGATGGTGTTTCGAATGAGACGACCCTTGCCATCAACCGCAAGGTGGCCGAGGTTTTGCGATCTGAAGATGATATTTCTGCTGCCGCCTTGTTTAGTGGGGCCAGTTTGGATGGAAACGCACCGAATAAGGGATTGTTCTTCTTTGGAACAAAGCATTGGGATGAGCGTCAAGGAAGTGAGCACTCAGTGGCGGCGATCGTTGAACGCTTGAACAAAAAATTGTTGATGTCGATTGATGGTGGTCGGGTGTTTGTGGTGGAGCCCCCTTCGATTCCTGGTTATGGCGCTGGTGGTGGTTTTGAATTCCAGTTGTTGGATCAAAGCAGTGGTGCCTATGGGTTGAACCAATTCTTTGCCTCTGCGGGGCAGATCATGCAGGCCGGCAATTCCAATCCAATCCTGAATCGTGTGTACACCCTGTTCTCGCCAGAATCGCCTCAGATCGAAATCAAGGTGAATCGCGAGAAGATGGCGTCTCTAGGGGTTGATTTTGGCTCCGCTATGCAATCTTTCAGCGTTAATTTTGGTGGCGCCTATGTCAATGACACCTTCCAAGAGGGAAAGGTTCGACGCGTCTATGTGCAGGCTGATGATGTTAACCGAGCCACCCCTGAACAGCTTTCGGCTGTTTATGTGAAGAGCATGAAAGGGGAACAAATCCCCTTGTCAGAGTTTTTCACTGTGAAGCCCACCAATGGCCCAAGTGTGATCCCTCACTTCAATCTCTATCGTTCGATCAAGATTGATGGAACACCTGCCGTTGGCAAAAGTTCTGGCCAGGCGATTACAGCGATGAAGACCATCTTCAAAGATGCCAACCTACAGGGGTTGGGATTTGATTGGACTGGTATTTCAAGAGAAGAGGTGAAGGCTGGGTCCTTGGCCGTGGTGATTTTTGCTCTCGGTATTTTGGCGGTGTTCTTGGTGCTTTCAGCGCAGTATGAAAGTTACTCAGATCCAATCATTATTTTGTTGACCGTACCAACGGCTTTGCTTGGGGCCTTAGTGTTCCTTGGCGCGGCTGGTCAGGTCCTCAATATTTATGCCCAAGTTGGTCTGGTGATGCTCATCGGCTTGGCCGGTGGTAATGCAATTTTGATTGTGGATTTGGCGAACCAAAAAATGGCTGAGGGCACTTCGGCCCTTGAAGCTGCTCGCTTTGCTGCTCAATCGCGCTTAAGACCGATTTTGATGACAGCGATTTCTTCCCTCACAGGATTTTTGCCCTTGATGTTGGCAAGTGGAGCTGGAGCACAAAGTCAATCTTCCTTGGGTTTGGTGGTGTTTGGTGGTCTCTTGGTGGCAACCTTCCTTTCCACTCTGGTTGTTCCTGTGTTCTATGTGGTGATGAAATCGCTTCTAGGTCAGGCCGATGCCAAGCCTGCTTCTGATCCTCAGCTGAACTGATGACCAAAAAGACATTTAGTGGCTCAAGAGTGTTGGTGGCAATTGCGATTGGACTCGCAATCGGCTGTGCAATTGCCTATTTCTTGAAGATTTTAATTGAGAACACCCCGGCTGAGATTGATCTCACCAGGCTGCGATTGTTCTACTTAATGGTGATTGCATCCTCTGGACTCGCTGGTTTTGCCATTGAATCCACCCGTCAACTCCAGGAAGAAGCTGTGGATCCCGTCTATCGCCATCCCAATGCCCATCGAGGCAGGCGTGAGTCACAGAAGAAATAACCCACGCCTGATCTCCATCAGGTAATTACTCAGGTAATCACCGTTGGGCGCTCCATTCCGGTGCGTTCTGTGATCTCAGCGAGCTGATTGATGGCTTGGATCATGTCGCCTAGTGCGACTTGGGGATCCTGAGCCAGGTCACCCGTGGTGGGGACATAGCTCTCGAGATACACCCTCAATGTGGCTCCCTTGGTCCCTGTGCCTGACAGGCGCAGCACCACCCGGCTTCCCTCGTCCAGCAGGATGCGCAGCCCCTGCCCTTTGGTGACGGATTGGTCGACGGGATCGGTGTAGCTGAAGTTGTCAGCGGCACTGATGGTTCGGCCCGCGAAAGGTTGACCGATGAGATTTGGAAGCATGGCTTCCAGGCGGTCATAAAGCCCATGCGCTGCCTCGCTTGCAACGGCTTCGTAGTCATGGCGCGAGTAATAGTGACGCCCGTAACGGTTCCAGTGTTCGCTCATGATCTCGGCGACACTGCAGCGTCGCTTCGCCAAAATCTGGAGCCAAAACAGGACGGCCCATAGCCCATCTTTTTCGCGCACGTGGTTGCTGCCTGTTCCGAAGCTTTCTTCGCCGCAGAGCGTGATGTCGCCAGCATCGAGAAGGTTCCCGAAGAATTTCCAGCCGGTCGGCGTCTCAAAGCATTTGATTCCCAAGTCTTTGGCCACCACATCCACGGCAGCACTGGTGGGCATCGATCTTGCAACCCCAGCGAGGCCTGAGGCATAGCCAGGGGCAAGGGTGGCGTTGGCCGTTAGGACGGCCAGGCTGTCGCTTGGGTTCACAAAGCAACGCTTGCCCAGAATCATGTTGCGGTCGCCATCGCCATCACACGCAGCACCGAATTGATAGGCATCACCTTCCATCAGGAGATCGGCGAGTTCATGGGCGTAGGTGAGGTTGGGATCGGGATGCCCGCCTCCAAAATCTTCCAAGGGCGTCCCATTGCGGACGCTGCCAGCCGGTGCTCCTAAGACCTCTTCCAGCAATTTTTTGGCATAGGGCCCCGTGACCGCATGCATGGCATCAAAGGCCAAGGGGAAGTCGTTGCGAATCAGAGCGCTAATGCTCTCGAAGTCAAACAATGTCCTCATCAACGCCACGAAGTCATCGACGCCATCGATGACCTCGACCTGCATCTCACCGATGCTGTGCTGTCCTGGCGCCTGAAGGCTGATGGCAGGAGCATCCACGATTGAATACCCCGTGAGGGTTTTGCTGCAGTCGTAGACCGCATCCGTAAAGGACGCAGGAGTAGGGCCGCCGTTGGCTCCGTTTACCTTGACGCCGAAGTCACCATCAGGGCCACCGGGGTTGTGGCTGGCGGAAAGGATGATCCCGCCGATGGCTTGACGTTGTCGAATGAGGTTTGAAGCCGCAGGCGTGGAGAGGATGCCGCCTGTGGTGACAATCACTTTCTGCAATCCGTGGGCTGCACCCATGCGCAGGATTACATCGATGGCGCGGAGGTTCCCGTAGCGGCCATCTCCTCCGAGCACCAGGGTTCCTCCTTTCATTCCCGGGAGGGTACGGAAGGAGGCTTCGATGAAACTCTCTAAGTAGTGGGGCTGTTCAAACTGTTGGCTGCTTTTGCGGAGACCAGAGGTGCCTGGCTTTTGGTCGGTGAAAGGCGCCTCGAGTTGCACCTGCCGCTGGGTGGGTTCCGTCGGCATTGAAGGGGTCATGACGAGGCAGCATCGTTCCCCAAAACCTAAGCCTGTTGATGGGGGTTCATGGCTCTCGATCAGACCAGTTATCACAGCTATTGATAGGAAGCGCGGTTGCCCGGCCCCTGAACAAAGAGCCTGACTTTGTCTATGCGCTTCGTGAGCATCCCTTGCTCAGGGCGGCAATCCTGCTTCAGGTTTGATTGGCTGGAGATCCTCCTGAAGATGGATTGCTTGGTTTGCTCGGTTTTTCAGGATCAGCACAGACCACGGTGAGCCGGCGTGCGGGACTGTCAATGCTGTCGCGGCGTTGAGAGCTGTTGGTTGCGGCTGGCTTGGCTTCTTGCATCAGCTCCCACACCGTGTCTTTACAGGCTGCTGGAAGGCGTGGATGGTCCATCAGTGGATTGGCGATTTCACGCGTGCGCGTACAGGTGTCCAGCGTGTTTTCCCGTGAGCAGGCGTAAGCCAGTAGCTGCAGGGACCTCAATTCATCCTTGGTGGGAAACGCTACGTATTTCAATTGTGCGCGAACCGCACTAGGCGCCAGGATCGCTAAGCCAACAAGGAGTGGCGAGAGTCGCGCGGGCAGAAGGGAAGTCATAGGAGCATTCTGGCGCCAGAACAAGCGCATGGGCGCACGCTGCCAAGCCGTCCTTTGCGCTTTGCGTACCATCTCGGTGAATGGATGGATTGGCTCAAGCCCTTGTCAGTTGTGCGTGTTGTACGTCTAGGTGTGCGTCTGGGCTTGTTTCAGCTCAGCCTTGGAATCCTCGGGGTTCTCATTCTTGGACTCCTGAATCGTCTCCTGATCACTGAGATTGGCGTGTCTGCTGCATTGACGGCTCTGGCCTTCGGAGCTCAGCAACTGATGGGGTTCAGCCGGGCTTGGTTCGGTGATCGTTCGGATCGAATCCCTCCGGGGCGATTGCGGCGAACCCCCTTCATCGTGCTGAGTTCGCTTGCCTTGTCGTTGCTGTTTGGAGGTGCGGGATGGGTGGTGCTGCAACTCGCTAGAACCATGCCCTCAGCAGAGCAGCCTTTCTTTGCTGCCTGGATGGGACTTCTGACCTTGATTTCCATCGCCATCGGTACAGCCGTTGCGGCGGGGGGAACGGCCTTCTCTGCTCTGATCGTTGATCTCACGACGGATCGCGAGCGTCCCCGTGTGTTGTCTGTGGTTTGGGGCATGCGGCTGCTGGGGGTTCTGTTAGGAACCGCTCTTGTGAATCGGATCTTTGGTGCAGCCTGTGGTTTGGAGGCCGGTCAAGCTGCCGTCATCGCTGGACTCGAACGGCTGATTGTGGTGACTCCCCTGCTGCTGTTTGGTCTTGGTGTGTTGTCAGTCATTGGTTTGGAGCGGCGTGATCTGCCAAATCAGGCAACCGAATCTCTAGATGGGGACGATCAGGATGTGGCAGGCAACTCCAGGGACGGGCGTGAATCCCTGACGTTGCTTCAATTGCTTGGTCGTTTGCGATCGATTCCTCAGTTCGGACGATTTACAGGTGCTTTGTGCCTGTTCACCTTCAGCATGTTTCTCAATGACGCGGTGCTCGAGCCCTATGGCGCCGCGGTCTTTGACATGAGCATCTGTGCCACAACGGCACTGAATGCCTTCTTGGCAGTGGGCTTTTTTGTTGGACTTGGCCTCAGTGGTTTTCAGTTAGTCCACAGGATTGTCAACATTCGTACAGCCCAGTTTGGGGCGGTCTTTGCTTCGATTTCCCTCGCTCTGATGTTGTTGTCGGCGCCATGGCAGTCGTTTGAAAGTTTGTATGTTCCATTAACTCTTTTTGGTGTGTCGCTTGGAATCTGCATTCATGCAAGCTTCACGTTGATGTTTAGCTTTGTGGAGCCAGGAAGGGTGGGCTTATTGCTCGGAATCTGGGGGGCGTTGTATGCCTACTCCCGGGGATTTGCCACGATCAGTGGTGGTGGGCTTCTCACGCTGTTTAAAACATGGAATGGTGGCGATATGTTCGGAGCCTATGGCAGTCTCTTTGGCTTGCAGATGATCGGCTTCCTTGCAGCGGCTTTGCTCATGCGCCAATTAGATGTTGCTGGGTTCCGCAAGAATGTGCAGTTCAGCGTTGGTGATGTCATCCAAGGTGCTCTGGATTAAGGCGTCAAAGCCAAACAAGTTTTATCTTTTTGCACCAGTGCTGGAGTTTGTTTCCTTGCGCTGGACTCTACTCCCGCATTTCGCTCGCTGTCGTGCCAGCTTCCGTTGTATTCGTGGCGTGATCCCCAGCTCTGCTCCCCGCCACATCCGATCCATCTCGCGAGTGAAGTGAGCAGCGAGTTTGGGTGACTCGATGATCAGCAGGGTTTCATCATTGGTGTGGGCTGCGGAAGGAGACCAATTGAAGGATCCCGTGATCACTTTGCGCTGGTCGATCACGGCGAACTTGTGATGCAGCTTGTCGCCGCGGGCGAGGCGTGGGGTGCCGATGCCTTTTGCTTGCAGTCGTTGTGAAGGAATCGCTCAGGGATGCTCAGGACTCCTATTAGTCCATAAGCCAGAACCCAAGCCAGAAGTGCATGGGATTTCGCAATAAGACCCCTTAGGGCTAAGAAGAACTACAAGATCTGTCGCACTGGCTTGGCTTTTGAGGGATGTCAGCCCTAAGCCCGACTTCCATGCAAGGGAGAGGGATGTTGAAGAAACCACCCAGGGTGAGGGATAACAACGGTGCTCTCCAAGTCAGGTTGAGGCTCGACGGGCGCGACTATTTCATCAATCGCCTCGGACGTTTTGATGATCCAGTTGCCCAAGCCAGGGGGCAAGCCATCTGCGCTGAAATCTGGCGGGATTCCCAGCAGGGTGATTTGGACCTGTCCCTGAATCGATATCGACCGTTGGTTGAGGGACGTGATGTTCATTTGCTGGAAGGATTAGCGCAATTATCAGAAGAGAAGAAGCAAGCAAGGGTCACACATGTCTATCGGCTGGTGAAGCGATTTGGACTACCGATCAGGACAAGAGCAGAGGTAGATCGCTTCTTGGTCTGGATGAAGAATGAGGGGTTGGCGGCATCCACGCAGTCCACGATTCTGAGCACAATCAGATCAGTGCAACCCTGCAATAGGGCACTGCGTTTGGTGCAGGTGAAGGTGCCACCTAGGTCAGTGCAAGAGGAGGTGCTCAGCAAGGAAGAGATCAAGAGGGTGCTGAATGATCTGAGAAGTAATGAAGAGTGGTTCTACCCTTGCTTTGCATTGTGGTTAAGCACAGGGCTGAGGAATGCAGAACTGATTGGATTGACCTGGGACTGCGTGCGCCTAGATGAAGGGGAACTGCTGATCAGTAAGACGCTGAGACGTGATGGCACAGCGACTCACAGGCGTTTGTGGTCAGGAACCAAGACAGGTAAGGCAAGAGTCGTTCCGCTCAGCGATCAGGCAATGCAGGTATTGAGAGAACACAGAAAGACAATGCAATGCCTGGGTCTGAACACGAAGGAAGGCTTGGTTTTTGTGACCCCTAGGACTTACGGACATCTGTATGACTCAGGGTTAGAGCGGGTGTGGAAGAGAAGTCAGAGGAGGGTGGGACTGATCCCCAGACGTTTGTACGCCCAACGGCATTCTTTTCTGAGTCATGCACTTGCATTAGGGAACAGTCCTGCTGATCTTGCAGCAGTGGCAGGACATCGAACCGAGGAACTACTTAGGACCTATGCCAAGCCAACAGGGAGAGTCAAGTTGCCGACATGGTGAGGCAGAGCAAAGACCAGTGGATTGAAGAAAGGAGAGAGATATTCAGACATTGTTATGAGGTGTGCTGGTTGGCGTGGTCGTTGTCGATCAGGGTCATATCTCCTTTGCGTCGATAGTTTCTTATCGTGCAGAAGAATCAATCCATGAGGCTGACTGAGGAATAGCAAAATTATCTTTTGTGTGATAGCTGCATGTTTATATCTGCTGCGGAGTGTATTCACTAAGGACTTGGCCAAACATCACGACTATGGGGAAACCTTATGAGAACAGGGCTGCGTGATGTCTCTAAGCGTGCATTTTGTTGTTCTCTGATGCATAGAGATCCTGATTGTATAAATAGTTGTGTAATGGCTTGATTGGTAGGTGTGATGCTGATGCGTATCCAGTATCGATATGCACTATTCAATCAATCGCT